>CAYIOJ010000022.1:0-15877 GCA_964365025.1 uncultured Gammaproteobacteria bacterium
AACAAGGCATGTGTAGCGGAAGCTGCGCATGGATCACCTCCTTTCTAAGGAGATACCAGACAGCAATGTCTTGGAATCCCAAGTCGAGATAGAATTCTTCCCGTCAAATTAGCGATGTTTTTTAAAAGGCCGGTCTTTCGCGCCAACTTGAAATATTTTTATGGATGTTGTAAACTGTTGGCAGTGGGAGAATGGCCTTTTTTAATAGTGGGGTGTTGAATTTTTATGGGCATGTAGCTCAGATGGCTAGAGCGCGTCACTGATAATGACGAGGTCCCTGGTTCGATTCCAGGCATGCCCACCAAGCACATGAAAAAAATATTATATAAGCTTCATCCGAAAAATTGGACAGCCAAAAAAAATGAGGAGACCTTGACTCCGCAAAGTAGCGCCAAACTTTTCTTTTTGGAATTGTTCAAATTGGCCATGCTCGCGGTCATCACGATTTTTTTGGTGCGATATTTTCTGTTCAAACCGTTTTACGTGCGCGGGGCGTCCATGGAGCCGAATTTTTTTGATAAGGAATATCTGATTATTGATGAATTAACCTATCGTCTCAAAGAGCCGCAACGCGGTGACATTATCGTTTTCAAATCCCCCTTGAATAAAAAAGAATTTTTTTTGAAAAGAGTGATCGGCCTGCCTGGTGAGACGGTGAAAATTAGAAACGGGCAGGTTATAATTTACAGCGAAGAGATACCCGATGGTTTAGTGTTGAAAGAATCATATTTGCCGATTGGCTTAAAAACCGTACCCGACACTTCCTCGGCGCTGGGGGAAAATAAATTTTTTGTTTTGGGAGATAACCGGTTTTCCAGTTTGGATTCGCGCATGGTCGGATCGATTGACGGCTCGGCTATTGTTGGCAGAGTATTGCTGCGCGGTTGGCCGTTTGATCGTGTGCATTGGTTTGCGCCGGCGGTTAATTATTAAAAAATATTTTTATGGAAGAAAAACAAGAAGTTCAGGAAAATCCATCGGGCGAAGAGCAGGTGAAAAAGGGCGTTCGCGTTATTCAGGCTCTGCGCGGCATGAAAGATATTTTGCCGGCTGATCAAAAATATTGGAAGCTGGTTTATGATAAAGTGGTTTCTTTGGCTGCAAATTTTGGTTTTGAAAGATTTGAAACGCCGGTTTTGGAAGAGGCCTTGCTTTTTAATCGCTCCATTGGCAAAGACACCGACATCGTGGAAAAAGAAATGTATATTTTTGAGGATTTGGACGGCACCAAAGTCGCCTTGCGACCCGAGGCCACGGCATCTTTGGCCCGTGCCTATATCCAACACGGACTTTGGAATCAGCCCCAGCCTATCAAGGCTTGGTATTGGGGGCCGATGTTTCGACATGAGCGTCCGCAATCAGGCCGCTATCGTAATTTTTATCAGTTTGGTTTTGAAATTATGGGCGAGGCGGCGCCGATCGCCGATGCCATTATAATTCTTCTGGCGTATAATTTTTATCATGAAATGGGCGTGCCGGTTTCCATCCAAATCAATAGCATTGGTTGCGCTGATTGCCGCGCTAGATATATTGAAGAATTGACGCAATATTTCCGCAGCCAGCGCAGTCATCTTTGCGAATTTTGCAAAAAACGTTTGCAGAGAAATCCTCTGCGCCTGCTGGATTGCAAAGAGGAGCAATGTCAACCGGTGAAACAAAACGCGCCGCAAATTTTGGATTCTTTGTGCGATTCGTGCCGCGAGCATTTTATGGCCGTGCTGGAATATCTTGATGAATTGGGTCTGCCATATTTTTTAAATCACACTTTGGTGCGCGGGCTGGATTATTACACCCGTACTGTTTTTGAAATTTACGCCGCCGGAGAAGAAGGCGCGTCGCAGAGTGCGCTCGGCGGCGGCGGACGTTATGATTTGCTAGTTAGCACACTCGGCGGGCGGCCGACGCCGGCCTGTGGATTTGCCCATGGCGTGGAGAGAGCGGCTAATAAAATCAAAGAGGCCGGACGCGTTGTGCCTTTGGAAGACAAGAAAGACGTGTTTATTGCTCAATTGGGCGAACAGGCTCGTCGCAAAGCCGTAGTTTTGTTTGAGAATTGTCGCAAAGCCGGAATTAAAGTGACAGAGAATTTTTACAAAAATGGGTTGCGCCAGCAATTGGAAACGGCCGACAAATTGCGCGTGCCTTACGCTTTGATTATCGGGCAAAAGGAAGTTCAGGACGGTACGGTGATTATTCGTGATATGGAGTCGGGCAATCAGGAGATTGTGGATATTAATAAGGCGGTGGGGGAAATTAAAAAGAAGCTGTTTTTGAATTAAAAGGCGGTTAAAAGGCTGATTTGACTTTTAAATCGAAATTGAGTACAATAAAAATATAATAATTAACTCACCGGGAGGTGAAAATTTGTGGCCGAAGTCAAAAGAAAACGAAATGAAAGCTTTGAGGCCTTATTTAGAAGGTTTCAGGATAAAATTCGTCAAAGCGGCAAGATTCTGCAGGCAAAAAAAATCAGATTTCATGCTCCGCAGTTGAATAAAAATCGGCGGCGGAAGTCGGCGATTGAAAAAAGCCGCCGCACCAATTTGCGCGAATATTTGATTAAGGTCGGCAAGCTTAAAGATGAAAAGCCGACTTTTAGAAGATAACATGGCCATCAAAGAAAAAATTGAACAGGATTTGTTGACGGCTCTGAAGGCAAAAGAGCCGCGTCTTTCTATTTTGCGAATGTTGAAGTCGGCGATTAAAAACGATGAGATTGCCAAAAGAACCAAATCCGGTGTTGGTGAAGATGCGTCCTTGACCGACGACGAGATTATGGCGCTTCTGCGCCGGCAAGTAAAACAATTGGAAGAAGCCGCGGCTGATTTTAAAAAAGGCAACCGGGCGGATCTGGTGGAAAAAACGCAGGCGGAATTGACGATTATCAGAGCTTATCTGCCGCAGGCCATGAGCGAAGCGGAATTGCAAACCTTGGTGGATTCTACTTTGCGGGAACTGGGCGAGGTTAGCGTCAAAGACATTGGCCGGGTCATGGGTGCGGTAATGAAAAAAGCTGGCGGCAAAGCTGATGGAAATAAAGTGAGGGAGATGGTGTCAAAAAAGTTAGGGGGGTAATTGCTTGTCTATGGGAGGAGTTGAGAAAAGAAAAATCGCGTTTTTTAAAAAAACTGCCATAATTTTAGGCTTGTTATTCTTGGCGGTTTTTTTAATTTCTCCGGTCTTGGCGCAGACACCGCCATTGGATTTGGGATTGGATTATGCCAAGGCCACCGGGCTAGCTAACACCGACATCAGAATAATCGTGGCGAAAATTATCCGCGCGGCTTTGGGGCTCGTGGGAATAATCATGATTGGGTTTATCATATATGCCGGTTGGATGTACATGACTGCCGGCGGCAATGAGGAAAAAATAGACACCGCCAAGAGAATTTTGAAAAATTTAGTTATCGGGCTGGCCATTATACTTTCAGCTTTGGGCATTGTGCAGTTTGTGATTCAGATGATTTTGGGCGAGTATCTGGAACAAGTAGGCACAGGAGAGGAAGCCGGCGGCTTTAGCAATGAATTTATTATCGGCGGATTTCTCGGGCCGGTGATTGAGTCGCATTATCCCAAGCGCAACGCGCCTTGGCCCGGGGAGTCGCCCATTCCGCGCAATACGAAAATTATCGTTACCTTTCGTGAAACGGTTGACTCGACGACTTTATTTGAAGACACTAACGGCGACAAAATTTTTGGCAACACCGCTAAAGGCGTTTCTGACCAAATCAATTCGCAGAATATTAAAATTTATCCGTCCTCCGACGGCGAAACCAAGGCTTTGGGGATAGATTCAAAGAGCGTGGAAGACGATGTCTATGCCGGATTGAGCAGTGACAAAAAAACCATTGTAATGAAGCCGAAAAATTATCTTGGCAGTCCGACACAGGATGTTGTCTACACTGTCAAATTAAGCGGCGTCAAGTGGAGCAACGGCGACAATATTTTCACCGGCACAGCGAGTTATTATGATTGGCAATTTACAGTAAGTTCCGAAGTTGATTTGAAACCGCCGCAAGTGGACAGCGTAATACCGGTGCCATCTAATGAAAAATATCCGCGCAACATTATTGTTCAGATAAATTTTAATGAAGCCGTGGACCCGATTGCCGCGAGCGGGATTTACAAAAAAGCCGGAGATTTTGATAATATTTCCGTCAATGATGGCGCAAAAAATTTGACTGGCGAATTTAAAATCACCAATCAGTATAAAACAGTGGAATTTGTGTCTGACACCCAGTGTGGAGTAAATCCCTGCGGCGCGCCGATTTTCTGTTTGACGGCCTCGGCCACTTTAAAAGTTACAGCCTTGGCCGCCACAGTGGATCCGAATAACAATCCGCAAGCGTTGTTTTTGTTTGATCCTGACGGCGTGGTGGATATGGCTAATAATTCTTTGGATGGAGGAGGGGAGCTGGCTTTGACGCCCAGCGGCCAGACAATTTTGCCGCCGCCTAAAAAAGACGGCCAAGCCGATGGGCCGCCAGTGGATAATTTTTATTGGTCTTTTAAAACATCTGACGCCATTAAAGCAATCGCGCCAAAAATTTCTGCCATTACGCCGTCTGTAAAAGAACAAAATGTAGCTAAAAACGCGCCGATTGAAATTATTTTTAATGAATTAATGTCTCTCGGCAGTTTTAATAATTTAGTTTTGAAGACCAACAAACAATATAATGTTTGGTACACTGCGGCCGGACAAAATCTCAACGCCAAAGGCGAGCCGGTACAATTTTTGGCGTACGGCGCGGGGGATGCGGTTAAAACAAAAGCGCAAATTTTGCATGGCGATTTTTGGCAAAAGCCGCCGGAGTTAAATGCCACTGATGCTTTTTATTATCCTTTTGTTTCATCCAAAGTGACTGATATTTACCAAAATTGTTTTTATCCGGCCAGTACCGACGGCAATATTGTCGGCGCTCCCGACAGCAAATGCCAAGATTTAAAATCCAGCGCGCCCAGTTGTTTTGATAATGCTTCTAGCGCCGTCACCACTCCTTGCGAAACAAAAGAGAATTGTCCGTTTAGCGACATTCAGCCGTAAGAGTCAATAATTAAAGTATGTTTCAGGGGCATAAAAAAATATTTTGGGAAATTGGACTATTTTTAGCCTTGTTTTTGGGTATTTTATTAACCGCGCCGGCGTTACTTCAAGCACAGGAGTTGGATACGGGTATTGATTACGCCGCGGCCACGGGCTTGGTCAACACTGACATCAGAATCATCGTTGCTAAAATTATTAATGTCGCTTTGGGGCTTTTGGGAATTATTGCCTTGGTTTTGGTTTTGTGGGGCGGCTATGAGTACATGACTGCCGGCGGCGATGAAGAAAAAGTCACCAAGGCCAAGAAAATAATGCTTGACGCCGCGATCGGCCTCGCCATAATTTTATCAGCTTTTGCCATCACGCAGTTTGTCATTTCCAAATTGACTGACGCGATTATGGCGCAGTATCAGGAGCAAGCCGCTGGTGGGCCGGGCGAACCGACCAATTGCGTGGGCGGCCAGTGCTACAGCAATACCGCTTTTTACGCCACGGTAGAGTCGCAAGGCAATTTGCCCTTAAAAAATATTATTGTCACGGTTAATTTTAAAGAAGAGCCGAATTTGCCGGCGCCGGTTAATAAAGACACGGCAACATTGGAAAATATCCAAGTGGTTCCGGTTGTTTCCGGAGCAGGTACGGCCGATGAAGTATTGGCATCCGCTCCTTTTTCCGGCTTTTTGCAATTCGCCCCAAATTCCGGCGATAGCACAGTAGAATTTCATCCAACCGGTTCCTGCGCGCCGGAAAATCCCGATGTTTCGGTTTGTTTTGGGAAAAATACCACCTATAAAGTTATTTTAAGTCCCAACATTAAAGAGGCGCAGATTTCCGGACTTTTGGCCAAAAATTTGGATTGTGCCAATCACGCTTGCTCCTTCTATTTCACTACCGGCGACAAATATGATAACACGCCGCCGCAAGCCGCCATGGTTTTGCCTGGAAATAGCGCTAATTTGCCAACTGACGTAAAAACGACCGTGAGCGCCACAGCCAGCGACGACGTCGGATTGCAGGGGGCGGTATTTCACAGCAGTAAAGAGCAGGTGCCGTTTGGCAATCTGGCTTTTACAGCGCCTTATCCTCTATCAGTTAATGATAATCAGTTGAAATATGAAAATTTTACTCCGCAGTTGACTGATAAAACTAAAAAAGAGACTTGGCAGTTAAGCGTGGAGGTGAAAGATTTAGCCGGACACAGCGCTGTGGCCCAACAAAGCGTAAATGTTTTGCCGGGTTTTTGTTTCAATAAAGAAAAAGACGCTGATGAAACAGATATTGACTGCGGGCCCAATTGCGGAGCCTGTGCCAACGCCGATTGCAATACCAATGCCGATTGCGCGAGCGGTTATTGCGACCTGCCGGCCAAAAAGTGCGCTGTTAAAACCAAAATTACCAATGTTGATCCGAAAGATGGCGCCATGGGAAATTATGTCAGTATTTTTGGTGAAAATTTTGGCGCGTTTGAGTTTGGTAAAAGCAAGGTAATCTTTTTGGGCAATGTAGACAATGCGACAGATAACAAAGTTGCCCAAACGGCGCAATGTTTTGGCAAATACAGCTGGCAGGATGATTTTATTGTGGTAGCAGTCCCGAACGGCGCGGCTAACGGTCCCATTAAAGTAGTCTCCGCCTCCTCGACCGGCCCCGCCGACACGGCTCACGAAGACAGCACTAATGATGATTTTGGGCCGGTTTTTCCAGTCACCCAAGTTTTTGTCATCAATAGCGTCACCAAGCCCGGTCTTTGCGGATTAAATCCTGACAAACAGTCTCCCAAGATGCCGGTAATAATCAGCGGGTCAAATTTTGGCGCGTCTAAAGGCGCCAGTCAAATTAAATTTGGGGACTTTGCCGCGACTTTTTTCAGTAAGTGGTCTAATCAAGACATTGCCACGCAAGTGCCGGCGAGTTTGCCAACACAAAAATTAACAGTCAAAGCCATAGTGAATAATCAGACAAGCAATAGTTTGCCTTTTGAGGTTTTGCTCGCAACTGCCGCTCCAAACATTAATTATATTACACCCGAAGCCGGTTCCAAGGGCAGTTATGTGACGATTTATGGCAATAATTTTGGCAAAGCTGTTGGCAAGGTTAAATTTACCAAAAATAAAATTGAGTATAATACCGAGCCCTTGCCAAATGAATGCGGTTCTGG
Organism: uncultured Gammaproteobacteria bacterium; assembly: GCA_964365025.1. Taxonomy (GTDB): domain Bacteria; phylum Patescibacteriota; class Patescibacteriia; order Magasanikbacterales; family UBA10003; genus UBA10003. The sequence continues at coordinate 7,203 of CAYIOJ010000022.1, forward strand.
TTGGTCAGACACGCAAATAGTGGCTAAAGTGCCGTTGGATGTTGCTCTGACTGACGGCCAAGCCACCGTGCGGGTATATGATAATAGCGCCGCGGCGAGTAATATTAAGCCATTTATAATTGATTCAAAAAAGGCGCAGGCCAATTTATGTAAAATTGAGCCGGATAATGGCCCGATCGGGCAGTTAGTGAAATTGTACGGCGACAGTTTGGCAGTGTCGAATAACGGCTGGGGCAATGTGGTCTTTACCAAAGATAAAAAAGTTAAATCCGATATTTGGTCTGAAAAAACAAATAATAAAATCGGTGTGGCTGTGCCCGCGGGCACAGAAAGTGGACCGGTAAAAGTGGAATTATTCGCTCCCAATTTTTCATTGGCAAGCAATCAGTTGAATTTCAAAGTGCAGAATTGCGCGGAAGAAATTAACAACAATAAAAAAACATTGGCGGAAGTTTGCGGTGAAAAACAGCAATGTTGTCCGGCTGGCTATTGTTTGGATGCCGCGCAGTCTTGCGCCGAAGGTATTGGCGCCAAAGCGTCGATTTTTGCCTGGTCGTTTTCCACAGGCAAATTGCCGGTAGTGCCGGAAGTGGTGGTGGCTTGCGGAGAAGATATTGTGCCAAGCCCATCGCCGGCCTTAAATGACGCCAAAAATTTACAGCCATCGCCAACCAATGTTTGTGTTAATGCGGAAATCAAAGTCAGATTTACTCCTTTGATTCAAGGCTCTTCGGTGGTCGGGTCAGTGGTGGTGGAATCGTGCGACAATGAGGCCTGCGCCAATCCAGCGCCTGTTCTTGGTGATATTTATTTGAATTTAACTAACCAAAAATTTTTGCAAGATTGGCTGGAAAAGACCGGTGATGAGTCGGTGGTTGGAGCAATCTACGATACTATCACGTTTAAACCGACCGCCAACAGTGGATTATTGGATCAGAATAAATGGTATCGCGTGACATTGACCACGGATATAAAAAGTGAGGTTTTGGAGGCGCCGCAATCCAGCGCCAATATGTTTGCGGCCGCTCCGGGTGCCTGCGTTGATCCGGTTGGCAAGAAGGCGGCTTACTGCTTCAAATTTAAAACTAAAGACAGTGGTGAATTATGCAAATTAGGGTGGGCCATTGTCAGCCCGGACTCTTTCACTGCGCAGGATTTCAACCAAACATATAAGGATTTATATAATGTTACAGCCATATCGGCTGATAATAAATGTTGGTCAATCAATGCCGCGGCTTATAATTGGCAGTGGAATGCCGGCGCCGCCCCGTCAAGTATTGATGATCCGAGCACTTACGCCAAAGTGACCAATGATCAAGAAGCGGCCGGCGGCGTCTTAAAAGGCAAACCGATGCAGCATTTAATTACTAAAGATAAGGAAACGCCGGCTGATGGTGAAAAAGTGTGGGCTAAAACAGGCAGTGGTAATAACGAAGTGAAAGACGACGCGGAATTATTTATTTCTCCCAAAAAACCAAAATTAATTGATTGGTGGCCAAAATGCGACACGACCTGCCCCAACGCGGCCATTGGCGCTTTGTTTGACGCGGACATGGATTTGGCAAATTTTACTAAAGCCGTAAAACTAAAAGAGTGCGGTCAAGGCGATGTTTTTGATGTGATGGAATGCACTGGTGGTAAATTACAATTTTTATCAGCCGAAACATCCACTACCAATCCAAAAGAATTTATTTTCAAACTTGCCGCCAATACTTCTTTATCGCCCGGCTTTTGGTATGAAGTGTCATTTAATAATGGAATAAAGAGCATTGGCGGCAGTGAATTGGATGATAGTTCCAAGCATCCTTGGAATTTTAAAGTTAAAAACGACCCCAGCAATTGCGCTTTGGACCATGTTAATATTTTTCCGGCTTCTTCCATTGTTTATTGGATTGGCGATTACGCCGATTATCTAGCTCTGCCTTTTGGCGCGCCGGACGAATGTTCGCCTTTGACAGGACAGATGCTCACGGCTGACAAATATAATTGGAGCTGGTCGGCAACGGACGCCAATATCGCTAAAATTTCACAAAATGATTCTGATCCGGCAAATGGCCTGATTGACGCTTTGGCATCATCAACTGCTGTGGGAAAAGGCGCGGTCAACGCGGTCAAACAGCAAGTGGCGCAGATTTTTAGCGCCGCGGATGGCAAAACCAGCTCGCCGCCAGCCGACTTTATTTTGCAGTGCGGCTATTCACCAGTGAACGCTGATTGCCCTAAGCCGAATGGCGGCAGTGATTTTACCAAGGGCATTGGCTCTAATTCTTGTTGCTATGAAAGGCCCGAAGCTGAACTGGAGGCGCCTGACCCGACTTCTGATGTTTGCCCTAATACGGCGATTGTGGTGGAGTTTGAACAATTGATGGCTACTTCAACTTTCGCGAGTAGTACCTTGGGAGCTCATAATTTGGTTTTGGCTGAAAAAAATGCGGACGCGACTTGTCCGACCGGCACCTATAAAATAGCTGAAAGCGAGGTAAAAACCAAAAATTGGTGGCAGAAATTTAAAAATTGGTTTAATCAAATTCTCGGCAAGCCGGTAGCGGCCGAAGTGTATTGCGCCGGAGGAATTAAATACAACATTGATTTGAGTAGCAATGCTTCCGGCAATACTCGCGCTTCGTTGATTTTGAATCAGCCCTTGGCCGGCAATAAAGATTATCAAGTTATTGTTACTAAAGACGTGAAAAGTATTTTGGGCGTCAGTGTTTTGGATGCGCCGACAACTTTTGATTTTCACACCAAACAGGATCTTTGTAAGATAGACAGCGTAAAAGTTGAACCAGCTGCTTGGTTGTTTAGTACTGCTAAGGACGCGGGCGACAATGATATCGTCGGGCCAGAATTAAATGATAAAGACAAGGCATTTTTTGCGCGCGCGTATTTTCAACCACCGGGCGTTCCTAATTTTTACCAAGAAATTCAGCCATTTCCGGACATTTATAATTGGGTATATAGTTGGATAAGCAGTGATTCCGGCATTGTGAAATTAAATTCAATCGCGGGTAAAGAGATTGTGGCAGAGGTCGCCGCGCCTGTTAAAAACGGCTTGGTTGATATTGGCGCTCACGCTCAAATTTTGGCCGATTCCTCCAATGTAAACAATATTGGTAAAATTTTTAGCGCCACCAGCACGGTGCAAGTATTTATCTGCGAAAATCCTTGGCCTGACGCGCAATTCAATTTCGCGCATCCGGAATTTGGTTTGGGTTACGTTGATGCCGAAGGGACCGATGACAAAACTTTAGATGGCGGTGTTTTACCCGCAGGCAAAGGGTGGAATAATTTTAAATTAATATATTGCCGCGATGCCGGGAAAACAAACGATACAAGCGATGATTTGCCGGAATTGCGCTTACCTACCGTCGTTGATCATCAAAACGACAACACTGGCATTTTCAAAGAATTTTTCTTTACTTTTATTAACCCAACGCCAACTGGCGCCATTAACAAAAATAGCATCGGTCTGCGCGTTTACACCAATGTTAACCATTTAACTTTGACCGAGTGGTATGATAGCCAAAGTTTGCAAGGCGCGCCTGTGCCAACGCAAGTGGGCCCGTATAAGGCCATGCAAGAAGGCCGCACCTACTATATTGAAGGCATAAATTTATCCGGCACCAATCTTTATTCCAATATCTATGTTTTTTCATTCAGTGATAATCCAACTGCCGAAACATTGAATATTGTAAATCAATTGTTAAGCAATTTTACTCTTAATATCAATGTGACTGATAAAGAAACAGTCGCTAAAATGTATCGCGATTATCAACGGTTGCAGGATTTGAAATTGATCAGCGACAAACTTTGGAGTTATTACGGTAAAAAAGGCGAGTATCCCAAACTTACGGAAAATCCGCAATTGGGCACATATTTGCCGTCATATACCAACAGCAAATGGAAGTCCTGGCAGGGAGTGTTGGGAAATCTGGTTGGATATACATTGCCCATTGATCCGTTGAACGGATTTTATGGTTGCGCCAGCAGTACTTTGAGCGTTGGCGCGCCGCCGGTAAATTTAGGGCCTTTTGACGCCGAAACCTGTTGGAATGCCACCAATTCCACTTTTATTTGCCCCAAGGGTTCGCAGGTGTATCAATATGAAACCAAAGGCGGTGCAGAAGCGACATTGAAAGCGGATTTTGAATTGCCACCGCAGTATGTTTGGAACAAAAAATTAGATGAATTAAAATCAAGCAGTGGAAATTTGGTGTGTAGCTTTGACAAAAAACCATGCCAAAGTAATGCCAATTGTCAACAAGACACTTGCTCTGGATCAATTACTAAATTATGCAGTAATAAAGCGCAAGCATGTGGAACAGATGCCGATTGTTTGGGTGGTTCATGTATTTCTACCAAACATTGTCAGGTTCAACAATCAAAAGTTTGCCAATCTGATGCAGATTGCAGTTTAGCTAATTTTTGTTCTGGAGGCATATCCTTTTCTATGGCCGATAATTGTCAAAATGCAGTGGAGGGGGAAAGTGGCCAATGCGGCGATGGCGTTATTGGAACTGGCGAACAGTGCGAGTTGGGAATGAAAAAATATGTCGCGTGTCAAGTTGGCGAGAACGCCACCACGCTTTGGCATGAGAATCAGTACCCGGCTAAAAATTTACAAGCTTGTGTCAGTTGCAGCGGTTGGGCTGATGTCGGCGCTTGCGTCTTGCAGGGCACTTGCGGCGATGGGATTATACAAGGGCCGCAGCAGTCACCAGCAGGACCGGAGGTCTGTGATGATGGAAAGAACAACGGGAAATATGGGTACTGTAAGACGGATTGCTCCGGAACATCGGCGGAGTATTGCGGAGACGGCATATTTACGGCCGGTAAGGAAGTATGCGATGCATCTGAAGGTAATGCTACTTGGAGAAATTGGGATAATGAGATTTTGAATTGTTCCATGAGCGCCATTCCACTTTTTGGTTGTGTAAATACCGGTGAAAAGTATAATCGGATTAAAGACGAATCTTGTTCTTGGGATTGTCAGAAATGGAATTATTGCGGCGACGGTTTTGTCAATAAGACGATAAAAACCGACAAAGTAGGCGTGGAATTAAAGCCATATGAGCAATGTGAGAAAAGTGAGAGTTGTCAGGTTGGTAAATGTTCCGCTGGGCCGCATAAAGATTTTTATTGCGAGGAAGATAAGAATTGCTGGGATGGTGTGAATTGTCAGATTACGACAAAATGTTTAGAATATGGAAAAGATCTTTTTGGAAATGATGTTTGTAAGAAATGGAAAAAGGTTTGTAGTAATGATAATAGTTTAGCGTGTTTAACCGTAAGTGATTGTAATATTAAATGCGCTGACTTAAAGCCTGGTAAAAAATATTGCGCCGTCCCCGGAGAAGCTAAATTTATGCAACCAATTGTAAGTTTAAATGTTTATAAAGATTCTACAGAAAAGTGGCCCGAGGCTGCTTCTGGAAATGTCGTGGATTGCCAATGGCATATAAGTGGCGATTTCGAATCTATGCAGGCAAATTCAGAAGTCACCTGTCTGCCTTTGGAAGCGTCCGCGCCACCGCCCTCCCCACCTCTGTGCGGAAATGGTAAAATAGAAGCAGGGGAGGTTTGCGATGACGGGAAAAACAATGGCACTGCCTGCGCGCCGATTGCTAATGCAAAAACTTGTACTTATTGCGCCTTTGGCTGTCAGCAAGTAATTACTATAAGTAAATAATTTTTATATTGTCATTGCGAGCGAAGCGAAGCAATCTCGTCTATTGTCAAAGATTGCTTCGTCGCTTCTGCCGGCAGGCAGATCGCTCCTCGCAATGACTCATCAATATGTTTGACGAAACACAACCGCAAAATTCAAACGAACCCGAAGATATTTTGGCGCCAATGGACGGCGTGATTGAGCCGGGCGAATTAAAATCCGCTTTGGCTAATAATAAATTAAAGCCGGTGGCAAGAACCAATGATGACTTGCCAGAGCCGCCGGAAGAAATTCCGCCTTTAGAGCCGCGCGCGGAAATTTCTCAGCCGCTTTTGAGTAAAAAAGGATTTATCTTTGTTATTGTCGGCGTGGTTGTAGTAGCCTTGATTGTCGGAGTTATTTGGGTGGTAATGAGATTACCCCAAAAAGCGCCGGTGGTTGTGCCAGCGGTGGCCCCGGTCGCTCAACCGGAAGCGGTTGCTCCCACACCAACGCCCGAAGTCATGCCTGCTCCAGAAGCAACAACTCCCGCTTCGGAAGCAATCGTTCCGCCGTCAACCGAGCCGCCTGCTCCAGCAGTTACGGTTGAGCCGACAGCAGACACTGATGATGATGGCTTGACTGATACGGAAGAGGCAACGGCTGGCACTAACGCGCAGGCGCCTGACACTGATGCCGATGGTTTGACTGATTACGAAGAAATCACGCTTTGGAAAACCAATCCTTTAAATCCGGACACTGATGGCGACGGCTTTTCTGATGGTCAAGAAGTGAAAAATGGTTATAATCCCAATGGCGCTGGAAAATTATTGGAATTACCTAAGTAAGAGTTTGTAGTGGGCGGAGGAATATAATTTTTTTGCGCGAGGATATGTTTGAGCCAGACCTAGGCATTCTGCGATGGCTAAGGTCGAGGAATGCCGAGGTCGGTGGCCCGAAGGGCCAGGCGAGTTTATCCGAGTCAAAAAAATTATATTCCGAGCCCACCTATCTATTGTATGTCAGACAATGAAACAGAAATTCATATCATCCCCGATGAATTTTACGGGGGAGTGAAGCGGCCTGCGCCATCAATGGCGCCGACCGGTACTTTTGGCGTTCCGGCAGTTGTTTCTCCGATTAAGTCGGCTCCGGCCAAACAATTGCCAGGTTTGCCTCAACCGACATTTTTCAAAACCCCCAAGTTCATTATCATTGCCGGTATTGTTGTTTTTGTTTTAATTATCAGCGGTGTCGCCTACTATTATATTCGTCAAGCCAACATCACTCGTCAACAGCTTACGCCCAAGCCAACGCCTGTTGTTCAACCCGTGCCTACTCCGCCAGCTCCCATTGAGGTCGCTACCTCCACCGAAGAGGTCGCGCCACCTGTTGCCACCTCCACTCCAATTCAGCAGCCTTTTTCCATTATTTTTCCTTTTAAAAATTACAGTAAAACAGTTGATTCTGACAATGACGGTCTGACTGACGAAGAGGAAAAAATTTACGGCACTGACCCAACCATGCCAGATACTGATAGCGACGGCTATCTGGATACTTTGGAAATTCAAAATTTATATAATCCCATCGGCTTTAAGCCAGTGCGTTTGTTCGATTCCGGCAAAGTGAAAATTTATCAGAACCCGGTTTTTACTTATTCAATTTTTTACCCGGGTGATTGGATAGTACAATCCTTGGATCCGAATAATAAAGATGTGATGTTCACTTCCGCCACCGGCGAGTTTGTGGAAGTTTTGACAGAAGATAATCCTTTAAAGATGACGGCCGAAGCCTGGTATTTGGGTCAATCGCCCGGGGTGGATGCGTCGCAATTGGAGCATTTTATCACTAAAGACAAATTGGAAGGAGTCAAAAGTCCTGATGGCTTGGTAGCCTATTTTTCTTTTGAAGATAAAATTTTCGCCGTTAATTATAATATCGGTTTAAAAACAGAGATAAATTTTTTAGGCACTTTTGAAATGATGATAAACAGTTTTCGGCCGCAGGGCGGGTTTGCCGATTTGCCTTTTGGCGGAATGTCCGCGACAAGCACAGTTACCAGTGCGCCATAAATAAGCGGGCGGAGGCAGCGGCAGGCTCGGCATTGCTTCCGTCTGTTGTTAATGTTTTCTATGAAAGTTGATGTAAGTAATCAAGCCCTCTCCGTCCAGTTTAATTCTTTGTTAAAGAAAGTTGCCAGTTATTGTTTGAAAAAGCTGGTCATTAAAAAAAATATTTCCGTTGTTTTGGTGAATGACGAAAAAATTCAAGAATTAAATAAAATTTATCGCAAGAAAAATAAAGTGACGGATGTTTTGTCTTTCGGCGACTGGAATGACAAAGATTTTTTAGGCGAAGTTATCATCTGCCTGCCGCAAGCCAAGCGTCAGGCTAAAAAATACGGAACTAATTTAAAACAGGAGTTAACACGATTGCTGGCGCACGGAATTTTGCATCTGGCCGGACTTGATCACGAGAGATCAAAGACTGAAGAAACGAAAATGTTTAAATTGCAAGAGCAGATTATTGAAAAAATATGTTCCATTTCCGCAAAATGATGCGCAGTTTCCGTTATGCCTTTAAAGGGTTGGGCTTGGTGTTTAAAGAAGAGCAAAATTTTCGCGTGCAAATAGCCGCCTCCGCGATTGTAGTGATAGTAATGTTTGTTTTATCGGTAAAAAATTGGGAAAAAGTAGCGCTGATTCTTGTCATAAGCTGGGTTTTGGTGCTAGAATTGATAAATAGCATTTTGGAGAGAATTGTGGATATTTTAAAACCGCGCGTGCATTTGGGAGTAGAGGCGGTGAAAGACACTATGGCCGCGGCGGTTTTTATCGCATCCTTCACCGCGCTCATAATCGGTTTAATTATTTTTATTCCTTATGTTTGGCCGTAAAGCCCCACATCAAGAAATTATAGTTGGATTGGATGTTGGTTCAACTGCCGTTCGTTTGGCAGTTGGGCAATTGGTGCCGTCTGGAGAAAAAACAGAATTGCACATTATTGGCGCGGCCGAAGCGCCGTCCGA
>CAYIOJ010000023.1:0-14816 GCA_964365025.1 uncultured Gammaproteobacteria bacterium
CCACCGGCATTCCGGCTGAAGAAATTATTGACGAGGAAAAAAATAAATTGCTGAACTTGGAAGAGGAAATAAAAAAGAAAATCATTGGCCAGGACGAGGCCGTGCGGGAGGTGGCGCAGAGTTTGCGCCGCGCGCGGCTGGGGTTATCACACCCGTCGCGACCATTGGCTTCATTTATTTTTACCGGTCCCTCGGGTGTGGGCAAAACCGAATTGGCTAAAGTCCTCGCGGAGTTAATTTTTAAAGACCGCGACGCTTTTATCCGCCTGGACATGTCCGAATTCAGCGAGGGCTTTCAAGCATCTAAACTCATCGGTTCGCCGGCCGGCTATGTGGGTTACAAAGAAGGCAACAAATTCACTGACAAAATCAAACATAAACCATACTCGGTGATTTTGTTTGACGAAATTGACAAGGCTCATCCGGAAATTTTTAACATTCTTTTACAAATTCTTGACGAAGGCCACCTCACCGACGCCACGGGCAAAAAAATCAATTTTAAAAATACCATTATAGTAATGACCTCCAATCTGGGCAACGAACATTTCCGCGCCAATGGTTTTGGTTTTGAAGATGGCAAACCGGCCGCGCAAATTGACGAGAAAAAAATCGCCTCGCTAAAAAATTCGGTTCTAAAAACTCTCAAAGAGCGCTTTCGGCCGGAATTTTTAAATCGCCTGGACTCCGTTTTGGTGTTCAAACCGCTCACGGCCAATAATTTAGAAAAAATCGTGGAATTGAAAATTGCCGAACTGAACGAACGGCTGGTCAAAAAAAATCTGGCCTTATCAATTTCAGACGAAGCCGCGAAAATTCTGGCGGAGCAAGCCGTGGGGCGCGAAGAGGGGGCGCGCGGCATTGGAAAAATAATTCAAAAAGAAGTAGAGGAAAAACTGGCCGAATGGCTCTTGCAAAATCAGCCGAAGAAAAAACAAACAGTGCGTGTTAGCGCGAAAAAAAATATCATCGAGCTGAAATATGTTTGAAAAGATTTATCCCTGGGTGACTTATCTTCTGATTTTGAGCGGCCTTTTTCAAACTTTGCTTTTGCCAATGGGCGCGATAACGGCTCTGCTTACTTTGATCGCCATGACTCTTTTTAAAGTGGTGCTTGCTCGCGCGGCCGCGCCGGTAAAAAATATCGTGGAAAAAGCAAGCGGCAAATCAGTGGGCAAAGAAACGATCAAAGCCGCCCAAGACATTAAAAATGTGAATATCTGGGCTTTAATAGTTGATTATCTTTTTACACCCATGAATCAAACGGAACAAATTTTTTTAATCTTGGGCTGGGCCGGTTTTCCTATTGCTTTGGCCGGTTTTGTCTCCATCTATTTTGGCGGCATCGCGGGAATTATGTGCAATGCCGCCTGGGTTGACTGGTGCTCATTAATAAAACCAATCGTTGATATTTTTAAGTGACGCTAAGCGTCATGCCGAACTTGTTTCGGCATCCCATAAATATAAGATCCTGAAACAAGTTCAGGATGACACGCAAATATGGACAAAAAACGCCTTCTGCTCATCGCTTTATTCATCATAGCCACCGCGGCCATTGCCTATGGATTGTATTATGTTTTCTTGAAAAAACCCGCGGCGCCGCCAGTGGTAAAAAAGCCGCCGGTAACAGCTCCGGCCGGTGAACTGCCAACCGCGGGGATAGGCGCTCCCCCGCCGGCTTTGCCGCCAACGGCCGCGGCCCTGCCCAAAGCCGCGCCCACGGCGCAGGGCGGATTGACCCAAACCACCGCTCTTACCCCGGGTGCGGCGCTTTTTGCCACGGTTTCAGCCGACGGCAAAAATGCCAACTACTATGATCCAAGTTCCGGCAAATTTTTCCGCGTTACTTCAAACGGCCAGGCCGCTCAATTATCAGCGCAAACTTTTGCTGACGCGCAAAAAGTAACTTGGTCAACGCAGAACGACAAAGCCATTATTGAGTATCCTGATAATTCCAAAATTCTTTACAATTTCACAACTCAAAAACAAGCGACCCTGCCCAAACACTGGGAAAACTTCAGTTTTTCCAGTCAAGGCGACAAAATCGCGGCCAAAAGCATTGGTGTATCAGTGGAAAACCGCTGGCTCGTGATTGCCAATCCCGACGGTTCGGAAGCAAAAACCGTGGAGGCCCTGGGCAATAATGCCGACAAAGTGCAGGTGAACTGGTCCCCGGCCGGCGGCGTAATCGCTTTTGCCGCAACAGGCGACGCTCTGGGATTTGCCCGCAAGGAAATAATACCCCTGGGTCCAAACAATGAAAATTACAAACCACTGGTGGTGGAAGGAATGTCTTTTGAACCAAAATGGTCGCCTAGCGGCGGACAGCTGATTTACAGCACCTTCAATGCCGATAGCAACTACGCTCCGACTCTTTGGTTCACCGAAGCGCAGGGCGATAATATGGGCGCCAATCGTCATAAATTAAATATCAATACTTGGGCGGACAAATGCGCTTTTGCCGACAATGATACGGTATATTGCGCCGTGCCTAACACTTTGGAAAAGGGAGTGGGCTTCGCGCCCGCGCTCGCCAAATCAACACCCGACACATTGTATAAAATTGATTTGAAAACAAACTTAAAAAATATGGTGGCAGTGCCCGAAGGTAATTTGTCCATAACCAATTTGGTGATTTCTGCCGACAAATCAATTTTATATTTCACTGATAATTCAACCGGCCAGCTGAATCAGATGAAGTTGAAATAAATTTCCTGGTTGGTTGTAAATTACCGAATGGGGACGCGGATATATCCCTTTTTGCAGTCGCGGCGAATAGTCCATAGCGCGAAAAGGGATATATCCGCGTCCCTCTGAAAAAATTTTTATGAAAACAAGCAACCTCATCCCTTTTCTCATAATTATTGGAATAATTTTTATCCTCGCGGCTTTTTTAAATTATGTCCGTTCTCACTCCCCCTCTGCTTATCAAAATTTAATTAAACAGACGCAGACTAAAAGTGAAACCGACGCTCCAACGCTCACCTCGCCCACCATTACCGCGGCCGACCCAGCTCTTGGGCCGACCAATGCCCAAATCACCATTGTGGAATACGCGGATTTTCGCTGTCCGCATTGCGCTGAAGTCAATTTTGAACTGAAAAAAATCATCGCGGCTTATCCTGACAAAGTACGCTGGGTTTGGAAGGATTTTCCATTTCTCCCGCCAGTCAATGTAACCTGGCTGGCGCACGAGGCCGCCCGTTGCGCGGAAAAACAAGGTAAATTTTGGGAATATCACGACACGCTGTTGATGAATCAAAATAATTTAAGCCGCGAAAATTTACTGGCTCTGGCAAAAGAATTTAAACTTGATGAAAATCTATTTGTCCAATGCTTGGAAAGCGGCCAAACCAAACCCTTGATTCAGCGCGGATTTGAAGAAGGCAAGGCCGTAGGCGTTGATGGCGCGCCGTATTTCTTCGTGAACGGAGAGAAGTGGAAAGGAGAAATGACGGCGGAAAAAATTGGAGATTTACTAAAGTTATGAAAATTAGAAAAATAATTTTACTAACGGCAATAGTGGGCGGCTTTTTTTACAGCGCGCCGGCCTGGGCGGAACAGGCGGAAAAATTTTGTCCGGCTTGCCAAGACACTCAATACTGCGGACAAAAAACCAACTACCAATGCGTAACTAAAAAATCCACTAATGAAAATTGCGACCTTAACTCAGAATGTATCACTAACTTATGCGTCTTTGATTATACCGAGGATAAAAAATTATGCATGAATCCGCATCCCGATATTTCCTGCGTTACAGGCGTTGGATGTCTGGTGTTAAAACCAAACGGCAAACCTTGTGAAAATTCCTATGAATGCAAATCTAAATTTTGCGGAACGGGACAGGGCGCGGAACAAAAATGTATAGATCCGCCGACCAATGCCGGTTATTTAAAAGTTCAGCCTATTGCCCCGGCCCTGGAAATAAAAATTCCAACACTACAACCATTTACAACCCAAGGCATGGAAGAGCCTGACGCCGAAGGCAATATCTATATTCCATTTATCGGCCAATATATTGTTGGAATTTACAAATGGGCGCTGCTTATAGCCGGCATCGTCGCCACTATCATGATTATTCTGGGCGGATTCACTTACCTCACTTCCGGCGGCAATGCCACGCGGGCCGAGGAAGGCAAAGAACGAATTGGCGCGGCTATTTTCGGTTTGGTTCTACTTTTGGGTTCTTATCTGCTTTTGTATCTTTTAAACCCGGGCCTCGTGGAATTCAGAAGTTTAAAAATAAAAGTGATCAAGAGGCTGCCTATTGAATCAATGGCCTTTGAAAACCACGAACCGTCTACAGGATTCCCCAAGGCGCTAGAAGCCACGGATTACGATGTAACTTTCCAAGCTTTTGCTAATTGCGCGGGAATAGACTGGAGAATTTACAAAGCTATCGCCTATAAAGAGTCGGGTTTAAATTCTAATGCCACCGGAGGCAAAACAGGCGATTTTGTCGGCCTTTTCCAGGTCTACCAACCCTACTGCAAAGATGTATTACAAAAAGTTAAATGGGATACTTATTGCGACTCGCCTGGCCTGACCAACCCTTGGGTTAATAACGCCTTTGCCGCATTGCTCATAGACAAAAATGCGGCAAATATAGAAGGGAAATGCCCGAACGCGCCATCTCCGGATAAATTAACCATGCTCTATATTGGCCATAATTGCGGGCCCGGAGCTTTGAATTCCCTTTTAAAAACCGGATGCGACATCAACAACTGGCTGGCCGCACCGCCTAATAATTGCAGTTTTAAAAAAATGAATTTTGCCAAAAATGTGGCCGGCGCCATGGCTCAACTGGGCGTCTCTAATCTCAAAACAGCCCCTGAAAATTTTGATATCACTAAATGCCCATTTAATAGCGGCATGCCGTTATTATGAGATATTTTTTATTTTCTATTTTGGTCTCTTCAGCTCTTTTGGGCGGCATTTTTTACAGCGCGCCTGTTTATGGTGAACAAACGGAAAAATTCTGCCCATCCTGCCCAGACACCCAATATTGCGGGCCAAAAACCAATTATAATTGCGTCTATAAAAAAGGACCGGGCGCAGATTGCGATATCGGTTCGGAGTGCTTAAACCAATGCGTTTTCGATTATACTCAAAACGAAAAAATCTGCATGAATCCAAATCCTGATATCTCATATATTGACGCGAATATCGGCTATATTTTGCTAAAACCAAACGGCACCTTATGCGAAAATTCTTATGAATGCAAATCCACTTATTGTGGCGTTGGTCAAGGCGAAGAAAAAAAATGCATGGATGCGGCAAACAATGAAGGATATCTCAAATTCACGCCAACCGCTCCCAAACTTGAAGTGGATATCCCCACCATTCAACCATTTACAACCCAAGACATGGAAAAACCGGACACCGAAGGCAATATCTATATCCCATTTATTGGCCAATATATTGTTGGAATTTACAAATGGGCGCTGCTTATAGCCGGCATCGTCGCCACTATCATGATTATTCTGGGCGGATTTACTTACCTTACCTCCGGCGGGGACGCTTCACGAGCTGGTGAAGGAAAAGAAAGAATCGGCGCTGCTATTTTCGGCCTGATATTGCTCTTGGGTTCGTATATGTTACTTTATCTTCTAAATCCCGATTTGGTGCAGTTTAAAAGTTTAAAAATTAATGTTATTGCTAAAATGGATTTAGCGGATAATCCTGAAGTAATGAAAGACCCGATAGATTCTCCGCCTTGTACTGGCCCCGATAGCCCTTCAAAACCTTCGGGTATTGGAGACATTACCTATCTTGGTCAATTAGACAATCTGGCGTGCGGAACAAGGGACTTAAGTAAAATCAAATATATTGTCATTCATGAAGGTGGAAAAACTACTAAATCTACTGTGAATATTTTTAAACAACGCGAAGTTTCTTCCCATTATTCTATTGATCAAGATGGAAAAATTTTTATACTAGTCGGTGAAGAAAAAAGAGCGCGACATGCTGGGCCAATCAACGCCTATTCAATCGGCATTGATCTGTCACATACAAAAGATTGCCCTGGCTCTGGTCCTTCACCAAATTGTACCTACACAGACGAAATGATTACCTCGTTGAATAAATTAATAAATAGTATTATAAACCGAACTGGCATTGGTGTTGTTAAATCCGATCAGTCAATTATTGGCCACTGCCAGATAGAAGGCACGACCCATACTGACCCGCGCAATCTTAATTGGAGCAAACTTGGACTAAACAACGCGGCGCATTATGAAGATGGCAATAATTTGGCCAGTAAATGTAAAATAATATTTAATGCGGCAACCGCTCAACAAGCTAAACAAGCGACGAAACAATCTTCCGGATCAACGGGTTGTTGCACTTTGCCTAGTGGCGCCACAATGTTAGATACATTTGAACAAGATTGCACAAATCTTTTTGGCGGTACAAAGTGGGATCAAGGCGATTGTCCTAGCCCTTAAAAACATGAAAAACAATTCTATTTTTTCCTGCTCCAAATGCGACGCCCAGTATTCCAAATGGACCGGGCGGTGTTTGGAATGCGGTAGCTGGAGCTCAATTAAAGAAACAGGGGCTGTGGCCGCGCAAATTAAAAATTTAAAAGACAAAAAGGTTGGAGCGCCTGCCGGAAAGACAATAAATTTTGGCAATATTATCGGCCAGGAAGTTTCGCGTTTGAAAACCGGCATGGATGAATTTGATCGCGTTCTTGGCGGCGGACTTGCGCCGGGCGGACTCACTCTTTTGGGCGGCGAGCCGGGCATTGGCAAATCAACGCTGGTCCTGCAAATTGCCGCCGTTCTTTCTGGTGTCATTGCGATCCCGATATATCGGGAGAAGCAATCACGAACACCGACAGGATCGCCACGCCCCTTCGGGGCTCGCGATGACAATAAAACAATCTTGTATGTCTCGGGCGAAGAATCAGCTGAACAAGTCAAATTGCGCTTTGACCGATTGAAATTGCAACCGCGACAATTGGAATTTTTTGGCGAGACCAATGTGGAAACAATTTGCGCCACGATTGAACAGGTGAAACCGGCTTTGGCTATTGTTGACTCAATCCAAACGCTAGTGAGCATTGAGGTGGCTGGCTCGGCTGGTAATCCGACCCAGCTCAAAGCCGCTTGCGCCAAATTAACCGAGACTGCCAAAAACACGCGCGTGCCAATAATTATCATCGGCCATGTGACCAAAGAGGGCTCGCTTGGCGGACCCAAAACATTGGAACACATTGTAGATACGGTATTGTATTTGGAAGGTGATAAATTTCACCAATTTCGCATTTTGCGAGCTGTAAAAAATCGTTTTGGCTCAACTGCCGAAGCCGGTATTTTTGAAATGACAGTACTTGGTTTGCAAGAAGTGAAAAATCCATCAGCGGCGTTTTTATCAGGCCGAGGCGAACCTGTGCCAGGATCCATCATCACCTGCCTCATCGCCGGTTCGCGGCCGATTCTTTTGGAAATTCAAGCTCTCGTGACCAAAACCAATTTCGGCTACCCCCAACGCCGCGCTTCGGGCTTTGATTTGAATCGCTTGCAGGTGCTTATCGCGGTACTCGCCAAACGCACCGGATTGCCTTTGGAAAGTTATGATGTCTTTTTAAATGTAATTGGAGGACTTAAAGCCGACGAACCGGCGGCTGATTTGGCCGTGGTTTTGGCCATTGCTTCGGCTTTGAAAAATAAAAATTTGCCGCCTGATTTGGTGGCTTTTGGAGAAGTGGGATTGGGCGGAGAGGTACGCGCGGTGGCGCAGACGGAACGACGATTGATGGAAGCGCAAAAAATGGGATTAAAATACGCGGTGCTTCCGCCAACCAAAGAAATACTAAAATCTTCCGGCCTAAAAATAGCTCACATTAAAAATGTAAAGGAAGTTGTGGAAAAAATTGTAAAATAGATACGATTTTGTGTCATTGCGAGCGCCTGCCTGCCGACAGGCAGGAAGCGAAGCAATCTCGCAGCTTAAACATGAGATTGCTTCGTCGCTCCGTCAGCCGACGGAGTTCCTCGCAATGACATTGTCCTATTCCAAATGCACTCCCCTTTCCCATTCTGCCAACTTTTTCCCCAATAGGGAAAATTTAGACAAAGTCGGATCAGAATCAATAATTTGCCGCGCTGATTCGCGGCTTTTTTTAATTAACTCCAAATTCTGCAAAGTGGCGATTTTCAATTCCGGAAATCCGTGCTGTGATTCGCCAAACACCTCGCCGGGCCCGCGCAATTCCAAATCTTTTTCCGCCAATTCAAATCCATCGCCGGTAGCCACAAAATATCCCAGCCGCTTTTTTGGCAAATCACTCACGGCGTTGGTGAACAGCAAACAATACGATTGATGCGTACTGCGCCCCACCCGGCCGCGAAATTGGTGCAACTGCGCGAGTCCGAACCTTTCAGCGCCCTCAATCATCATGACCGTTGCATTGGGAATATCCACTCCCACCTCCACCACGGAGGTGGCCACTAAAATATCAAATTTCTTTGATAAAAAATCTTGCATGACTGTTTCTTTTTCTTTTGGTTTCATTTTGCCATGCAAAAAATTAACGCGTAAATCCGAAAATATTTCTTCTGACAATTTTTTATACTCCGCGAGCACGCTCTTTTTCTCCATCAAAGTCAACTGTCGTCCGCTGGGGGCTTCTTTTTCTTCAATCAAAGGGCAAATAACAAAAACCTGCCTGCCTTGCCGAACTTGCGTTCGTATAAAATCATAGGCCTTGTGGCGGTTGATTTCATCCACCAGCCGCGTAATAATTTTCCGCCGACCAATTGGCATTTGTTTTATCAAAGATAAATCCAGATCCCCAAACAAAGCCAAAGCGTAAGAACGCGGGATGGGCGTGGCGGTCATTGATAAAAAATGCGGGGTGTTGGCCTTGGCGGATTTGACGCGCAAAAGCCGGCGCTGTTCCACGCCAAAACGATGCTGTTCATCCACAATTGCCAAAGCTAAATTTTTAAAATGCACTTTATCCCCAATCAAAGCGTGTGTGCCAATTACCAAATCAATTTTTCCAACCGCCACTTCTGACAAAAATTTCTTTTTGGCGCAATCCTCAATTTCCTTGTCGCTGATTTTCGCCGCGCTACCGGTCAGAAGTCCTATCCGTATCTCACGCCCGTTAAACAAACCACAAGCAGTTGCAAAATGCTGTTGAGCCAAAATTTCCGTTGGCGCAAGCCAAGCAGATTGAAAATTGTTTAGCGCGGCGTTGTAAATAGCCGTAATTGCCACAATTGTCTTGCCAGAACCCACGTCACCGTTGAGCAAACGATTCATCGGCCGAGCCACGGACATATCTTGCAAAATTTCCCAAGCAGAGCGGCGCTGATCATCGGTTAAAGTAAATCCCAATCCCGCGACAAAATCTTTGGTTTCTTTTTCTTGAAAAATCACCGGCAAGACAGAGAGTCCGCGCCATTCTCGCCGCGCCAATTCATTTTTCAATTGAATTAAAAATAATTCTTCAAATTGAAACCTTTCGCGCGCCTGATCTGATTTGGCGCCGCCAGATGGAAAATGAATCTCTTGCAAAGCCAAAGCCAGTGGAAGAAAATGATTTGCGCGAATAATATCCAATGGCAACCATTCCGGGCATTGGCTGGCCGCTGGCAAAGCCCGACTGATTAAAAAACGCAGTTGTTTTTGCGTAACTCCGGCCGTGGTTGGGTAAATCGGCACCAAACGGCCGGTATGCACGCTCGCGCCGTCAGCTCTGTCTTTTTCAAAAGTGGGATTGACCATCTGCAATCCAAAACGGTTCAATTCAACTTTGCCGGCCAAAGATAATTTATCCCCGACTTGCAAAACTTTGGCAATATATGGCTGATTAAACCAAATTGCGCGCAACTGCCCGGTGTCATCGGCAAGCATGGCTTCGGTAACCAAACGGCGCTGGAACGAACCGCGTTTGTGAGCAATGAGTTGCAATCTTCCACGCACAGTTACCCGCGACTCGCTTTGCAATTGATTGATCGGCACAATTTGGCTAAAATCATCATAGCGAAATGGGAAATAAAAAATCAGGTCGCGCGCAGTACGCAAACCCAAAGAAGCTAGTTTTTTAAGCAAGGATTTTTTAACCGTGGGAAATTGCGAAAGAGGGGTGGATAAAGACACCATACGGACTTATTGTAGCAAAATCCGTTCTAAATTAAAATCGCCCCGACCTCGCGAGAGCGTCGGAGCGATTTTTCTTATTCATCCTAATAAACAAAGGTCTTCCATTGCAAAGGCAAATCCCAACCGGCGGTTATAATATCATTAGTAACTCCATCAGACCACTCCACGCCATAAGCCGTTCCGCTATTTACTAGAAAAGGGGCGGCGGGTATTCTAATAGATAATGATTTATTCATCAAAGCGGCGCTAGTGTCCAAGGTTACATAGAATGTCTTGGAAGCGCCAGAAGATATTTCTACATCAATCATATCACTATCAACCAAAGTAGTATCACTGAATTGGCCATTAAAAGACACTTTAGCTAACGGTGTGGTGCCAAGAGAATCTTTATAAATCTTCAAAAAATGTGTGGAATTATCCTCATTTTTAATAGTGCTGGAAATACCAAAATTAAAGTATTTTATCTTCGCTGAATAAGATCCGGCATTGGCAAAGTTTGTCACGACAAATTTACCAACTACCTGTTCAGGGCTGGGGGAAGCAGATCCCTTTGGTGTATCACTTGCCCAGGCCACACCCAATTTAGCGCGATAAAAGACAAATTCACTCGCCCGAACATAACCATTATTAGCATTTAATTGAGATTTATTACCATTAGAAGCAGTAGTGAGTGGAAGTAAACCGTCATTGGCTTGAAAAATAAATGAGTTGTAGGCTAAATTATTACCGGACTGCTTGCCAACAGCCACAATTGAGGACTGTACTCCCGGTTGGTCGCTATAATCAGGCAGAATAGCCAATTGAGCCGCTGTATTACTTACAGAGGGATCTCCCATTTCAATATATGAATGGATATCGGCTTTGACAATAAATGCCTTAAAAGTATTCTTTCCTATTTCCCAATTTAAATTGCTAAATTTAGCGCTGACGTACGCGCCATTTTTTTCAGTAGTATTCAACACAGCAGCTGTGCCGATCGGCACATTCGTACCTTGCTCATACAAGCGTAAGTTATATAACAAAGGCAAAGAAGTAGATTTAAGATTAACACTTATTACTAAATCTTTAATAATAATGTCTTCTTTATCATCGGCGGTAACTTTAAACTGGGCTAAAGTTTGATCCACCGCACCCAACAACATGTTATATCCAATTGGCGTGTCCGAACCAACCGCAATAGTTAACGCGGCAACTGACTCCACGACTGTTGGAGTAATTAACAACGGCCCGTAAGTCACTGGGAAATTAGTCGCCTCAATCGTTGATCCTGTGCCAATATCAGAGGCGGAATTAATACTCAAAGATAAAGTATCTCCGCCTGGTGTGGCATCCAATATGTCAGCTGAAACCATCAATTTGGTCGGCATGCCTGTGCCAAAAGGAACTACTTTATTAAAAGTAAAAAAAAGTTTATCCGGACTGAGCGGACTAAAATGAGAACCACTCAACAAAGAACCGTTGGCATCAGTCAATTTTATATTGGTCAAATTTTCATTTTTAATAGTTCCTGTTTTGGCCAATACCAAACTACTGATAGTCGCATCTTTTGCGTAAGCGCTAAAATTAAAAACAGCCAAAAGTTTATTAACACCAACTGTCACAACACCGCCTGTGGCCGTATAAGTTTCATTATCAGCTGCAACAGAAAAAGTCGCGCAAGATGTCCAGCTCACTTTATAAACCGTGCTAATAGTGCTCGTGGTGTCGCCGCTTTTAACACACTCAAAAGTATAATCTTTAAAACCGCTGCCGGCATTCTTACAACCGGCCTTCAATATATATTTTGGGCCGTTATTTCGGCTAATCTCAATATCTGTACCCTTTTGTTCGCAGGAAGAAACCTTTATCAAATTGGCTCCGGAAGTTGGGCCGGACGATTTACCTTGCTGCATGGCCGGCGCGGTAGCCATGGCCAATCCCACAGCAAACAAAAGAACGGCTGTAGCCACAGCCAGCTTGGTAGCGGAAACACTTTGTGTTTTTGTCATAGTGTCCATAATTTCAAGAGATGAGTTAAGTCAAAAACTTGTTTTTGACTTGCGAAGCTCGCCGAAATTCACAAGCTTTGCTTATAAAAATAAATTAAAAAAATTTTAATAAATTTATTTTATCTCTCCAAACTCCAGGCCTCAATCACTTTTTGCACATCTTCAGAATCAACCACAGACATCCCCTTTTGGGACAAATCCTCTTCCAGCTTTTCACGCTCAGCCACAAATCCGCTAACTCCCTCTTTATTATATTCCTTATAAATCTGTTCGTCCAATTTTTGAATCTTACCCCAAATCTCCGCTATTTCCGGATATTTCAAAACCGCCGCCTGATACAGAATCGCCGGCACTGATTCATGAAGATGCGACACTCGCACCATGGCCGCGGCCTCGTCAATCGCGTCAATGGCCTTGTCCGGCAATTTTCTGCCCTTGACCTTTTCTTGCGACAGTTTCACCGCCGTTTCCAAGGCCGCGTCGGTAAATTCCACCTGATGATATTCGCGATACTTGTCTTTAATGCCCTGCAAAATGGAAATGGTTTCTTCGGCGTTCGCTTCTCTCACCATTACCGGCTGAAAACGCCGCTCCAAACTGGTGTCCGGCTTAATGTATTTTTCATATTCCACGATAGTGGTGGCGCCAATCATCTGCAAATCACCGCGCGCCAAAGCCGGTTTTAAAATATCGGAAAAATTAATCGCGCCCTCTGACCCTTGTGACTGAACTAAAGAATGCACCTCGTCTATGAAAAGAATAATAGAGCGGCCGGACGCGCTGATTTCCTGCACTATTTTTTTAGCTCTTTGTTCAAATTCGCCGCGATATTTGGTGCCGGACATTATTGAAGCCACATCCAAGGCCAGCACCCGCTTGTTTTTCAAAATTTGCGGCACATCATCTCGCGCGATGCGCTGGGCCAAGCCCTCCACAATGGCGGTTTTCCCCACCCCCGGGTCGCCCAAGAGCAAGGCGTTATTCTTGCTCCGGCGCGACAACACCTGCGTCAATTTCTGCACTTCCTCCTCGCGACCGATCACCGGGTCAATTTTGCCTATTTTAGCTAATTGAGTGAAGTCAACCGCGAATTGACTTAAAAATGGCATTGACGAATTGCTTAAAGAAATGTTTAAGCCGTCTCGTTTTTGCCAAAGATAATAAATTGCGGCAAAAATAATTACTGCCGCGGGTAATAAAATGCTTTTGTCTAACATATATAATAATATACCACACTTGACAAACAACTACAAAACCAGTACACTATTACTCATTCGGCAATTTCGCCGAGAACACAACCAAAGGAGGGATTCTTTGAGGAATCGCAAAGGAGACAAAAAGAAGAGAAGCGTGAAGGTGCGTGACTTGCCGGGAGACAAGTCACGCAATATAACGGCGATGATCCGAAACTCCGAACTCACCGCCGCGGAAGAGGCAGTGTTCCGCGCGCGGCGTGGAATATCGCTCGCGCCAGGTGAACGGTTGGATTTCCGCGGCCAGGACAACGACCTCACTCGTTATCGTCTCCGCGCCATAGAAGCGCGCGTCTTCAACTTCCGCCGACGCGGCCGCGGCCATCGCGGCTAGCCCATCACCCCGCGGCAAAAACTAGACCGCCCCACCAATCCCTGCTTCAAGGGGAAACCTCAACACCCCGCGTCCATTGACAGGCAAAACTTGCCAACCAGTTGACGCGGTTTTTTTATTGAGATACAATAATAGCAAGTGAACATAATCTAACTCAATATGCCTGACATTATCAATGCGCCACAACCAGAAAAAAAGAAATATTCAGCCGCTGACAAAGAAGGCGCGGCAATTTGGACAGCTCGCAAGAATGGCGACCCCACCAAAGATAAAATTAAAATATTTGAAGAAAAATATAAGACTGCTTTTAAAGATTTTAACGAATGGGAACGCCATGTTGGGGTGCAAGACGGCAAAGGAATGGTCACAGAAAAAGCAGAAGAAATTATAGCAGAAATAGAACAAAGCCAATAAATTAAAAACACCTTCTAAAAATTTTGGAAGGTGTTTTTAATTTTCCCAAATGCCCTCGCGTGGAATCGAACCACGATTTTCAGCTCCGCAAGCTAGCGTCCTATCCATTGAACGACGAGGGCCTAAATTTTTTAAATTAAATCACAACTTCAAAATCTTCCAAATCAAGTCTGACAAAGGCACTTCTTTTTTTCCGCCATCCTCAACTAAAAATTGCGCCAATGTCTGACGAATCTCCTCCGGTTCTTGCGTGTCCAAATGCAATGACAGCGGCGGCCGAACTGAACTTTGAAAATCAAGAAACAAATCCTTGGTAACCGGCGGCTCGTGAATAATCCAGAATGATTTCATGTTCGCGTAATTGTAAAATCGCCCGTTGACTAAAATCCCTTTATCCGTTATCGCCACTTTGAGCAAAAGCGGGGCGCGAGTGTGACTCATAAAAATAATCGCGGCAAAAAGCGCCACCATCAAAGCAAAAAGAAAATTCGCCGTCAGCAAGGCAAAAGCGATTAAAGCCAGAGTAATCACGCTCATCACCATATACCACATTTTGCCCCTTTGATATTGCAATGTTTCCGGAATTTCCCAACTGTGAATAATATCCAAGTCACCAATCTGAATTGAATCGTTTTGAATTGCCATATAAATATAGTTATTGGTGTGTCTTTACAGTTTGGCTAGAACCTATTTTATCAAAAACTGCTGAAC
>CAYIOJ010000024.1:0-14120 GCA_964365025.1 uncultured Gammaproteobacteria bacterium
CGGTCTTTTGTTTGTGGTAAAATACACACAACAAGTCATCCCGAACTTGTTTCGGGATCTTATCAAAATTAACAGAGATGCTGAAACAAGTTCAGCATGACATTTTTAAAATATGAATATCGCAATCAACGGTTTTGGCCGGATTGGCCGAGCAGCTTTCAAAGCAGGGTTTGGCCAGGCGAAAATTAAAATCGTCGGCGTAAATGATTTGACCGACACGAAAACTTTGGCTCATCTTTTGCAACACGACACGGCGTATCACAAATGGGAGCATGAAGTAAAGTTTGACGAGAAAAATTTGATTGTGGATGGGCAAAAGATTCCGGTGTTTGCGGAAAAAGATCCGGCTGTTTTGCCCTGGGGAAAATTAAAAGTTGATGTGGTGATTGAAAGCACCGGCAAATTCACGAAAAAAGAAAGAGCCGAATTGCATTTGAAAGCCGGCGCGAAAAAAGTGGTATTGTCAGCTCCTGCCAAAGGCGGCGGCGTGCCAACCTATGTGCGCGGTGTAAATTGCGCCAAAGTTCCCAATGAAAAATCTTTGGTTATTAATAACGCGTCTTGCACTACCAATTCTCTCGCGCCTGTAATGGCAGTGTTACACGAAAAGTTTGGCGTTCGCAAGGCGATTATGAGCACAGTGCATGGCTATACTAATGATCAGAATTTACAAGACGGGCCGCATAAGGATTTGCGTCGAGCGCGCGCCGCAGCTGAAAATATTATTCCCACCACCACCGGAGCGGCCATTGCTGTCACCGAGGTCATGCCTGATTTGGCCGGAGTTTTTGATGGTGTGGCGTTTCGCGTGCCGGTGCCGGTGGTTTCCCTGTCTGATATTACTGTGGTTTTGAAAAAGAAAGCGACTATGGCTGAAATAAATGATGCTATGGTTGCGGCATCCAAAACAGCGCGATTTAAAAATGTGCTGGCAGTTACAAATGAGCCATTGGTGTCTTCGGATTTTGTGGGCAACACTTATTCCACCATTGTGGATTTGCCTCTAACCAAGGTGGTGGACGGCGATTTGGTAAAAGTCGTGGCTTGGTATGATAATGAAATGGGTTACGCCCATCGCCTGATTGAAATTTGTTTACTATATGCCGGAAAATAGTTGGAAATCACAGTTTCCATTTTTAACGCAAGAAAAAAATGGCCAGCCGCTGGTGTATTTTGACAATGCCTGCATGACGCCGTGCCCTGTGAAGGTGTTGGAGGCAGTGGAAAAGTATAACAAAGAGTTTTTCAGTTGCGGCGGGCGGAGTAATACGCATTTTGGCAGGCAGGTGGATAATAAAGTGGAAGAAGCACGGGAATTGGCGGCCAAATTTATTAACGCCAATACTTCGAGCGAAATTATTTTTACAAAAAATACCACAGAGGGAATAAATTTGGTGGCGCGCGGGCTGGATTTGAAAACTGGCGAACGAGTGTTGGTGTCTGATCGCGAACACAATTCCAATTTGATTGTTTGGCAGGTTTTGCAAAAAGAACGCGGAATCGAGTTGGTTATTTTGCCGTCCAAAAGCGATGAAACATTTGATTTAGCAGGTTTGGAGTCCGAATTGCAAAAAGAAATCAAACTTGTTTCTGTTGTTTATTCTTCCAATTTAGACGGCTATACTTTGCCAATTGAGGAAATTGTAAAATTGGCGCGTAAATATGACGCGTTGGTAATGTTGGATGGGGCGCAGGCAGTGCCGCACCACGCAATAAATGTTAAAAAACTCGGAGTGGATTGGTTGGCTTTTTCCGGACACAAAATGATGGCGCCGTCAGGAACAGGCATATTGTACGGCCGTTTGGCGCATTTGAAAAATTTATCGCCATTGCTATACGGTGGGCATTCTGTAAAAGATAGCCGCTACGATGCGCGTGAAATGGAAGATGTTCCGGCGCGGTTTGAAGCCGGATTGCAAAATTACGGTGGCATTATCGGCTTGGGCGAAGCGATAAAGTTTATCAAGCAAGTCGGTTTCGATTTTATTGCCAAGCAAGAATTTGAACTGAATTATTTTATCACTCGGGAATTAAAACAAATGGGCGGGGTGAGTTTTGTAGGAGTGGATGATCCCAAAGCCCGCGGAGGTATTGTTAATTTTTATCATGAAAAAATGGACAGCCACCAATTGGCTATTTTCTTGGATGAATCAGCAAACATTTTGACACGCTCGGGGCGGCATTGCGTGCATTCTTGGTACAATAATCGTCATGTTAAGGACTCCATCCGCGCCTCGTTCTATTTTTACAACACCATTGACGAAGCGGAAAAATTAATTTTCGCGCTTAAAAAAATTCTGGGTTTAGTGTAATATACTATTGAGGCCACAAAAATTTGATTATGACTAAGTCGATCCGATTAAAATTATTGAAAATAAAATACAGTGGCGATTCCATCGGCGACGATATTCGCGTTGAAATTGGAATATTAGATCAATTTTTGCGCGTTGACAAGATAATTAAAGTCGGCATGACAACAGAAATCAATAAAGAAATAGGCAGATTTGAAACAGACCAAAAGTTATTTAAAACCGACGCGCGAATTACTGTTATTGAAAAAGACACGCTATTTAACGATGTCGGGGGTGTTTTTGAAAATATAAAAATTGACACAAACATCTCGAAACCGCAGCTATTCGTTTATCAAATTCAAATAAAAGAGACTCGTTCGGTTTTGGGAAAATTTTGGGGAAAGAAAATCGCTAATTTTGAAATAACATTGGAGGCGAATATAGAAGACGCCGCGCAATATATTTCAGAAGGAAAGAACGGATGGCTTAACGCAAAATTTGAAGATAATAAATTTGTAGAATCTTTGCCAGTATATTTAAAAGTAAAATCAGAAGGAATTGGCCATGGACGAGAATATTTTACAATTTTAGAAGGCGCGTATCGCGACAGACGCGCCTCTATTAAACTCGGAGACAACGGTTCATCTAATTTGATATCAGATATTCAACACGAGCCGGAAGCGCGCGCCGCTTATTCCATATTCAAAAAGACATTTACTTTAAACGGCAAAAAATACACGGCTGTTGATTATAAAAATGCGCCTTGGAAAAAAGGATTGTATGATATTGAAATTCCGGATTATCCTCATTCAGGCGGGGCAAGATATGAAAAAGAGGCGCCAAGAGCTAAAACTTGGTTTAGGATCGGACACGATGGAGAAAGATATTTGCATACCGGCGGCCAGTCGCTCGGGTGTATAACTGTCATTGAAATCACTCGCTGGGAGGAGATTTATAACATTTTAATCAAGGCACGCAAGGGCGACTCCATGAGTGTCGGCATATTGGAGGTAATTGATTGATATGAAACAGTTTCTTCTTCATAAAATAACAATCTTTTCCATTCTTTTAACAATAACATTTATAGCTATTGGTATAATTGTCTTGCAAAGATATCCATTCGGAGTTAAAAAATACAAAACAATTACTCTAGGTATGCCGGCAGCGGAAAAGGCCGGCGATCATATTATATGGGCGCCTCCTTATGATCGAGTTCCGGAAGAATCAAAATTTTTTGTATATTCGCTTGGCGATGAGTCTATGTGTATCAGGTCGGATTGCGGCATTGGTGGATATTTTGTGGAATGTCTTGGCGGGTGGATTTCGGGATATAAAGATATAGGAGAAGTGTTTGATTATGGATTGAGTGATGTTGGAGTGGATATTGATAAACAAAAAGTCATTACGATTGCAGACAAAGACGCCCAAATTGTTGGTATCTATCCCGGCGCGCGTATCAGAAATTTGCCGTACATTTTACGCAATCATCGTAACTTGATGCCAGATGATGTATTTAAAGGATGTTCTGATCTATTACCAAGAAGATGGAATTAACTAAAAAATTATGATTTGTTTAGCCGCGTTTATCGTTTTCGCGATTTTGGGAATTTTTTCAGCCACACATCGCCGTTTGGCCAAAGAGGCCTTTTGGTGCGTTCTGCGCCGCGTATCGTTTAGGCCGTGCCAAGCCAGTATCGGCGAAATTTTAAAAGGCAAAATTGTGGGCTGGTTGTTGCGTCGTCAGAGCCGCTGGGCCGGATGGGTGCATAAATATTTTGAAGTTTTTTCTTGGATTTTTGTCGTCATTACTTTGGTCTCCACTTTTTACACTGTCAAAGGCGCGTACTATTACGCTCGCTATGGCACCTGCAATCCGGAACATCCGGAGCAGTGCCTCATTAGCACACAAGCGGCTTTGGAAAAAGGTATTAAAAATCCATATTATTGCAATGATAAATAGTATGCACTCAATCAAGCAAGCCAAAGATTTAGCAGGAAAAAAAGTATTGGTGCGGGTTGATTTTAATGTGCGTGTGAATAAAAACGGAGAGGTTGATAATGATGAGGCGTTTAAAATTGAAGCGGTTTTGCCAACAATTAAATTTTTATTAGAAAAAAAAGCAAAAATAATTTTAATGTCACATTTGGGCAGGCCAAAAGGAAAAGTCGTTCCGGAACTGAAATTGGACGCGGCGGCCGATCATCTTTCAAAACTTTTAAAAAAATTGGTGAAAAAAACTTCGGGTGTGGTTGGTTTGGCGGTGGAAAAAGAAGTTACCAAATTGAAAAACGGCGAGATTTTAGTGTTGGAAAATGTGCGGTTTGCAAAAGGGGAAGAAGAAAATGATAAAAAATTTATCAAGGACTTGGCAAAATTGGGAGATATTTTTGTAAATGACGCTTTTGGAGTTTGTCATCGCGAAGCCGCGTCTGTTTCCGGCGTTGCCAGATTACTCCCGTCCTATGCCGGATTGCTATTGGAAGCGGAAGTGTCGGCTTTGGAAAAAGTAATGGTCAAACCCAAAAAACCATTGTTAGTAATAATGGGCGGATTGAAATTTGAAACAAAATTACCGGTGATTGAGAAATTATTGCCAAAAGCGGATAAAATTTTGTTGGGCGGTGGACTGGCCAGCACCTGCTTCAAAGCCATGGGTTACGGCGTTGGGGATTCTTTGGTTGATGATGAATTTTTGCCGTTGGCCAAGAAAATCGCGAAGAATAAAAAGATTTTACTGCCTTTGGACTTGATTGTCGGAACAAAAGAAGGCGGATGTGATTTTCATCATTTGCCTGTGCCGACCAAACCGTGCAATTTGTTTGATTCGCCTCTGGCAATTTATGATATTGGGCCGGAAACAATTCAGACTTGGTCAAAATTTGTTAATAAAGCCCAAACATTGATTTGGAATGGGCCTTTGGGAAATTTTGAACAGCCGCCGTACAATCACGGCACTATTTCTATGGCGCGGTTGATTGCCGCGCGTTCCAAAGGCCGAGCGTTTGGCGTGGTAGGCGGAGGCGAAACCATCGCGGCTTTGCGCCAGAGCAAGATGTCGGAATACATTGACCATGTGTCCACCGGCGGCGGAGCCATGCTGGAATTTTTGGCCGGCAAGAAATTGCCCGGGATTGAGGCGTTGAAATGACAACGCAGTTGTCATCCCCGCGGAAGCGGGAATCCAGAATTATGTTTAAAATTTCTACTATGACAGAGCAGCAAAATCAAAATTATCACATTGCTTTGTTTAAAGGCAAAAAAATTAGAAAAACGCTTTATCAAAAAGAGTGGTGGTTTGTAGTTAATGATGTGGTGGAAGCTCTTGTTGCATCAGTCAATGTTTCAGATTATATTAAAAAAATTAGGCTAAGAGATGAGGAATTATCAAAAGGGTGGGGACAAATTGTCACCCCCCTTTGGGTAGAAACTACAGGCGGTCGACAGCAGATGAATTGCGCCAATACTGAAGGTATGTTTCGTATTATTCAATCCATTCCTTCACCAAAAGCCGAACCATTAAAACGCTGGCTGGCTAAAGTAGGGTACGAACGCATCCAAGAAATTGAAAATCCTGAATTGGCGACAAAGAGGACAAAGTTGCTTTACAAACTCAAGGGCTACCCTGATGACTGGATTGAAAAAAGAATGCGCGGCATTGCCGTGCGCGAGGAATTGACCGATGAATGGCAAAAACGAGGTGCTCAAGAGCAAAAAGATTACGAAATTTTAACCGCGGAAATATCCAAAGCGACTTTTGGCATTACGCCGTCGGAATACAAAAAAGTAAAAGGTCTAAAGCGCCATAACTTGCGCGGCCACATGGATGATTTTGAACTGATTTTAACAATGCTCGGAGAAAAAACAACAACTGAAATACATCGGACTAATGATTCAAAAGGCGTGTCGCGTCTAAAAGACGACGCCAGAGTGGGCGGACAAATCGCCGGCACGGCCAGAAAACAAATTGAAAGAAAAATTGGACGCCCGATTGTGTCAAGTAAAAACTTTTTGCAGAATAAAAGTGGAAAGAAATTGCCGGGGATTGAGGCGTTGAAATGACAACGCAGTTGTCATCCCCGCGAAGGCGGGGATACAGAATTATGAATAATTCACGAAAAAAAACCGCTCAAGAAATTCAGGATGATATTTTTAGAAAAATGCCGTTTGAGCGGAAAATCAATCTGCTTGGAAAATTTTCGCGTTTTTGCAGGGATTTATCACAGCTACGCACAAACGACGAGATGTTTCAAGACAAAAATTAGATATTTTTCAAATGTTGGGAAAAATATTTTAATTTAACGATAGTTGTGTAGTATCAATAAAATATAACCCTTCAGTTTTTAAATTAAAACAAAAAATATGAATAATTTGCCGACAACAAATATAAAAAAGAGATTCATAACTAAATCTTTAATGTTCTTTGGGATTTTTTTTGTCCTAAATGTTATGATATTGTTAGGGTTGACCCATCTTTATCGTCCCGTCCTCCTCACAAAGAACAATGTTTTAAGTATAGATTTCCTAAAAGTAATCAGTATCCCGTTCCTAATAGCGTTAATACCCGCGTTTATTGTAAATATCTCCCCAAATAAAAAAATAATAATAATTCTAATTGTTTTATTTTATGTATTATTTAGTAATGAAATTCGCATTAACACCAATGTGTTGTTCAGTTAAAATTTGAGAATAAATAGGTTAAAAGAAAGGATATTTTTTTATCATTTAATTTTTATATTATTGCAAATTATTATTAATTTTAATCATATGTGCGAATGCAAAAATGAGAATGGCAATGGGTCTTGCTCTTGCCACGGCCATAATTTTGGCCACATTTTTATTAAAGTCCTCGTCGGCATTTTATTGGCCTATCTGATTGTGTATGTCGGCACATTGGCGCGAAATAATGTTAAGAAATATAATTTTATTGGCAAAGCCGAGCGGATGCAAAACACCATTACTGTGAGCGGGGAAGGTAAAGTAACCGGTACCCCGAATATCGCCGTGACGGAAATCGGTTTAGTCACGGAAAAGGCCGAGGTGGCTTCGGCGCAAACAGAAAATTCCGAAAAAATGAATAAATTGATCAGTGAAGTGAAAAAACTTGGCATTAAAGACGAGGATATTCAAACTACACAGTATTCGATTTATCCCAAATATGATTACACCGAAGGCAAAAGCATTTTGAGCGGCTATACGGTGCAGCAGAGCGTGACCGTGAAAATTCGCGATTTGACGAAAATCAATACGGTTTTGGCTAAAGTGGGTCAGGTTGGCGCCAATCAAGTGAGCAGTTTGAGTTTTACGATTGACGATAAAGAGGCCTTGCGGGCTAGCGCGCGCGAATTGGCTTTGAAAAATGTGCAGGAAAAAGCCGCGGCGTTGGCGCGAGCCTTGGGCGTGCGCTTGGTGCGGGTGGTGTCTTTTAACGAAGATATTGGGAATGTTGGCCTGATGAAAGGCTACCCGATGTATGCAGATGGTCTAGGCGGAGGCGGGGCGCCGGACATCCAGACCGGCAGTTTGGACATTAAAGTTAGCGCGAATGTGGTGTACGAGATTGAATAATATAAGCGAAGCTTGGAATTTCTGCGGGCTTCGCAAATCAAAAACAAGTTTTTGATTTGACTCATCCCTTGAAATTATGAAAATAAAACAAATTTTGGCTCGGGAAATTTTGGACTCGCGAGGCAATCCGACCGTGCGGACGCGAGTAATTTTGGAGTCGGGCGTGATGGGCGAAGCGGCCGTGCCTTCCGGCGCCTCCACTGGAAGCCACGAGGCATTAGAATTGCGCGACGGCGGAAAAAGATACGGCGGCAAAGGGGTGTTGCAGGCCGTGAAAAATGTGAATGGCATGATTGCTAAATTATTGATTGGAATGGATTGCGCGAAACAGGAAGAGATTGACAAAAAAATGATTGAGGCCGATGGCACGGAGAATAAATCGCGCTTGGGCGCTAATGCTATTTTGAGTGTTTCTCTGGCTTGCGCGCGGGCGGCGGCCGTGGCCGAGCAGAAGTCGCTTTATGAATATCTGCAAAAGTATTTTGGTTTTGTCGTTTCGCGCGTAATGCCTCGGCCAATGATGAATGTCATCAATGGCGGAGTTCACGCTGACAGTGGTTTGGAGGTGCAAGAATTTATGATTGTGCCGTTGCAAAAAAGTATGGCCGAGCGAGTGCGGGCCGGCGCGGAGATTTTTCACGCTTTGAAAAAGTTTTTGGCTTCGGCCGGGCTGTCCACTGGCGTGGGCGATGAGGGCGGATTCGCGCCAAGATTGAAAAATAACGAAGAAGCGTTGAAGATTTTAACAAAGGCCGTCAAGGCCGCCGGTTATCAGCCGGGCAAAGAGGTTGGTTTGGCCATGGACGCGGCCGCCTCGGAATTTTTTGTCAAGGGGAAATATAATTTTGAGGGCAAAAAATTATTGGCCGCTGATTTGTCAAAAATTTATTTGAGTTGGGTAAAAAAATATCCGCTGATTTCCATTGAAGACCCTTTTGCCGAAGACGATTGGGAAGCGTGGAAAAAATTTAGGTCCAGCGCATTGGTGGTGGGTGATGATTTGTTTGTTACTAATGTTGAGCGTTTGAAAAAAGGCGTAAAGCTGGGCGCGGCCAATGCCATTTTGATTAAATTAAATCAAATCGGCACTTTGATTGAAACTATTGAGACGATTAAGTTGGCGCGAAAGAATAATTATAAAGTGATAATTTCGCATCGTTCCGGCGAGACCGCGGACACTTTTATCGCGGATTTAGCTGTGGCAGTGGGGGCGGATTTTATTAAGACTGGCTCTTTGTCGCGGTCAGAGCGGGTGGAGAAGTATAATCGGCTGATGGAGATTGAGGAGGAAATTAAAATTTAGCTTATTTTAGCTAAAAATTAGATTTTTTAGGAAAATGCCTCTTGACAAAGAGGCATTTTTGTGCTATACTGATCTGTTTAACTCAAAATAGGTTGAGTTAAGCGGCTTTACAGCCCAAAATGGCATTGCCGTCAAAAAAGGTCCCGGGTGGGACGCCGGCAACGGTTGACGGGTTTGGCGTGGGTTCGACTCCCACCGATGCCGCTAGAGAACGAAACTTCGCAGGGAGGTCTTGCGAGGTTCAGGAATGAACAGAAGAAGGGAATTGAAAATGTACATCAACGATGAAATGGCTGCCGAGCCTCGGTGGGGCGGCGGCGGTTGGCAGGCCGAGGGCGAGGACGGCATGGGTGGAATCGCTTTGCGGTTCGCGCATAGCGAGGACATCGAGGTACCGCTCTTTGGGTACCCCGTCCGGCCTCGGCACCAGCACTTCACCCCGTTGCGCACGACCGAGGAGCGGGCGCGGAGCCGTTCGTCGGAGTCGGAGGAGCGGGCGCGGCTGGCGCGAATCGCGCGTCGGCGCAACTCCTAGGCCAGTCTCGGTCCCGTCCTTTTTTAAGGGGGCCGTCGGGATACATCAACAGGCGGGGGCTACACTCCACATTTAAGTGCCAAACCGCCATACCGAAGAAAGGAGAACCCGAGTGGTTTTCTCGGGATTCGTCTAGTTTTGGCAATGATGACAGCCGGTAAGTCCGTCCGGTTGTCTAAGCCAATTTTGGAAACGGACAAGGTCGGCGCCGCTCGCGCATTATCGCGGCGCCAAACTATCAACCTAAAACCTCAAGAAGGGAGGAAATATGGACTATCCGTCGGGCTTCCGTTAACTAGAAAGCGGAAGGCTACGACACAACTCGTGGGTGGATGAGCTTGCTCTCCACCCTTTTTTTATTGCCAAAAACATTTTTTTCCGATAGAATAGAGATACTTTTATGAATAAACACAAACCCGTTGTTCTCATAATCCTAGACGGCTGGGGCGTGGCGCCGGCAGGCGACGGCAATGCCATAAGCCAAGCCAAATTGCCTAATTTTAATCATTTCGTCACCACTTACCCGGCTATGACTCTATTGGCGTCAGGCAATGAAGTGGGTTTGGAATGGGGGCAAATGGGCAATTCCGAGGTTGGGCACGCCAATATCGGCGCCGGCCGCGTGTGTTATCAAACTTTGTCGCGCGTCAATAAATCCATTAGCGACGGATCATTTTTTGAAAATAAAACTTTGGTCAGGGCGTGTGAATATGCCAACAAACAAAAAAGTATTCTGCATTTGATGGGGCTGGTGAGCAACGGCAATGTGCATTCTGCAGAAGATCATCTTTACGCGCTGTTGGATTTGGCGCGGCGGCAGAAAGTCAAAGAAGTATTGATTCATATTTTTTTGGACGGCCGCGACGCGCTGTTTAATGGCGGCTTGGAATCAGTAAAGAAATTGCAGGCAAAAATCAAAGAATTAAAAATTGGAAAAATTGTTTCAATTGCCGGCCGTTTTTACGCCATGGACAGAGACAATCGCTGGGACAGAACGCAAAAAGCGTATGAGGCCATTGCTTTGGGCAAAGCGGCTGAAACATTCAGCGATCCCTTGAAAGCCATTCAGGCCTCGTATGATAAAAAAGTTTATGATGAAGAATTTGTGCCTGTGGCAATTGTCGGCAAAGGCGACGCGCCGCATAAAATCGGAAAAAAAGACGCGATTGTTTTTTTTAATTTTCGGCCTGACCGCGCGCGCCAGCTGACCAAGGCCTTTGTCTTGCCCGGTTTTGAAAAATTCCCGCGTCAATATTTTTCTGATTTATTTTTTACCACCATGACTGAATTTGAAAAGGATTTACCAGTAGAGGTGGCTTTTGCTCCACAAGTTATTAAAAATTGTTTGGCAGAAGCGGTGTCCACGGCCGGATTAAAACAATTTCACGCGGCCGAGACGGAAAAATACGCGCATATTACTTTTTTTCTCAATGGCATGATTGAAAAAGAATTCCCGGGCGAAGAACGGCTGATTATTCCTTCGCCGCAAGTGGCCACTTACGATCAGCAGCCGGAAATGTCAGCGCCCGAAATCACCAAAGTAACCTTGAAAGCGGTGGAGAGCGACAAGTATGATTTTATCGCCATGAATCTGGCCAATGCCGATATGGTGGCGCATTCCGGATTGATGAAGCCGACAGTTAAGGGTTTGGAAGTTATTGATAAATGTTTGGGTCAAATCGCGGATTTGGTTTTGGCCAAAGATGGCGCGGTGGTGATCACCGCTGACCATGGCAATGCCGAGGAACTGATAAATTTGCAAACTAATGAAATGGATAAAGAACACAGCACCAATCCCGTGCCAATGCTCGTGATCGCGCGCGAACTGGAAGGGCAAAAAGGAGCGGGGGGCGATGCTTTGGGCGGGGATTTGAGTTTGATTCCGCCGGTTGGTTTGATATCAGACGTGGCGCCAACGGTTTTGAAATTGCTGGGAGTGGAACAGCCTAAAGAGATGACCGCCCGCGCGCTTATTTAATATGCCCGAACTTCCGGAAGTGGAAACAATTCGCCGCGATTTGAGTGAATTGGTAATCGGAAAAAGATTTGCTAAAATTGAAGTACGCGCGGCCAAAATGGTCCAGCCGCGTGATTTAAGCAAAAAGATTTTGGGTTTAAAAATTAAAAAGATATTCAGAAGAGCCAAACTTTTAATTTTTGAATTATCGAGCGGGCAAAAATTATTGATTCATTTGAAAATGACCGGGCAATTGATTTATCGCGACAGTATCGGTGTGATAAAAGCAGTGGGTGGGCATCCCATCAAACATGACTTGCAGACATTGCCAAACAAATTCAGTCGCGTTGTTTTTATTTTCAGCGATAGAAGCTATTTATTTTTTAACGATGTCCGTAAGTTTGGTTATCTGAAATTGGTTGATTCGACCTTTTTTGAAAAAGTGTGTCAAGAATACGGCGTAGAACCGTTGAGTGAAGATTTTTCTTTGAAAAATTTTGAAAAAATTTTGGTGCGGCGGCCGAAAATGAAAATTAAGCAATTATTAATGGAGCAGGGGCTAATAGCCGGGCTGGGTAATATTTATGCTGATGAAGTTTGTTTTCAGGCGGGTGTTCGCCCGATGAGGAAGGCCGGTGAATTGTCATTAATGGAAATTAAAAAAATTTGGCAGGCAATCCCTGTAATTTTGAAAAAATCCATTGACAAACGCGGCACTTCGGCCGATACTTATGTTGATGCCTGGGGGCGCGCGGGCGGGTTTAAACCGTATTTGATGGTTTATGGTCGGGACGGAGAGAAGTGCAAGAAGTGTGGGACGAAAATTTTAAAAATTAGGCTAGGCGGGCGCGGCACGCATTATTGCCCGCGCTGTCAGCGATAATATGCTTGCGCAAATAATTTTTTGGACGATTTTAATCGGTTTGATCGGGGTAGGCGGGGCTTTTGCTTTTTTAAAAATTTTTTCCAAAAGAGAAGAGCATCTTTTATTGGTAGTGTCTTTTGCCGCCGGCGCTTTGGTGGGAGTGAGTTTTTTGGAGCTGTTGCCGGAGGCCATGGAGGCCGGCGTTGATGCCGGTTTAATTTTGAGCGCGACGCTTTTGGGTTTCGCGTTTTTTTACGTAATGGGCAGGTTTTTAATTTGGCACCATTGTCATGATGAGAACTGCACCGCTCGCGCTTCGGCTTCATTGATAATTATTGGCGATACTTTGCATAATTTTTTGGATGGACTGGCTATTGCCGCGAGTTTTTTGGTCGGAGCGCCATTGGGAATTATGACTTCTTTGGCGATTATTTTTCATGAAATTCCACAGGAGGTGGGGGATTTTGGCGTGCTTTTGCACAGCGGTTACACGCGCGTTCGCGCTATGCTGTTTAATGGTTTTTCCGCACTGGCTTGCATAGTGGGCGGTATTGCCGGATTTTATTTTTTTGAAAGTTTTCGCGGTTTTTTGCCGTATCTGTTGGCCGTGACGGCCGGCGGTTTTTTGTATCTGGGCGCCGCGGATTTATTGCCGCAAACGCACGAATCAACCAAGCGCGCGTCAATCTTCAAATATACTGTTTCTTTTTTGGCCGGCATGTTGGTATTGTGGGTGTTGGGATTGGTAATTAAAGAATAATAATATGTTTTTACGCCAGTTGGATTACAAATTATTTTATCTCATAAACGGCCTGGCCAAACGTTGGCGCTGGCTGGATTATTGCGGCATTTTTTGCGCCGTGTATCTGATTTGGTTTATGGCTATTATTTCTTTGGTTTTCTTTTGGTATGTGCCCGCGCAAATTAATCGTCTGCGCTATCTATTCACTTTGTTTGCCTCTGTCGCCGGCGCTTACGCCGTGAGCGCTATAATTGGGTTTGCTTACGGCCGGGCCAGGCCGTTTGTGAATTTAGAAGGCGCGCGCCAGCTTATTACCACCTCTTTTTTTCATAAATCATTTCCTTCTTCGCATGCCATGGTCGTTTTTGCTTTGGCTTTTACTGTTTTGTGGTTTAATCGGCCGTTGGGCGCGGTAATGCTCGTTTTGGCGGCTTTGGTGGCGTGGGGCCGCGTGTTTGTCGGGGTGCATTATCCAATGGATGTGGCCGTCGGCGCGATTTTGGGCGGAGTGGTTAGTTATGTAATGTATAGGATTATAATATAGCAATATGAATATTGTAATTTTAGCCGGAGGAGTGGGCAAGCGGTTGTGGCCGTTGGGAAGGAAAAATAATCCCAAGCAATTTTTTCCCGTGATTGGCAAAAAACCGCTGGTCAAGGAAACTTTTGACAGATTTGTTAAAATTTACGGCGCGAAAAAAATTTTTTTTTCCACCACAGCGGATTTGTTGCCGTATTTGAAAAAACTTTTCCCCGGCTTGCCCACTGGGCAATTTTTAGTGGAGCCGGCGCGGCGCGATACCGGCCCGGCCATGGGTTTTGCGGCCGCCAAATTATTTTTGCAATCACCTGATTAGCCTA
>CAYIOJ010000025.1:0-13997 GCA_964365025.1 uncultured Gammaproteobacteria bacterium
TAATAATAATTATATCACACTTTTATTATTTCACCTCTTCCCAGCTAATCAACTGATATCCATTGCCCACTGGAAATGACGGCGGCGGGCCGAAAGTCAGATTGGCGTCATAGGTGGTGTTGGTGTTTTTGTAACCGGAAGTAATGGACCCGCCCTGCGTCACCCAGCTCCAGGTCCAGACGCCGTTAGACACCACGCTACCGTAGATGGTTAAATTATTTAAAATATTGCCCGGATAGTAAAACCTCTGCGCGCTGCCGTTTTGTGCGATCATAGCCGCGTCAATCTCCAAAGTATCGGGCGATTTGCGCGGTATCAAAATATGATTTTGCGCCATCAGCCCCAAAACATCCGTACCGTCTTTGGCGGTGTAAATAATATTATTGGGAATGGCGATGGAGGTGTAGGTCGCTGGCGAAACCGGAAACTTGCCAGAGCCAACAGTGGCTTTGCCATGAACCGTGCCGTCTACCCAGGTCAAATCTTCCACAAAAATCAAACCATTGGCCGGAAGGGAGTAATTTTGATAAAAAATTTCTGTTTTAATGTCGTACGATTCATAGTGTTTGACGCCATTGACATCTTTGCCATAGCCGGGTGAAGGAATGGGATAAAGCGAAGTAACTTTGAACGCGTCAAAAGTGCCGTCAGCTTTGAATTTCAAATGCCATCCTTTTTTTCCAGAAGATGAAAGATAAACGCCGCTGCTCTGCGCGCCGGCTTTCACTT
Organism: uncultured Gammaproteobacteria bacterium; assembly: GCA_964365025.1. GTDB lineage: Bacteria > Patescibacteriota > Patescibacteriia > Magasanikbacterales > UBA10003 > UBA10003. The sequence goes on from CAYIOJ010000025.1 coordinate 730, forward strand.
CGGCCAGATCCACGGTAATGCCATTAAAATCAAAAGCCGGCACGGGAAATTGCCAAAAATTCTCCGGTTCGCCGTCACCCCAGATACCCGGTTTGATTTGATTATTGCAACCGTGAAAAGTTTTACAAGTATATGTTTCTTTGGCGCTGGAAATTATGGAATCAGTCGTGCCATCAAAACGGATGCCGCCGTTGGCGTGCAATTTGCCGTGAATGGCTTCGTTGTCGCCGATCCAAACATCGGAATTGGTTAAAAACGCATAGTCGGTAAGAGATGGAAAACCAATACGAGCTTTGAGTTTGCGTTTGGTGTCAGGATAAGCAGTAGTGTAGCCGGTTGATTCCACGGTAACAATGCTTGAGCCAGCCGGCGGCGGGGTGATGCTCAAAGAATATTCGCCGATTTTGCCGCCATCTTTGTCAAAATAGTCGTGGACATAGGGGCCGGGCGCTCCGGTGCCGTCTTGATAATCATCTTCATCATGCGCCAGGTGCCACTTGTAATATTCAATGCCGGCTTCGGCAATTTGAAACGCCATTTCGCTGCCGTGTTTCTGCTTGGCCGCGCGATTTTCCATAAAACCAAAACCGGAAATGCTCGTTACCACCATACTCAAAGCCAGAGCGGAAAAAACCAAGGCCATGACGAGAATGTTTCCTTTTCTGTATGCTTTCATAATGTCATCCCGAACTTGTTTCGGGATTTCCCGATAAATCTGCAAACGTTGAATTATATTGTTTAATCAAATTGAGTTTCCAGCTCCTATGCCAATTTTTTAGTTGTTTTTCTCTCTTAATAGCTGAAATTGAATCAGAATAATTTTCATGATAAACCAATTTGCGCAAATTATATTTTTTACTAAACCCATCAATTAATCCATTTTTGTGTTCTATCATCCTACGTTCCAAATTATTAGTAACTCCAATATAAAGTACACTGTTATATTTATTAGTTAGAATATAAATATAGAAAATTTTATTTTCCATATACTCCTTGGGATCCCGAAACAAGTTCGGGATGACAATAATACAATTACTTTTTAAAATTCCTAATTTCCACTTGGCTTGTGATAATCAGGGGATCGGGAGAAACATACTGGTCGCGTTCAATAGTCAAAGTGATTTTGGCCAAACGAATTTGCGTCACGTTAACAGGCGAAGATAAGGGCGCGGTAGAGCCGTCATAATTTTCATCGTAAAAAGAAAAAATCTGATCGGAAATGATATTCTGCGCCACGGTGGTAACGACTTCATTAGCCGTTTCGTAGGCCAAAGGCGTGCCGGTTGGTTTAATCACTCCTTTTTTAAAATTTTTGCCGTCTAAAAAATAGCGCACTTTTTCGCGATAAGTGTCGGCATCAATGTCGCTGTAAAAAACAAAAATGCCGGCTGTCGCCTGTTCAATGGGAAAAGAGCCGATGGAAGAGACATCGGCCCGCCTGGCTTCTTTGACAAAATTTTCCACGGCGACGCGCGCTTCTTTCTGCCCCTGCAGTTGCGAAAAAGTAATATACTGCGTGCGAAAAGTTCCGAGCATCAAATATCCCAATCCCACGAGCAACAACAAAAATATTCCCAAGACAACTAAAATCTCAATCAGAGTAAAGCCTTTTTTTCGATTTGTTTCCATATTTGCACCTATTATGGGCCTGTCGCCAAATGTGCTTTGGCCTGCCTGCCGGCAGGCAGGCAACGAAATTTCAGAATTTTGTGACAGAATGCTTGAATAAATTTTGAGGTTTATCTGAAAGATAAGCTGAAAAATTTTGAAAGCATTGTGGCCAAAATTATAAAATTGCAGTAAAAGAGCATTTGGCGACAGGCCCATTATACCACGCCTCCTTACTTCACGTACAAAAACGGATTCACCCTGATCCCATTTACCATCACTTCAAAATGCAGATGCGGGCCGGTGGAACGGCCGGTGGAACCGATGAGAGCGATCACATCGCCTTTGGCCACTTCCTGGCCGACTGAAACGTACAATTTGCTGTTATGCGCGTAGCGAGTCTTCAAACCATTGCTGTGCCTAATCACCACCTGATAACCATAACCGCCGCGATTCCAGCCAGACGCTTCCACTACTCCATCCAAGGCGGAGTAAACAGGATTGCCAGTGGGCAGGGCAATATCAATGCCCGTATGCCGCCATTTGAAATACTGGGTGATGCGCCGGCCGGCAGTTGGCCAAAGCATGCCTAAACCGGCCACTTTTAAGGCCGGCGGGCGACCGGCCGCAATCTGGGCTGATGGAGCGGACGGCGCTGGCAAGCGTCGGCCTTCAGGCACCACCAGTACTTCGCCGACAGTCATTTCTTCCTCGGTCAGACGATTAAAATCAATAATTTTTTGAATATCAGCCCTGTAAAGCGCGGCAATTTTTTTAAGATTATCTCCTTTTCTAATCTTGTGAGAAACGCCATTGACAGGCAAAATATTCAAAGCGTCTCCCGGCCGCAGAACCGATCTCAATGATAATTTATTTTCAATTAAAATCGTCTCTACGCTGATTTGGAATTTTTGCGCCAGACTGCCAACCGTGTCGCCCGATTTAACGGCATACTGAATTATCTTGAAACGACCAACGCCAAGGTCGGCGCCCGGTATGATCGACGGCTGAAGCAGAGAGCTGTCATTCGAAGTAAGACTGGTGGTTTCAGTTGGGCCGGCCTCTCCGGTTTCCAGAGATGGCAGAATAAGAGACAGGGAGCCTTGGTCCCAAACAGGCTCTCCGGATGATGGCAAATTCAACGGAGCGCCTTCTTCAAAAATTTCACTGTCTTCATCTTCGCTCGATCCCAAATAGGCGAAAAGCAAACTATAGCGGCCGCCCAGATACTTACTGCCAGCCAGGGCTTTGGTTTCGCCGGCCGCGAAAATCAAAGCTGTCAAAAACGATAAAATGAATAAAATTTGCCGCCGATTCATAATCGGCCCGGCCCATTTTTCCAGATTTTTTTTTGTGTCTGAAATAATCTTGTAAAACGGAAAGAAAAAAAATCGCACCAAACTGCGGCCCAGCCCTTCCAAATATCGGCCGGGAGTGAAAAATAAAAAGGTTAGCGCCCGTTTAACGCGCATTAACCAATGAAAGAAAATCAAAGTAAATTTTAAGCTAAATTTAGACATCATTATTGATTGACATCTTAGCAGATTTTTATTAAAATTGAAATGCCCGACAAATAATCTAAACTCCAAATATATGCTGATTTTAAGCAAAAAAAATATCATAATTTTTACGATTTTGATCATAGTTTTCATTTTCGGCGCGTGGAAATTTTCACGGCCGGCCAAAACACAAATCACCACTGCCAAAGTTGAACGCGGAGAGTTGGTGCAATCAATTGAGCCGTCCGGCACGATTAAAACCAAATCTGAAATCAATCTTAACTTTGACACTACCGGACGCATTGCTATCATCACTGTAAAGGTTGGCGACGCGGTTAAATCCGGCCAGCTTTTGGCCAAACTGGACACAAAAAACTTGGATTCAGCAGCGCTTCAAGCCGCGGCTGATGTGGCCAAAGTCAAAGGCAATCTGGCCGCCTACATTGCCGGTTCAACTCCGGAAACCATTGCCCAATACGAAGCGGATGTTGAAAAAGCCGAGGCCAACCTGCTCAAAGCGCAGGCGGATTTGGCTAATTTGAAAGCCGGCTTGGCGCAAACTTACAAAAATGCTTATGAAAACCAAATTCCCGTTTTGCAAGGCGCGCAGACGCCGCTAGAGACAGCCCTGACCGACATGGATTCGGTGCTCGGAATAGAAAATACCTCGGCTAACGACGTTTTTGACAAAGCCATCATTACTCTGGACAATTCGTCTTTCTATCATTCACAAGCCAGGGCGGATTTTAAAAATGCCAAGGTTAAAATTGATCAATCCAGAATAGCCGTCAACTCCCTTGATTCGCTATCCGACTATACAATAATAGAAGACGCCGGCGCAAAAATTAAAATCGCTCTGGATGCGGCGTCTATCGCCTTAAACAGCGCCTGGACTGTTTTGGATAAGCTGGATACGTTAAATTCTTCGCATAATCTTTCAGCCGCGACCGTTGCGACAAAAAAAACTACTCTGGACACTGACAAAGCGGCTATCACTATCAAAAAAACAGCAACCTTGGCCGGCGAGCAGGCTATTGCTTCAGCTAAATTAAACTACGGACAGGAATCGGGCGCCGAAGGTTCTTCACAGGTGGCGCAATACGAGGCTAACGTTAAAATTTATGACGCGGCGCTGTCTTCGGCCAAAGCAACGCTCGCAATTAAAAAAGCCCCGCCGCGCGAAGTGGATTTACAATCGTACCAAGCAACGGTCTCCGCGGCGCAAGCGGCGTTATTTACAGCCAATGCCAATAGGGGCAAGGCCATAATTTACGCGCCGGTGGACGGCGTTATCACCAAAAAAAATAACGAAGTTGGCGAAACCAGTTCGGCCGCGACGCCCGTGCTTGTGATGATTGACAGCGCTGATTTTCAAAATGAAGTTGAGGTGAACATCTCCGAGGCTGATATTTCCAAAATCCGCGACATCATGGCGAATAACATTGGCCAGCCGCAGTCAGCCAAAGTGGTTTTGGACGCCTTGGGGCCGGAACAATCTTTTTACGCGGAAATAGTGGAAATTGATCCGGCGCAAACTGTGATTTCCGATGTGGTGTATTATCGCGCCAAACTTAAAATAAAAGGAAAGTATAAAAATAATGGTTCGGTGAATATGGCGTTAACCGAGGAGGATATGCGGGCAATCAAGCCGGGCATGACCGCGAGCGTAATAATTTACACTGACCGGCGCGATAATGTTTTGATGATTCCCGAGCGCGCGGTGATTGTGAAAAACGGCAAAAAAATCGCGCGCGTTCTGATAGACAAAAGAAAAAATAAAATTGAAGAAAAGGAAGTGTTTACGGGCCTGCGCGGCAATGAAGGCAAGATTGAAATAATTTCCGGTCTGAATGAAGGCGAGGAAGTGGTGACATTTATAAAAAATGGAAATTGACGCACAGCGTCATGCTGAACTTGTTTCAGCATCTCAAAGATTCTGAAATAAATTCAGAATGACAATATTATTATGCCTTTGATCAAAATCACTGACCTCTGCAAGGACTACCAAAATGATGGCATACTGACCAAGGTTTTGCATCATCTTAACTTTGAAATCGCCCCAGGCGAGTTCACGGCCATGATGGCGCCGTCGGGTTCTGGCAAATCAACATTGATGCATATTTTGGGTCTGTTGGATCGACCAACCTGCGGTGTTTACGAACTTGATGGCAAAGATGTGACCAAATTAAGCGACGATGAACTGGCTGAATTGCGAAATCATAAAATGGGCTTTGTTTTTCAATCATTTAATCTTTTGCCGCGCACCACAGTCTTGGAAAATGTTAAACTGCCTTTGTTTTACGGACACGCGCCGGTGGATCAACACGATGAACTGGCCAAACGCGCCCTGCAATCAGTCGGATTGGAGCATCGTCTGCATTATTTATCCAATCAACTGTCCGGCGGAGAAAAACAACGGGTGGCCATTGCCCGCGCTTTGGTGAACAACCCGGAGGTAATTTTTGCCGACGAACCTACCGGCAATCTGGACAGCAAATCCGGCGGGCAGGTGATGGAAATTTTACAAACACTAAACCAATCCGGCCGCACCATAATTTTAGTCACTCACGAAACTTACACGGCCGAACACGCGCAAAGAATCATCCGTTTGAAAGACGGAGAAATTGTGAGCGATGAAAAAGTGAGCAATAGAAAAAGCGCGGAGGACGGATTGCAAAAGTGACTATGCCGCAACTTATCATCCACTATCTCCGCCTGATTACCTCCACTTTGAAAAAAAATCGCAGGCGGACGATTCTCACCATGCTTGGAATTATCATCGGCGTCTCCGCCGTTATTTTTATAAACTCCGTCGGCGCCGGCGCGCAAAGTTTAATTTTCAACCAAATCAAAGGCGTGGGATCCAATCTAATCGGCGTTTTGCCCGGCGGCAGCGAAGAAAACGGCCCACCGGCGTCAGTTATGGGCATTATTATCACCACACTTACAAATAACGACGCTATCTCTATTACCAAACAAATTCCGCACGCTGAATCAGTCACTGCCTATGTCAAAGGGGCCGGCACTATTCATTGGCAGGCACAGGCTCTGGATTTGAATTTCAACGGAGTCAGCGCCTCCTACATTCAAACCGAGGATACTGAAGTAGCCGACGGCAGATTTTTCACCGAAGACGAAGCCAAAGACTTGAGCCGGGTAATCGTGCTCGGCAGTCAAGTAAAAGATGACTTATTCGGCGACCAGAATGCGCTGGGCCAAAATGTGCGTTTGAAAAAAGAAAGTTTCCGCGTGGTGGGTATTATGAAGCCGCGCGGCACAGCCGGATTTCAAAATTACGACACGGAAGTTTTTCTCCCGCTTGCCACTGCCCAAAAACTACTCTTGGGCATAAGGCATATTTCCTTTATGCGAGTAAAAATCGACCAGGAAAAATATCTGGATGAATCAGCGGAGCAAATCAAACAATTATTGCGCGCCAGGCACAATATCCGCGATGCGGCCGAAGATGATTTCAGCGTGCGCAATCAGGCGCAGGCGCTCAAGGCGCTCGGCTCAATTACCGACGCCTTGCGGCTATTCATGGCCGCGATTGCCGCCTTGGGACTGCTCGTTGGCGGCATTGGCATTATGAATATAATGCTCGTGGCCGTGAATGAACGGGTGCGTGAAATCGGTTTGCGCAAGGCTGTTGGCGCGACTTACAAAAATATTCTGTGGCAATTTTTATTGGAAACAACATTCATTTCTTTTTTTGCCGGCACGATTGGCATTATTCTCGGCATCGTCCTGTCTTTTTTCGCCGCCATGATCGTGCGACAGCTGGGTTATGACTGGGATTTTGTGGTATCCATCCAATCGATTGTTTTGGGATTCGGCGCGTCTTGCGCCGTGGGTTTGATTTTTGGAATTTATCCGGCGCGGAAAGCCGCGCGGCTGGAACCAATGGAAGCGCTGCGTTATGAATAAAATTATTCTCATTAAATCATCCATGCGGGCTCTGGCCAAAAACAAAATCAGAAGTACTCTGACTGTTTTGGGAATTAGCATTGGAATTACAGCGGTGATTGTGGTGATGTCAGCAGGACAATCACTGCGCGCTTTTGTGGGCGGACAAATGGATATTTTTGGACCCAATCTGATTCAGGTGGAAACAAAAGTGCCGGCTACCAAAAAAAACTCTCCGGCCAATGCCATTGGCATGGCAACTGGGATTACTATTACCACTCTGACTTTGGACGACGCGGAGGCAATTTCCAAATTAAACAATGTTGAGGCGGTTTCGCCAGGGCTGACCGGTCAGGAACTGGTGAGTTTTGGCGACCAAATTAAAAAAACCATGCTGTGGGGAGCGAGTGAAGAGATGATAAAAGTCAATAAAATGGAATTAGCCGAAGGCCGCGTATTTTCCAAAGAAGAAAATTTTGGACTAGCCAAGGTAGCGATCTTGGGTTCCAAAGTTAAAGAAAAACTTTTTGGCGACTCCGATGCCATTGGTCAAAATATTAAAATTGAACGAAATAACTATCATGTTATTGGGGTTTTGGCCAAGCAAGGCGCGGCCGGGGGCATGGACATGGACAGTATAGTGTATCTGCCGGTCAAAACATTGCAAAAAAGTATTTTGGGAATTGACCATATTTTATTCATTTCGCTCGTGGTAAAAGATCGCGCGCTTGCCGATTACACTGCCGAGGAAATCATCAGTTTACTGCGCGAACGGCACAATATCTCTGATCCCAACAAAGATGATTTTTCCGTTACCACCATGGCCGAAGCGCAGGATTTGATTAACACCATTTTCAACGGCCTGACGATATTGCTTTTGGCATTAGTGGCGGTGTCGCTTTTGGTCGGCGGGGTGGGGATTATGAATATAATGTATGTGACTGTGTCCGAACGCACTTATGAAATCGGTTTGCGCAAGGCGGTCGGGGCGCGCGAAATTGATATTTTTTGGCAATTTTTGTTTGAAGCCGTGATTATGACTCTCGCGGCCGGAGCCATAGGCATTGTCGTTGGCATTTCTTTATCATATTTAATTTCAGTGGTGGCAAATTCGCAAGGATTTAATTTGCCATTTTCTTTATCATACTTTGGAATTTTAATCGCAATAATTTTTTCCGCCAGTGTCGGCCTAATTTTCGGACTCACTCCAGCCAGACGCGCGGCCCGACTGGATCCGGTGGTTGCGTTAAGACAGGAATAAAAAAGGTCCATTTGGTTATTGCAGATTGCCTAACTGACGATTCAGTTCTCTCTCAAGCATAGCCGATAAATCGCGGATAACCGGTTGCTGATCAACCGGCAGGAAAGCGCCAAGTTCACCGCGAAAATCTATCTTTTGCGCATTGGCGATAATTTCGTCTTTTACTTTGGCGAGCTGTATTTTTTGCTTTGGCAAAAGTATGCCTTTACGCATAATGAAATATAAATCATAAAAATCGCGCGGCTTCTTGCGCTCGCGAAGCGCGCCAAAAATCTTTTCTTCCACAAGTTCGTTTTGAGGCAAGTGAATAATCGTATAGGTAGGAACAAAATTGTTTGCAACACTATCCACCTCACCAAGAACGCTACGACCATTTCGCGACGATACATTTATTTCCACGCCGACTTGCGGATATTCAAACATGCGAAATGTGGCAACACCAAAATATCCTCCACTGGTGGCGCCTATTTTATCTCCAAGTTCAACTTTTATGTCGGCATGCGCCATTTCCGCTAAAACATGTATAAAAAGGTCTTCAACAAACGGCTTAATTTTGTTTTGAGTAATATCAAAGAGAGAGAAATCTAAATCTTCAGAAAATCTTGGGCTGTTATAGATAATGCGAAGCGCGGTACCGCCTTTAAAAAGTATTCGTTTTGCTTCCGACAATTTATAAAGCTCCCCCAAAAAAACATGTTGAAAATACTCACGGACAATGTTTGGAAACACGCCTGTTTGATATTGCCGCGCCAATTTTTCAAGTGCTTCAATATTAATCATTGCAGTGTGGTTTTTATAATGCTTGTAAGTTTTTCATTATCAAATAATTTCGCGTAGCGCAGGGCTTTTTCCGAATTGATTTTCTCTTTATGAAATCTGGAAATCGGTTTTTGCTTATTCAAAGACCGTAAATAGTTCGCATCCACAAATGCTTTTTCAGCGTCAGCGATATAAAAACTTAACCCTCCTTGCCGCTCGATTCCATAACCGGTATAAGCGCCCTTTTTTATTTTGCGAAAAGAAAAAATTTTCCCCAATGTTTCAAATCGGCGCGTGGCTTTCGTAGTAACCGAAGTTATCTCATACACGGTTTCAGGAATAATTCCATAATAAGACAAGGCAAACTCAAGCGAGATATATGATGGGCTGTAAATCCTATTGGCAATATAGAGATCCGGCGGTAAAACATCGGGAAAAACATAAAATCCGCGTTTAATTTGCAAAATAAACCCCTGTTTTTTATATCTGTGGAGTAAAGAGGCCACCGCAACGGCAGATACACCAAAAAGAGCGCGAATATCATTCGCGCTGAATATGAAGAGCTTTTTCTCCTTTATTTTAGCGGCAAAAATTGTTTGATTCACTAATTTGGCCATATTGTCAATATACCAAAACGAGATAAAAAAGTCAAAAATCAACTGTGGATAAACTAACATAACTATTGACACTATCTGACAATTATTGTTAAATACAGCCAATCATAACGGCCACAACTAAGGAGGAACAAATGGCCAAGAAAGCTCTTTCCGGATTGGACATGGCCGAGACACTGCTGTTCTACGAAGAACACCAAGACCGTCTGCTGGGCATGATTCCCGCGAGCGCCCCGCGAGACGAACGATTGCCTTTCCCTCTGCGCCACACCAAATTTCTGCAACTGGACAGGCACACCTTGCTCGCGCTTTGGTTTCTTTTTCCAGAAGAGGCCAGAAATCGCTCTGTCCTGCGGCGAGTTGAAGGACGGCCGGCCGCTTGGTTTCACGCTGGATCAATGGGGGAGGCGGGGCCTTTCAAAACCGAAAACCCGGCAGAGGCGCTATCGCCAACCGCTATCATTCCGTCCTATTGCGATTACAACCGATGGCTAGCCGACCGGCCTACTTGCGACATCAGGCTCCACTATATTCACCCGTTGACCTGTCCACCGGCTGTGAGGCACATCATACTTGCCGAAGGTTTTGTGCATGAAGTGGCGCATTCCATCATCGCGCCGGCGCTGTATTCTAATTGGTACAGAATGCAACTACCTACTAAGGGAAAAATTGCACCTAATTGCTGTAATTGGCTGAAGTTCGTCCTTGGCAGAGCGGCCGAGCGGAAGTCGGCCATCTCGCACTACGCGAGCACCTATCGGGACGAAGACGGGCGCTTTAAGCATGACAAAATCAACAACACTTCCACCGCGGTAAGCGAAGAGATAGCTGAATGCGTTACCGCTTTCCTACTCGGCTTCGTTTTCTGCCGTGAGCATAGGCGGCGGTTTAATCCTTTCTGCGATCGACCCGAAGTCAAACAACTCGTGCGTAACTTTTTGTACGCTCACCACATTCCCGGAGCAGCTTCCAAAACCGGCCTGGCCTAAAACCGGCCGAAACAACCAACCACCCGGCCGTCATCCAGACGCGCCGGATTTTTTATTGTTCGGCGCCGTCTTCTTCTTGCCAGATTTAACCATTTTTGGTATAATTTTTTCAGTTAATTCTTAATTTTTAATTTACACAAAATATGCCTTTTCCTCTACTTTTTTCCCTTATCGCCGCGGTTGTTGCCATTACTTATGGCATCCTGATGGCTGTCTCCATCAACAAAAAACCAGCTGGCGATGAACGGATGAACGCCATTGCCCGCGCCATCCAAGACGGCGCCCGCGCCTATTTAAACCGTCAGTCCAAAACAGTGGCTGTAATCGGCTTGGTGGTGTTTGCCATACTTTGGTGGTTTTTGGACTTTAAGATGGCAGCCGGATTTGCCGTTGGCGCGATTTTGAGCGGCTTGGCCGGTTACATTGGCATGAATATCTCGGTCAAAGCCAATGTGCGCACCGCTGAAGCGGCCAAAAGCGGGTTGAAACAGGCCCTGGCTTTGGCAGTGCAAGGCGGCTCGGTGACCGGCATTTTGGTGGTGGGCTTGGGACTTTTGGGAGTAGCTGGATTTTACGCGATTACTAAAGATTTAAACGCTTTGATTGGTTTGGGATTTGGCGGTAGTTTGATTTCCGTGTTCGCGCGTCTGGGCGGCGGTATTTTTACCAAAGCCGCTGATGTGGGCGCGGACTTGGTTGGTAAAGTTGAAAAAGGAATTCCGGAAGATGACCCGCGCAATCCGGCGGTGATTGCCGACAATGTGGGCGATAATGTAGGCGATTGCGCCGGCATGGCCGCTGACTTGTTTGAAACCTACGCTGTCACGGCAGTTGCCGCCATGCTTTTGGGTAGTTTGCTTTTCCCAAACATTGCCAATTTAATTTATTATCCTCTGATTATTGGAGCGGCCTCCATTGTCACGGCCATTATTGGTATCTTTTTCATCCGACTGGGCAAGGGCAACAACATTATGAACGCCCTTTACAAAGGAATGGCTGTGGCGATTGTTTTATCCGCCATTGGATTTTATCCTTTGACCAAATGGGTTTTAAAAGGCGCGACCGTGCCGGAAAATTTTAATCTTTATGCCGCGTCTTTGATTGGGTTGGCGCTGACAGCTTTGATGGTTTGGATTACCGATTATTACACCTCCACCAAAAACAAACCGGTGCGCGCCATTGCCAAGGCCTCGGAAGGCGGACATGGCACCAATGTAATCGCCGGACTGGCTGTGTCTATGCGTTCAACCGCTTGGCCGGTGATTTTTATTGTGGCCGCGATTTTATTGGCCTTTCATTATGCCGGATTATACGGTATTGCTGTCGCCGCCATGAGTATGCTATCTTTGACCGGAATAATTGTGACAATTGACGCTTACGGGCCAATCACTGATAATGCCGGCGGCATTGCCGAAATGGCCGAATTGCCGGCCAGCGTGCGCGAAGTGACTGATCCATTGGATGCGGTGGGCAATACCACCAAAGCCGTGACCAAGGGCTATGCGATTGCGTCAGCCGGTTTGGCCGCCATGGTAATTTTTGCCGCTTTCACGCAGGAATTTGCCAATCGCGGAGTGCAATTAGTTTTCACTTTGGAAAATCCGCGCGTGCTCGTGGGTTTGTTTATCGGCGGATTATTGCCGTATCTTTTTGGAGCTCTGGCTATGGAGGCGGTTGGCAAAGTGGCCACTCGCGTGGTTGAAGAAGTGCGCCGGCAATTTAGAGAAATTGCCGGTTTAATGGATGGTTCTGGCAAGCCGGAATATGGCAAAGCCGTGGATATTGTGACTCGCGGCGCTTTACGAGCAATGGTGGCTCCGGCACTTCTGCCGGTAATCGCGCCGATTCTCGTGGGCTGGCTTTTGGGGCCGCTGGCTTTGGGCGGAATGTTGGTTGGTTCAATCGTAACCGGTTTATTTGTGGCGATTTCCATGACCTCGGGCGGAGCCGCTTGGGACAACGCCAAAAAATACATTGAAGCCGGCAATTACGGCGGCAAGGGCTCGTTCGCCCATCAGGCCGCGGTTACCGGCGACACGGTCGGCGATCCTTACAAAGATACTGCCGGCCCGGCGATCAATCCAATGATTAAAATTCTCAATATCGTGGCGCTGTTGATTGTGGGATGGTTGGTGAAATGACAACAAAGTTGTCATCAGACTGTCCAAGAACTGTCATTGCGAGGAGCGAAGCGACGAAGCAATCTCATATTTAAGCTGTGAGATTGCTTCGCTTCGCTCGCAATGACATAAAAAAAGAGTTGTTGGACAGTCTGATCTAGCTAAAAAATCTCCGCGAGTCGCGGAGATTTTTTTATTCTGTCTTAGCCCGATATTGCAAGGCCTCGGCAACATGACCGGTGGCAATTTCATCAGCGCCGGCCAAATCCGCGATGGTGCGGGCGACTTTTAAAATGCGATGATACGCGCGGGCGGACAGATGCATTTGCGTGACCGCCGAGCGCAACAAATCCATTGTTTCATCGCTCACTTGGCAAAACTTTTTAATTTCTTTTGATCCCATTTCCGCGTTGGTCTGGTTTGATAAACCCTTGAATCTAGCGCGTTGCCTTTCGCGAGCGGCCTCAACTCTTTCACGAATTTTTACCGATGATTCGGCTTCTGATTCTTCG
>CAYIOJ010000026.1:0-12930 GCA_964365025.1 uncultured Gammaproteobacteria bacterium
GTTTTACACAAAAACCATCTCTCAATCATTCCGGCTCCACCGGCAAGAGCAGGAATTTTGATAACATCTCTCGGCAAAGCCCCGCCATCGTGTGCTTTATAAACGGTTTCTAAACCACTACTACTAAATCTCCCCAATGTTCCTTTCCTAACCTTTCCAGCGGCTCCGTTTAGAAATCCTTCTGTGTATGGTTCTCTAACCTCATCTCTATTGAAAACAGGCCTGTCTTTCCACGCGCAAATTATAGCTTCGTGACTTCTTTGCCAAAAATTGAGCGAAGCAACATTTTTGTTCGTGTAGTGCCAAATCAACCACCGTTTTTGTATAGGAATTTCAATCGAAAGATATGCCAAAATCTCACTAAAACCATAAATAAACATTGTCCCATTCGGCTTTAGAGTTCTTATGCTTTCATTTATCCAACTTTTGCACCATTCCACATATTCTCCGAGTTCTCGTTTGTCTATATTGTTGCCAAAATCTTTACCAATATTATATGGCGGATCAATAACAACAATATCGCAACTTTCGTCAGGAAGTTTCCTTAATTCTTGAATAGCATCTCCCAAAATGATTTGATTAAGCGGCAACTTTCTTTCTTTTTTGACTTCTTGTGTTATTATAATTTTTTCCGCTTGTAATTCTTCCTCGTTTTTTACAATATCAATGACAATGCCTTGAATTTTAATATCTTGATCTTGTTTAATAATAATCGGCTCAAAAGTTTTATTGGCCGGTTGTAATCGAATATGCCCTCTTTCTTTATAAAATTTCTTTAGCGTCGCTTCATTATTATCTAACAAAGCGACAACTCTTTCTCCATTTTTTGCAACAGCCTGCTGTTTTACCAAGATGACATCTCCGTCTTTTATATTTTCGTCAATCATACTATCGCCTATTACACGCAAGGCATAAAGATTGCCAACGCTAGGCAATATTTTTTTAGGAACGGCGATAAATTCATTTTCACGAATTGCCTCTATGGGATACCCAGCTGCTATATTTCCCAAAAGCGGAATTTTGACCATTGGCTCCTTAGATGCAATGCTAATAGCCCGAGCCTTATTTTTTATTTTCTCCAAATAACCGCCGTTTTTAAGTTTTGAGATATGAAAATGAACAGTTGAGACAGAGGCGAGTTTAAGCCGCTTTCTAATTTCTTCAAACGATGGAGAGTACCCTTTCTTTTTTGTGTAACTTTCTACAAAATCAAGAACTTCTTTTTGGCGTTTTGTTGACATATGTTCTTAAATATTTGGATTGTTTTCTGTATATTTATTATAATAGAACAAAAGTAGAAAATCAAGATCGAGTTATCCACAACCAACAATTATGAAAAGGCGCCGCGCAGCCTAAAATTTTTATTTGAAAAAAATTAAAATAGCCGCGGCAAATCGTGGCTATTTTTGTAAAAAAGCATATCCCTCTTTATTTTTCATCCGGAATGATCATTCTCAACTATGCGATTTTTCCGTACACTTCCCTCGTCTTTTAACTTATTTTTCAAATTTTACTTTACAACCCCGCGCTCACCGGCTCTTTCCACAACAGCATGTTCTCTCCCGTCACTTTATCCTTCGCCTCCACGCTGGTTTTTTCAAGTATAATTTCACTCTTGCCCTTATCAACACTGGAAAATTTAACGCCAACATCAAAAGAAATTGTGGCGCTTGGCGCCGATAAGGGCAGACGATTCAATTGCCACACCGCTTGTTTGGTCGTAGCATCATAAGCAATGTCGCCGGCTGAAAGCGAGGTAACATTTTTCCAATCCACATTTTCAGGCAATGTTGTGGATAATTTCAAATCCGTTACTTCGTGCAAGGTATTGGCCAAAACCCAAGTGACAGTATAGATATTTTCACTGTCAAATTTTTTGCCAATCTGCGGGGGCAAACTTTTTTTCTCTTTCAAGATCACTTGCGCAGACAAACTCAAATCAGTGTTTAAAACCAAATCTAAATTATTGCTCTGCAAAGTTGACGATTCATTGGGCTTGGTTGAACTGAATAATATCTCGCTAAAGGCTGTAATTTTTGATTCTGCCAATTTAGCCAGATTGATTTCATTTTTCGCCTTAATGGGGATAATAAATTCCACCACGCCTTTGGCTTTGGGCTTTAATTCGGCCAAAGCCGGAATTTGCGTCTTATTCCAAGTTATAATGCCGCGCCGTACTGTGGTTGACCTTTGCTCGCCCTGCACGGCGCCATTGGCCTTATCTTCCAAAGCCGTCCAATTCAAAATACTTTTTGCGCTGTCATAGGGAATATCCAACACGGCGCGCAAAGTTAAATTTTTTAAACTCACAGTCCCGCTGTTTTCAAACGAAATTAAAAAAGAAATTTTATCGCCAAAATTCACCGACTGTTTTTCCACACTGCCATTGGCCGCCATTGTTAGGGTCAAGGCCGACTGCGTGAGATTGGTGATTTTTTCAGCTGAGGCCTGCTGAAATAATTGCCCGTCGGCGCGCAAATTAAGAATGGCTGAAAGCACAGGCGCGGCCTCGGTCATTCCCGCTGTAAAAACAGATTTTATTTTAACAGTGCTTGAAGCCTGCGGCGCCAATTCCGCCAACTTCCACACGGTCTGCCCCTGCGTCGGCGCCGGCATCAGAGAATTTATTTTTAAATTAACCGGTAACTTTACCGATAACTCCAAATTTTTTATTGGTTCAACATCTGTGTTTAAAACGTTAATAATATAATTGGCCTCTTCGCCCGGGCCCACAGTGTCTGGCCCGATAATACTCAATTCAACCGGCAGGGGCAGAAGACGAGTGATAAAATTGCCGACCTTTTGAAAATCAGCGTTAAAATTAGCCGGACGATAGCTTAAAAAAACGCGCAAAGTTAAATCCGTCGGCGGCGCGCCAAACAATCGCCCCGTAATCTCTACGGTTTTTTCTTCATCTTCGCCTATGGCGCCAAAATCCCAGCGCCGATTCTCTTTATCGTCACTTGCCGGATTCACTGTCACGAGTTTGAAATTATCAGGATAGCGTACCTCAAGCGAAGTATTAGCCAAGGGCGTGCGCTGGCGATTGCGGATCACCAAACGATAAATAATATCTTCGCCGCTCCTCGCCTCTTCCGGCCCGTTGATTTTGATTTCAATTTTATCTTCAGAAAATTTCTGTCCGTTGCCAAAGACAAAAAAACCGGCCCAAGACACTCCGGCTAAAAAGGCGAAGAAAAACAAAAGCCCGAAAAGAAATTTTGTTTTGGAGCGCCCGCCGGACGGAGCTGACACGGTCGGACGGCTTTTTTTGTCTGATTCGGCGTAAATTTCGCGCAGTCCGCTGACCATTTTTTGGTCAAACGATTTGGAATTGACTTTTTTGCGTGGCGGCATATTGCTTAGTTTGATGTTTTCAAGCAGGCTCGGCAAGTGATTTTCTTCGCTCGGATAAACTCGCCTCCCCGACGGTACCGGCGGGGACCGACCTCGGCAGCCCACGGCCTTAGCCATTGCGGGATGCCTCGGTCTGGCTCAAACATATCCTCGCTTCAAAAAATCACATTGCCTCCGCCTGCTTATAGATTGCCAAAATTACTTTCTAAATACAAACCCAAAATATCTGTCTTCTTTTAAATCAGTTGAATAATTTAATTGACCATTACTCCAATCAATCTCGGCCGGATCGCGCCAAACCACTTGCCAATCAGTCGGAATGGAAATATGGCTAAAAAATCCATCAGCCACGCGGCCGGCCTGTTTTTGAACTAAAAGAGAATAAGAAAGATAATCGCTGTTTTCATTTAATAATTTAAAAGGCAAACGATAAGTAAAGGAAACCGCGGTAGCCTGACCCGGCTTGGTCATTACCCAATTGCCAAACGAGGTTTTGCCCAATTCTTTGGTAATAATTGTGCCGCTGATTTCATCAATGGTCTGCTCTTGCTCAATTGCCTGCAAATCTTCGTCCAATTTGTACCATTTCTCCGCCACTTTAAATAATTTTTCCTCCGGATAAGTAAAACCATCGGCCTTGATCAATTGGCTGGCCTGTGGAACATACACACGCAGATAACTTACATTTTGCAAATCAGTGAACAAATCGCCAGGCTGGCCTTGATGCTCGCGAGTAATTGTCACCACATTCACAATTGAGCCGTCAACTTCAATTTTCGCCTGATGATTAATGGTTTGTTTGATAATTCCATCGGTTTTCCCGCCGGCAATGTTCGTATTTATCACAGACAGATAATCACCCTGCGGATTGTCTTTCAATTCCCCGGCCCAGCCGCTGGCAATGGAAAACTTTTCCAAATCATGATTGGAAAAATACATCTGCAGATGCCGTTCATTCAAATTATTATTCAAAACTCCGAGCAAAGGCAAAAATTCATTGGTATTTGTCAAAAGTTTTTCAATCACTTTGGGCGCTAAATCGGCCAAAAATTGTTTGGGTTTGTTTTCAATTTTGTCATAATCAATTTCCACTTGTTTTTGCGTTACGGCCACAAAATTCTGCGCGTCCACTGTCAAATTATACTCCGGCATTGCAATCGGCCCGGTGATTTTCAACAAATCAATAAATAGACGGGTGTCAAAAGCCAAAACTCCGTCCACTGTCGGGCCGCCGCCTTTTTCATAAAACCACATTATTTTTTTGGCCGAGGTTGGAAAATCCGGAAACCAATTGGCGTCTTGAAACTCCCAGCGCGCTTTGAGCAACTGCAATGGAGCCGGCGGCAAAACCGCCGCTTTTAAAGCTCCTTGCATTTCATAAGATCCGCCGCCCGGCAAATCCAACTTTTTAATTTTTCCTTTATCAATGTCCAATAGAGCGAACGAACCTATAAATCCGCCGGTTGGCCGCAATTCCGTGTCATTTTGGAAAATTAAAAGATACCGTTTGGCGCTATCCCCGCCCAAAATCACGGATAAATTGGACAACAAGGGCTGAACTTTTTCCAAATCAGACGCAAGCCATTTTACTTTTTCGCGAACTGATAAAAATTTCTCTTGTTCGGCAGGAGGCAATGCTCCGGCGTCAACTTGCTCAAGATGAATGGCCACTGCTTGGAATCGCGGAGTGACTTCGGCCAAAACAGCTCCAAAATAGTCCAACTGTTCGGACAATGATTTTTCAGGTGAAATATCAGCCGCTTGAATCAAAGGCAATGCGGCCACGGACAGATTGGTGCCGGCCATCATCAGATGTTCGCCGTTCAGATATTTTTGCCGCACGCCGGGTATTATAGAAAGCGCCGAGCGTAAAATTGAATTAATTCCTTTTAATTCTTTTTGAGTTTGAGAAAATAAATCCAAGGCGGTTTGCAAATCTTTCGCGGCCCCGACCATATCTTTGGCCAAAAGAGCTGATTGACCTTTTTCCAAATGATTAAAAGCGTCAGTACCCAGTTGAGTAATTTGATTTTGTGTTTTCCTTAAAGAGGCGTAAGTGGAAAAAGCCGGCATCGGCAGAGTCAGCACCAGCGCAAATAAAACAAAGCCATACAACCCGGCATGTTTAAAAGCAAAAGCGGGACGCAAAACCGGTAAAGAAATTTGCGGCAACTGGGGCCAGCTGATGGCGGGCAAGGAAATCCTCGGCAAGGAAAAATCAAAACTCGGCATTTTCCAGTGATGAACAGGAGCGGCTTCCGACTCTTCATCGTCATCTGGCGCAAAAAATACGCCTTGCTCAATCACCATTGGTTTTTCTTCCAAAATATCCTCAACTTCTGCTACAGGCGACTTAAATGAGGCCATGGGTTGGCTTAAAGCGCGTTCAAAAGCATTGGGTTGCCATTCTGGCGCTTTTTCAGCCGGCTCGGCTAAAGTGGTACGCAAATTCAAAACATGAGGCGATTGTATCTCCTCTGATAAAAATGAAATCAAAATCGGCTTTGATTGTGCTGTTTTTTTCCTCCTGGGCATGGGTACATTATATCACAATTTTTCGTATTCGGCGAAGGTCAATTGTTGATAAAAATGTATCACTGCCATAACCAAAATTGCCACAAAAGTTCTTGCCGCGTCTTTTCAGTATTGCCATGATACAACAGCCCTAAATAAGATTGAAGTGTTTCCAAAGATGGTCTAATTTTCATTTTTACAAACATCCTTTGTTTTGTAACCCTTCTCAACACACGATGACGCGGAAAACTAACCCAACCGAGGAAATCCATGCCAGAGGCGGATGTTTTTAAAAATATCTTGTTCGGATGCAAAGTAAGTTTTAATTTTTTTGATAAAAAATGTCGGATTTGAGGGATCGTACTCTCCAACCACAATTTATCTCGTGAAAGAAAAACAAAATCATCGGCGTAACGAACATAATATTTAGCCTTGAGCCGATGCTTTACCCATTGGTCAAAAACATTCATATAGACATTGGCAAAGAGTTGGGAGGTGAGATTGCCGAGCGGCAAGCCGACAGCAGGATTACCGGCTGTTGAAAAACTATCAATCACTTGACCGAGCAACCAGATGATATTTTTATCGGGAATATATTCTTGTAAAATTTGAAACAATACCCGATGATCAATACTGGGAAAGAATTTTCTAATATCACATTTAAGAATCCAGCAAGTTTTAGTATTGTTTTGGCTGACTTGGTTAGCCATTTGCCTAAAACGATTAGCGGCCTTATGAAGACCCTTATCAACGCGGCAAGAATATGAGTCGCTAATAAAAACGCGGCTAAAAAATGGATAAAGAATGCGATGCAACGCGTGATGCAACAACCGATCCCTCACGCTGGCTTTGTGAATATGCCGCGGCTTGGGATCGGTGATGTAAAAACTTACATAACCGCCGTGTTGATAAAATTGATTGGCTAAATCTTGATGCAGTGATACAATATTATCCATCAAGTGGCGTGAGAATTTTTGTACATCTTTTTTTGCCTTTTTACCAACAACAAACTCCTGCCAAGCCAAACATAAATTTTCTAAAGAGATAATTTCTTCAAAAGTATGACTCAATTGAATTTTTCCAACTCGCCCTCTAATTCCCCCCCCCCAACGGAACAACGCGATGGACTTGCCCATTCTCACCATATTGAAAGAGAGCTATTTGTTGTGGCATAATTTTTTTTGGCATATTCCCCGCCTCACTCGTCACACGCTTGGCGCGAGAATAGATACATTATTTATAAACATTTTGGAAATCACTTTAACCGCGCAATATACCAAACACGAAAATAAACTGACATTTTTAGTGGAATTAAGCAGGAAGCTGGACAACCTAAAATATTTTATCACCATTTTGTGGGAGGTAAAAGGACTGGAGGTGAACAAATACGCGCAACTCTCGCAAAAACTTGCAGTGGCAGGACGAATGTTGGGTAAATGGATTCAAAGCGTGTTGCCAAAAGAATAAACATTCACGAAACAAAACACTCCGATGTGTAATTCGGAGTGTTTTTAAATCTTGTCACACCATCAGGGCGAAGCAGCCAATGTTGTCGTTCCGATCATCATCCCAGTTCCAGTTGTCGCAGTAGAGCGTGCCAGAGTTCCAATTCAGGTTCAGCCGGTTACCGTCAGCGTTGCAGGATATATCAGATACCTTCCAGAGCACTGCCCATTGAATTCTCTCCGGGCTGTATTTAATGCCGCGCTTTAAACGCGATGATATCTGACACGGGGTGTAAAAAGACAATGAATTACCAACTGATGCGCTAGTGTCACGAATCCGCGACACTATTCTGATCAGCTGATAGCCTGTACTGCCGGCTCGCGCCAAAAAGTGCGAGCAACCAACGACGCAGCCGAGATTCATTATAGCAAATTTCAAAAAAATAAAAAGAGCCCCGAACACAAAGCGTTGCTTTGTGTTCGGGGCGCGAGGTTCCAAGTGACCGAGTGTCCGAGAATCTGGTGATTGTCGGACAAAGGGCCGAGTGCCCTAGGATCCGAGGGTCTCCACCCCCAGGGCGAAGCAGCCAATGCTGCCGCTCCGACCAACACCCCAGCCCCAGAAGGCGCAGCAGAGCGTGCCAGAGGACCAATCCAGGCCCAGCCGGTTACCGCCAGCGAAGCAGGAATCGGTGCGAGTCCAGAGACCGTTCAGCGGGACTTGCTCGCCGGTTGCCTTGTAATGGGCAAGAACCAGACCGGAGAGAAGGGCGGCAGAGCCGAATGAGGAGCAATGGTGGGACGGAAGATCCAGACGCTGACGAAACCCTGCCAAGTGAACCTTCTGCTCATCCACGGTCTTGGCAGTACTTCCCAGAACCAGACGCGGAATCCAGAACACAAGACAATCCTGCGTTGGATCGTCCTTGAAGTTCCAGTTTTGAAGATACTGGAAGTTGTCGTGGCAAGGGCCTGCTTTGGGGGCGTGCTCCTTGAGAGTGTAGCCCTTGATCACGCGGTAGCAGAGCGGGGTGGTGTCAAGAACAGGATCAGGGTGCTGACGAGCGCCGGCACGGTATTTGGAAAGGATGGGGTGGTGGATGGATGGAACATTCACATCCTTGACTGGAATGAAAAAAGTGGACGCAAGCTCAAGTATCATTTCCTTGAGTCGCGTTTGAAACGCGTCACCCTGCATAATGACGCGCTGGGCTCCACCTTTCTCAAGATTGAGCCCAACAATTCCATCCTCGCAGAACCGAACCAGCTGTTTTCCCTGTCCGGGCGTGATCCTTGCGGTCATCGTCCTTCTCCTTTTTGTGTGGCAGCTATTTTTCGCGTATTTACGCGATTTCATGAACTGCCACGGTTTAGCCGGGAACCTTTCCCGACCTTCTTTTGAATCACTAAAATGAGCCAAAAGAAAGCCGGGAATAGGGTTAATTTTAAAGAACAATCGACTTTATTTTATACCATATCTATTAAATTTTGTCAAGATGCGTATTTAGACCAAGTTAATTGCGCGCATTTTTGCCAGGAATACTTTTGAACCTGTTTTAAGCCAACAGCTATCAATTTTTGGCGCAAATTTTCATCAGTCAATACCTGCTTAATGCGAAATGTTAGCTCCTCGGGCTTATACGGATCAAAATATAAAGCCGCATTGCCTAAAATTTCGGGCAAACAAGAGTTGTTGGATGATAAAACCGGTACGCTGTGCGCCATTGCCTCCAATGGCGGCAAACCAAATCCTTCGCTTAAGCTGGGAAAGACAAAGGCGGAAGCATTTTGATACAAATCAGCCAACTCGGCATCAGAAACCTCGCCCAAAAAAATGATTGGCAGCCAGGGATATTTTTCATAAGCCAATCGTTTTAGACGCTCATAAAAATAATCGGGCCGGCCAACTAAAATTAGAGACAGTGATCCTGTCCAATCATTTTTTAAAATCGCAAACGCCTCCAGCAGGCGTTCTAAATTTTTATGAGGATATGCCGCGCCAACATAGAGCAAGTATGGGTTCTGAAGTATGTCATTGCGAGCGAAGCGAAGCAATCTCGTAGTTACAGGTGAATCAGATTGCTTCGTCGGCTCCGCCTCCTCGCAATGACATAAAAATCCCGCTCCCTCATAAGTCACCACAATTTTCTCTGGTGCTACACCCAACCTTTCCATCAAATCATTTTTAACAAACTCTGACGGCACGAAAATTTTCCTTGCTCGTCGCGCCGCCGACCACAAAATCAACCGATGCGCCCAATACTTCGCCCAATAAAAAACTGCCGGCAAAGTGGACGCGCGGCGATCTGGAAAATGAAGCAAAATCAAATCGTGAATGGTTAAAAAAAATGCCTTGTGATAAAACAATGGCACATTCCAGTGCAAAAAATGCATTAAATCAATTTTTTGTTTGCGCAAAATCAACGGCCACAAAATCTGCTCCTGCCAGCTGTACCAGCGAATATCAACAATAATTTTTTTAAATCGCGCGTTTAACGGCTGATACAACTCCCCTCCTTGCGGTGTCACAAAAATCAGATATTCGTTTTTATCATCAATTTTTTCAAGTTCACGAATTAATTCCCGCGTGTACCGCCCCAATCCGCCGGCCTCGGCGTAAAATCGCGCGTCAATTCCTATTCGCATACAAATTCAATGGCATTTCCCTCCATCCTTTTTGCCAATCTTCGTAACGCCCGCGCACCTGCTCGGCCATTTTGCTTTTAAAATTATCTGCGCTAAATTGCAGGGCGTGGTTACGAATTTTTACCGAGTCAAACCCGGCTAAATCAAATTTCAAAAGAATATCCAACAATGATTCCCAAGTTAGTTCGCTGAAAAAACGGCCGGTCACGCCCTCCGCCACAGTCTCCAAAGCCCCGCCAGCTGCCAAAGCAATCACCGGCCGGCCGGCGGCCATTGATTCCACGGCTGTAATGCCAAAATCCTCCACCTGCGGATGAATGAAAGCCAAAGCGCGCGAATACAGTTCAGCTTTTTGGACATCGTCCACCGGCCCTAAAAATTCAATATTTTTTTGAGCCATCATTTTTAATTTCTCCTCTTCCGGCCCGCTGCCAAAAATCTTCAGAGGCCAGCCCAAACGATTAAAAACTTTCACCACCAAATCAAATCTTTTGTAAGGCACCAAACGGCCGCCGGCTAAATAGTAATCCCCGAGTGAGTCGGCAATTTTAAAAATCTGCGTATCTACCGGCGGATAAATTACTTCAGCGTCGCGGCGATAATATTTTTGAATGCGCTGTCGGACATTGGCCGAATTGGCAATAAAATGATCCACCCTCTGGGCGCTCATCTGATCCCAGGAACGCAATCGTGAAATCAGCGGCGGCAAAATTGTTTTCACCAACCGGTTATAATTCAAATCTTCAATGTAACTGTGAGTATCGGTCCAGAGATAGCGCGTCGGCGTGTGGCAATAACACAGATGCAAGCCCCGCGCCGCGGTAATTATACCTTTGGCAAAGGCGCTCGTGGATGAAATCACCACGTCAAACTCGGACAAATCATGTCGCTCGGTCGCAAAAGGCATTAAGGCCAAATACCAACGATAATGACTCACTCCCCAGGGCATAAATTGCAAAAAAGTGTAATGTAAATCCTGCGCCAAAAAATATTTCGGCGTTGTTTGTTTGTCGTAGAATAAAACAAAAATAGGAGCTGAAGGGTAAAGTTCATGCAAGGCCTTTAATACCCTTTCCGCCCCTCCGTCTTGCGAAAGATAATCGTGAACTAAAGCGACTTTCATATCTACAACGCCTTTCTTGATTTAAACAATATGAATGGCGTTTTCAGTAAAATTATCAAATCCAATAATACCGACCAATGCTCCAAATACAAAGTGTCCAGCCGCACTTCTTCTTCAAACTCCAAGTCGCTCCGACCGGAAATTTGCGCCAAACCGGTCAAACCCGGCTTGATGTTTAAAACGCGGCGATGATGCTTGGCATATTTTGCCACTTCGCGCGGCTGATGCGGCCTAGGGCCCACCAGAGACATTTCGCCTTTCAACACATTAAATAATTGCGGCAATTCATCCAAACTCCAGCGGCGCAAAACCCGACCTACCAGCGTCACCCGCGGGTCGTCTTGAATTTTATACACCGGACCTTCTTTAATACTTTTTTGCGCGATTAATTCTTTTTCCATAGCCAGGGCCTTGTCCTGATTGTCAAATTGCGGACCAATGCAATATTTCTGGCGCATTGACCTGAATTTCAAAGTAAAAAATTTTTTCCCCGCCTCGCCCACCCGTTCATTTTTATAAATAACAGGCCGGCCGCTCTCCACGGCTACGGCCAAAGCGGATAAAATTGTCAAAGGACTGGTAATAATAATTAAAATAACCGAGCCGCTGATGTCTAAAATTCTTTTAATCACTCGGCCCCAAATCTGCAAACGGGTTTTCTGCATTTCCACCACCGGAATACCAGCCATGGCCACCACCGACATATTGGACATATATGTAGAAAACAAATCAGCCGAATATTTAAACGACAAATGATTGGCATCGCAAAAATCAATCAACGCCAAAGTTTCCTGCTGGTCGGCTTTGGGATCGGTGAGAAGAATTTCATCAATCTGATTTTGTTTTACTAATTTCAAAATTTCCACGCGCGCGTCATTATCAAATTTCACAAATTGCGCCGCGAGAACATAGCCAAATCCTTTCCGCTGTAAAATCGTCTCGCGCAAAATATCAGTCACATGTCCCGCGCCGACAATTACCACTCGGCGCACGCCAATGCCAACGCGGTGCAATAAATTTTTAACCAACCGCATAATCGCCCGCTCGGCGCCGACAAAAACAATAGCCAAAATCCAACCCATTAAAACAATAAAACGCGAATCAAAAAGTTCGCGTTGGAAAAAAATGTAAATGGTGACAGCGGCAATGCCGGTGGAGCAGGCAAACACCACGCGCGATAAATCATTGACCAACCGTCTATTGGGATTAACTTTGTAAAGACCGGAAAAAATGAACAGAACCATCCAGCTCGCGGCCACAGCCAGCATCAAAGGCAGATATTTTTCAAATTTTAAATCAAACAGCACTGGCTTAATGGAGGTGAAAAACGGCGCGAACCGCAAAAAATACGCCGCCAAACCGGCCAAAATCAACATTAAAAAATCAAGTGGAAAATGAATCGTGGTTAAGATTATTTCTGATTTTTTCATACAAATTGGGACTGTCATTGCGAGCTGAACGAAGTGGGGCGTGGCAATCTATAATTACTCTAATTGTACCGCAAAACCACCCCCCTTGACAAGCGTCCGATTTTATGCTAAAATACTCCTGTCTTTGATTTGCCGAATGATCGCCCCGACGTGAAATCGGGGAGGAAAGTCCGAACGCCCTCCAAGATTTTGGAGAAGTAGGTACCACCTAACAGGTGGGCAAGCCGGCAGGATATAAAGTAAACCTGCCTGACGGACAGTGCCACAGAGACAATACTAACCCCGCAAGGGGCCAAAGGTGAAAAGTGAGGCGGTGTATCGCAATAATGACCCTAAAGGTCAACATTACGCTTGCTACGCCTCTCGCGTTTAGGCAACTAAACGATGTGGAAAACCCTACCTGGCGCAATCTCAA
>CAYIOJ010000027.1:0-12803 GCA_964365025.1 uncultured Gammaproteobacteria bacterium
CAAATGGCCAATCAATATATGGCCGTTTTCCAATTTGATTTTAAATTTCGCCGAAGGCAACAATTCTTCCACTCGCCCTCTTAATTCCAACACATCTTTGGACGAGGCCTCTATCCCAGTTTGGTTTTGTTGCATATTTTAAAGTGGCTCTATTATATCCCAAGTCGTTTTTTTTGTCAACAGTTTTGGGTTATTTTTTAAAAATTAATGCTTTTTGGCTAAATTTAGCCAAAAAATTCTAACGTGGTTTTTCTTTATACACAGAAACAATCGGGTCGATTTTTCTCAATCTCCCCTCATTAAAGGCCAAAAAATTGATTGTTTTTGAAGATAACTGGGTGATAAATACCGGCGTAAAGTGAATTTCCGCCTCATTACCCGCCTTTACTATCTTATCATAATTTTTAATGTCTAACAAATAATCAGCGGAGTCAAGATGATGAACTCCGACAAAAAGATGTTTAGAAGAAATCGCCAAAGCGCGATAACCGTCCGGCAGAATTTGCCAATCAATCACTTTTTTATCAAAATTATTTTCCGTTAAATTCAAAAGCGCCTTGGTTGATAATACGTCCGCCGGAAAGGCGGGATAGAAAAGTTTCAGAGCGGTTAACCAACCGTTTCTAAAAACATACGCGCCGCGGATATTGTCCGGCAAACCCATCACCACTGTTCCCTCGCCCGACTTGAGGCCGGTTTCGGCGGCAAAATCAGACAGCAATTGGCGACTCAAAACACCGGCCTGTTGCCAAATTAAATTTCTTTGCCAGAGCATGAAAGAAAAATAAACAACAAAAACTACCGCGATTGCCATGCCCGCCGCGCGCCACTTTTTATACAAACTAATAATTATGACGGCTAAAATCATGGCGAAACCAACAGAGGGTAAATAAACAAATCTTTCTCCTTCGCCGGAAAAACCACTCAACTGAAGGTTATAAACCGGACCCAGAGAGATTATAAAAAACAACAAAGCAAAAAGATATATTTTTTTCTCTTGACACCGGCGCCAGAGAAGCCAAGCCACGAGCGCCAATAACGAAATAAACAAAAACCAATGGCCGGACAATCCATTAGTTATCCAAATTTGGGCCGAACTAATGAAATGGCTTAAAAACCCGCGGATAAAAACTTCCGTGGCGGAAAAAATGGAAAAAGACGAATGAACGTTGGAATACGATTTTAATAATAAACCAGTGGCAAACTGTCTTAACAATATATAAAGCGCTAAAATTGCCGCGCCTGGTAAAATTAATATGATCTTTTTTTTCCATGAGGTGTTTTTCTGCCACATTAACTCATAAACCAATAAAATGATGGGCAGTGAAGCGGCCATCTCTTTGGAAAAAATCGCCAAAGCAAAAATCAATGATGACATGCCAAACCATAAATAACGCGCGCTTGTTCTGAACAGAACATAAAAATTAAAACTCAACAGGAAAAAGAAAACGGCCAGCGCGTCATTGCGGCCGGAAATCCAAGACACGGCTTCGGGATGATTGGGAAAAATCAAAAAAAATAAACCTGCCAAAAATGCCAGCCGATGCTCTTTCCGGCCCGATAATTGCCAGACCAGCCAAAATAATAAAAACGCGCTGCCCAAATGTAAAATAACATTAACAAAGTGATAGCCGAACGGCGCGAGGCCATTGATTTTGAAATTCAGCCAAAAAGAAAATATGGTAATGGGACGATACACGCCATTGTCGCGCGTTCCTTCGGCGTTGCGAAAAAAAAGTTTTTCTAAAACCAAAGGCATATTTTGAGCGCGGGCGACCCAATCAAAATCATCGGAAACAAAAAAAGAATTTAAAACCGGCCGATACAAAAAAATCGCCGTGAACAAATAGACGATAAAAATAAAAAACAAAAACTTGCGCGACATGTTATTCCAAAATCGCTTTAATGCGCCTCACTCCGGCGCTAGAAGCCTCTTCTTTGATAATTTTAAAATGTCCCAGTTCACCTGTGCGCGACGCGTGTGGCCCGCCGCAAATCTCGCGGCTGAAGTATTTATCACCTCCAACCGTGTAAACTCTTACTCTTTCGCCGTACTTGGCGGTAAATAAACCAATAGCTCCCTGCTTTTGCGCCTCTTCCACAGTCATTTCTTCACATTTTATTGGTAAATCCGCGCTAATGGCGCCATTAATCAGGTCTTCCGCGCGTTTGATTTGTTCGTTGGTCATTTTTGAAGAATGGCTAAAATCAAAACGCAAACGCTCGGGGGTGATATTACTGCCTTTTTGCGTCACGCCTTGACCCAGCACTTGGCGCAAGGCCGCCTGCAAAAGATGCGTGGCCGTATGCAGTTTAGCGACCATATCGCTGTGATCAGCCAAACCGCCATGAAATTTTTGCTCCGCGCCGGCGCGGGAAATTTCTTGATGTTTTTTAAACGCTTCTTGAAAGGCGTCCACATCCAATGACAACGGCAACTTTATTGTTTCATATTTCATTATCGGCCGCTCCACCGATTGCATTACTTCTCTAATCATCTCGGGTGGAAAACCGTCTTGGGTGTATAGGTCAAAAATAAAACAGCCGGAAATTTTAAATGATTTGATAAACTCACTAATCAGTTCTTGAATTGCCGCTCTATCCGACTGCTCCAGCATGTGCCGCAAAACCGCGGAACCGGCCACCCACGATTCTTTGAGGAGTGATTGAATAAATTGGCGGTCATTATCGTCGTCAATATCGCCGTCGTTAAACTGCGTCAAAATATTTTCCAACCGATGAATTTTACGCGCCATCACTTCAATTTTTTTTAAGCCATCGGCTATTGTTTGTGAAAATTTTTTTTCTTCGGCGGTCAGTTCACTAAAAATCTTTGCCTCATTATTTTTCAATTCGGGATAAAATTCCGCGTACTGTGTAATTATAGACGCGGCCAACTCCGCTAAAAACCCGTTCTTAATGCCTAATTGATAACCGAAACGAATGACACGTCTAAGCAATCTTCGCAAAATATATCCTTGTCCCAAGTTGGATGGGATAACGCCATGCTCATCGCCCAAAATAAAAACAGCGGCGCGAATGTGGTCGGCAATAACCCGCATGGCGCGGGTGGTTTCCGGCATATCGGCATAATTTTTACCGCTTAATTCCTCAATTTTACGAATTATCGGCAAAAACGATTCTGTTTCAAAAATACTTTGTTTGCTGTTTAAAATCGCCAACACGCGCTCCAAACCCATGCCTGTATCTACATTTTTGTATGTCATCTCTACGCAATCTCCATCAAAAGTTTTAGTATATTGCATGAAAACATCGTTCCAAATCTCCGAAAAACGGCCGCAATCGCAATTTTGATGACACCCGGCGCCGAATTTAGCATTGTGTTCAGTTCCGGTATCGTAAAAAATCTCGGTATCCGGCCCACACGGCCCGGTCTGCCCGGCCGGCCCCCACCAATTCTTGGCGCGGCCGTATAAGCCAATTCTCTCACCTTCCCCGACCTTGGCCTCAACTCCGGCGCGCGCGAAAACATTCTGCCAAATTTCAGTCGCCTCGTTATCGCGCGGCACGCTATCGTCGCCGGCAAAAACTGAAACATAAATCCTCCGCGGATCTAATCCAAGCCATTTTTTATCAGTTAAAAATTCCCAACTCCATTCAATCGCTTGTTTTTTCCAATAAGGCCCCTTGTCTTTTACCTCCCCGCCCTCATATCCTAAAGACCAATTGCCAAGCATTTCAAAAAAAGTCAGATGCCACTTATCGCCCACCTCATCAATGTCATCGGTGCGCAAACATTTTTGCGCGTTAGTCAAACGCGGCCCTGCCGGGTGTTTTTCGCCCAAAAGGTAAGGCACCAAAGGATGCATGCCGGCGGTTGTAAAAAGCACAGTCGGGTCGTTTTCCGGAATCAAAGAAGCCGAGGAAATCACCGCGTGCCCCTTGCTTTGAAAAAAATCTAAAAATTTTTGACGAAAATCGCGATAAGAAATCATACGATTGCTCCGCCGCCCAAACACTCACTGTCTTTGTAAAACACCGCGAATTGGCCGGGCGTAACCGCTCTTTGCGGCTCGCCAAAATCCACGATGAATTTGGCGCCAGACCTTTTAACTGTGGCATTTTGAAGCGGCTGGCGATGCCTTAACCGCACTTCACATTTTAAAGGAAATTTAGGCGGCTGTCCAGTAAGCCAATTAATATCACTCAATTGTATTTTCTTCTTAAATAATGACGAGTCATCTTCGTCACCGACGATCAGGCGATTGTTTTTAATATCCTTGTTTACCACAAATAACGGCCGTCCGGCGACGCCGCTGATTTTTTCGCCGATCGTATAAAAAGCCAGACCATCATGTTCGCCGACTTTTTTTCCGCTACCTAAAACTGTCGGCCCGCGGCGCGGTTTAATTCTCTTTTGCAAAAATTCTTTCATCGGCACCTCGCCCACAAAACAAATTCCCATGCTTTCTTCTCTGTCCGCCACAGGCAGACCCCACTGTTTAGCAAAAACCCTTACCTCATCTTTATATAACGTGCCAATGGGAAAAATTAACTGTTGTAATTCTTTTTGCTTTAACTGATGCAAAAAATAAGTTTGATCTTTATTTTTATCCGTTGCCTGCAGTAATTCCGCGTTATTTTTTGTACGTCTCAAGCGGGCGTAGTGTCCCGTGGCAACATAATCAAAACCAAGTTTTTCAGCCGCTTTTAATAAAAGCGGAATTTTAACGTATTTATTGCACATTACATCGGGATTCGGGGTACGGAACGCGCGGTATTCTTTAAACATATAATCAATCACCTCGCGGCGGTATTCTTTTTCAAAATCAAAAGTTAAAAGCTTAATGCCGAGTTTCGCCGCCACGCGCATGGCCTCGCGCCTGTCTTCAATCCAACAGGGCGCCTCATTCCCGGGCAAAGCCCCGCTATAACACTTCATAAAGGCGCCGGTTACTTCATAGCCGGTTTTTTGCAACAGGGCGGCGGCCACGGCTGAATCCACTCCGCCGGAAATGGCGCATAAAACTTTTTTGCCGCCGGTTGTTCCGCCCGGGCCGTTCTTTTTCAGATAATCTTCCATGGGCCGCGCCAACTTACGCTGATGAAAAATTTCTTTGGCCGCCTTTGTTTTCAATCGCGCGGCGCGCTCTAGAGAAATAATCAAATTGCAATTTAATTCATGAATATCGTTGGCGTGAAAAATTTTATGCCTTTCCAACCCCGCCGCTCCATACAAATCCAGTTTATCGGCGTCGCGCAATATTATCGCTGATTGAAAATCAATCGCCGTGTCATCGCCATGATTGGCTACCGCGTATAAAATTTCTTCCTTTTCTTTGGCGGACAAAGTATAAAAATTCTTGTCTTTCTTAAACCATTCTTCGGTTAATCTTTTAGATAAAACATGATGCGGCAGGCCGGCCGGATTATCCGCGTGTTCAATCACGCGCCCAATATCGTGCAACCAGGCGATTAATTCAACCAGGCCACTGTCTGGCCATCCTCGCTCACTTACGGCACGACTATAAGAAACCACTCGGCCGATATGGCCGAGCCCATGGCTTTTGTCAGTAAAACCGACAAAAAACTTTTTAATTTTTTCTTGAGTGTATTTCAATAGCTTTGATGTAATCATGCGTCCACTTTAACAAAAAAAGCCCTAAATTACAATAACAAAACCTCCGATTACGCATCGGAGGTTAATAGCTTAATCTTTATTTTTTCTTTTCTTCCGGTGATGATGATAAATTGTCAATTTTCTTCTTGATATCTTTGTTGCCCGGATTCAAAATCAAAACTTTTTTATACCATTCCAAGGCCTGATTGTTGTCTCCTCTTTTTTCATAAAATAAACCCAGGGCAAAAAGCGCGTCGGAATAGTTCGGATTAAAATCAACAGCGCGCCTAAAAGCCATTTCCGCCAAGTCATAATCGCCTTTCTGCGCCCGATTAAAATAATAACGGCCAAGTTGAAACAAATAAACCGGATCCTGCGCGCCATAGCCCAATCCTCTTTCCAAAGCGACAATGGCGCCGTTTATGTCATTTTGAGCTTCTTTCAAAGTGGCCAAACGCAGGTAACCGTCCAACAGATTAGGTTTTAAAGAAATTGCTTTTTCAAAATCCTCTTTGGCTTCGGTATAACGCCGCTCAAACAATTTGGCATTGCCGATAGCAATATAAAATAGCGGATTAGTCGGCTCCAAAGCAATGGCTTTTTCCAAAGCGCCAATAGTCCAATTGTTGGCCTCCGGCGCGATGGAGCGAGCGTTGGCGTACATCGTGGAGAGATATTCCCAAGTAGCAACGTTATTAGGAGCTTTGTCCGTAGCCAATTTAGCCGCCTGCACGGCCGAGGCCACGAGCGAAGCCACCTGATTTAAATCATTGGTTTTGCCGGTCTCCTCGACCGCCTTTTTCAAAAAAGCCTCGGCCAAAGCCAGATGAAATAAAACTCTGTTGGGATTAAATTCCGCGGCTTTCTGCAGGCCGGCGATGCGCCCATCCAACGGTTTATTCAATGACCGCGCGTAAACGATTTCCGCCGTGAAATAACGGCCGAGAAAAATTCCCACAACGATAATCGCCGTGAATATCAGAATAAAACCAAAAGACGAAGCCATGGCATACTGCGGCGATGTCTTTAAAGAAAATGATAGCTCCGGCATCTCTATTTTAGCCAAATGCGCGCCGGCCCCGACCAGCAAACCCAAAAACAGCCAAAACATCAGCCAATGCGCCAGGGAAAAATTGATAAAAAAGAAAGAGATGAGTAGTATCAGCCACGCGCCGACGATTGTCCAAAAAATCAAGGGCGACGATTGAAAAGGGGCAACTGCCGCGGATGATTCTTCAATTTTTTTCTTGCGACGCAATTCCAAAAAATGCTTCAGCCATGTGCTAACAATAAGACCGAGCACCATTAAAACAACCAAAAGCAGAGACAGGGCGCCGAGAAGGCCGGTGGTGGCGAGCCAGTCCAGAGCGCTGCTGTACGGCTGGCGAAAACGGATATTCCAGGCGAAATTACTATTAAAATCAAGAGCGCGATATTTGGAAAAATCAAAAATAAAAGTGGAGGGGCCGCTGCCGAAAAGAAAATGCCGCGCGCTGTCTTTAAGCGCGTCCAAAATCAGGCCAACGGAAGTGCTGGAACTTAAAGACACCTCCACGGGCAAGGGCATAGTCAAAATTTTCGGCGTTCCAAAAAATATAAAAAGCAAAGAAACGACCAGAATGCCGAAAGCGACGGATGTCCAGATCGTTCTGACTCTTTCCATGTAGGTCAAAAAGAAAATCAACATTAAAAATATCGCCGCGACCATTGCCACCCAGACGATTTTAAATCCAATCATGACTATGGCGGCGCCAGTCAGTAAAAGCACCAGAAAATAAAACACATCTAAAGCGAGGCTGCGTTTTTTAATTGTTAAAAAAGCTAGAGCCAGAGAAAAAATCACGACCAAAAATACGCCGGATAAAGTATTAGAGCTATTGACCAGCCCATAAACCGGCCAAGTTTTGGGCAGAAAAAACCAATTGCCTAAACGCAGAAATACTGGCAAAATCAGATAAAGGGCGGACAACGCCCCCGAAAACATCAAAAGATAAACAGCCAACAATATCTGATTTATATTGCGTAAATTTTGGACGATAAGAAAATAAAAAAACAACAGGGCGGTTAAACCAAAAAAAGAAAGACTAAGTGAGCTAAATTCGCCGAAAAAACTTAAATAACGTTCTTCGGAAACTAAAGAAACCACCAAAAACACCAGCCACATCGCCGCCAAGGGAATATCCAGCGGAGTGCGTTTAAATTCAAAAATTTTGCGCGACACTGCCCGAGCGAGCCAGGTCATTAACGCTAAAATAATTAAAAAATAAAAAAGAAAATATTTATTTACTTCCAGAATATCGGCGGTGAACGGCAGAAAAAAAATGGGGGTTAAAAATATAGCCAAATACAAAGATAATTTGGTCAAACTATTTAAAATTCTGGTAAAAAATGTCTCCATAAAGTTTTAACTAAATAGGGACTCCGGAGCTGATTCAGAGTCCCTGTCAAATAAAATATTATTTAGGAATTAGAAGCGGTGTCGGCACTCCCCTCGCCCGCTTTTTCTTCGGTTTTATCTTCATTTTTAGGAGTTTCCTCGGTCTTTTTTTCAGCGTCATCAGTAACAACTTCCGGATTAACCTCTGGCTCTGATACCGGTGAAACTGCTGGCTGTTCGCTCACTTCCACTTCCGGCGCTGACGGTGTTGATTCTTGAACCGGCGCCACTACGTCAGCAGGAGCGGAATTTTCCGAATCAACTGCCGCGTCGTTGCCATCCTCCGCCTCCTCTACCCCCACCAGCCAATAATCAAAGGTAACATCTTGATTGGCGTTTTGGCTTAGAGAAATTTCAAACTTGCCGTCAATTTGCTTGGAAATCCACCAAAATGATTGCGGATTGGCGCGGAAGGTCACAAATATCTTGACTTTCTCTGTCACTAACTCATTTTCTACTTCCACAGATTGACCGCCAACTTTAATTGTCGCTTCGCCAACAGTTGATTTCTTTTGATCGCTGTCCATTGCCACAATAAATTGCTTAGCTTGAACTTTGTCGGCTTTGACATCTTTAGCGACCAATAAGCCATCATTATCAATTGACCAGGCGCCACTCGCGCTGGTAATGGCTTTTACTTTCAAAATATTCCGTCCGGCCATGTCCAAGTCTCCGCTCTGCACTAATTGACCATCTTTATTTTGACTGACATTTAAACTAATGGAACCGCCTGATGATCCGGCCACCAACCCTTTATTCACCAAAATTTTTATTTTACCATCACCCTCTGTCAACGGTTCCAAAGCCATACCAACCAAACCGGCGGATTGGCCGGAAGCTATGTCGTATTTCATGGCATAGCCTGGTTGGGAAGCCGTCACCAGATAATCACCCACGGCAATCGGGCCGTTTTCAGCAGTTACTTTAACATTAACTAAACCGGCCAAGGCCAAAGGAGCGCGACCATCGCCGGAAGCGCCGATGACGAACGCCCCGGTATCGGAAATCACGCCCGCTACATTCTTGGCGTAGGCCCCTTCGGATTTACGGTATTGGTTGAGGCCGTTAGTGTCAACTACCACCACATCGCCAAAATCAACTATGTTACCCGGTGTTAAATTTACATATTCAGCCACATCACCAATGCCGTATTGAGTG
The DNA here is from genome assembly GCA_964365025.1 of uncultured Gammaproteobacteria bacterium. Lineage (GTDB taxonomy): Bacteria > Patescibacteriota > Patescibacteriia > Magasanikbacterales > UBA10003 > UBA10003. The sequence goes on from CAYIOJ010000027.1 coordinate 9,177, forward strand.
CTATTGGCGTTAAATCCGGCTGTGGCGTAAACATTACCTCCGCCAGAAATCGCAAATTTATTGGTGCCATTATTTTGCACCACTAACAAACCCCGATCTAAACCGGTGCCAGCTGTAGTTGAACCCATTGCTCCACCTTGAGCAACAGTATTGAAGGCAAAGCCCGTAGAGCCGGCTGTATTCATCACATAGGAAGTGAATGTGGTGGTTACATTATCAGGGCCTTGAGGAACGGTTTTGGCTACAGAGATATTTAATCCGTATAGGTTGTTAGCCGCGCCGCCGAAAATATATACCGAACCGGAAGCGCTTACTGCCCCTTGATTATTAACACCAAACGCACCCTGATTATAATTAGTACCTATACCAAGCTGTAAAGAACTACCATTCAACACAGTGGAGCTGGTGCCATCAGTGGTGGCAATATAGTTGCCTTTGAAAGTGCTGGAATTGGCGCCGTTGCCGACATATAAGGAGCTGGAGGCGTAAACATTGTTAAAGGCCAAACCCATAGCGCCCAAGTCAGCGCCGGCAACAGTGGCCGGATAAATGTGGCCGGTGGAGGTGACATTGCCATAGGTCTTAAAAGAGCCGGAAGCGGAAGTATTGCCGGAAGAGTCAATTGAAAATCTGCCGCCGGCAAAACCAGCTGATGAAGAGACTACAAACCCGGCCGAACCATCAAAACCAATAAAAGCTCTTTCGGTTGTTCCCACATCACTGTAAAAAGAAGCTATTTTTGATCCAGTCGTACCAATGGCGGTATTATTGCCGATCTTTACGCCAATGGCTGTGGCGCCATCGGCAATTTGACCATACAATTGCGCGCCAGCAGTTGAACCGCCTAAATATTTTGCCGCTCTAACAGTAGCATACAGAGAGGCTGCTTCATTTAATACATCAAAAATGCCTGATTCAGCGGCTATATAAAATCTTCCGGCTTCATCAACAAATGAAGAACCGCTGGAGGTTAACGAACCAATCGTTATAGTATTCGCGTAAACTGAACCGGTGGAGGTCACATTGCCAAAAGCCTTAAAAGTGCCCGACGCGCTTACATTACCATTAGAATTAACATTAAACATGCCGGAGTTATAACTAGTCCCGGAACCAAGAGTTAGAGAGCTTCCATTTAACACCGTGGAGCTGGTGCCATCAGTAGTGGCGATGTAGTTACCCTTGAAAGTGCTGGAATTGACGCCATTGCCGACATATAGAGAGCTGGAAGCGTAGACATTATTCCATCCTAATCCGCTGCGGCCTAAGTCAAACAAACCGGTATGGCTTGGACTCACATGCCCTCCAGCCACCAAAGCCCCGGTAGTGCCATTGCCCACCACTAAACTGTAAGCCGTGCCGTAAGCGGTGGAGGTGGCAATATAGGTATTATTGCCATTAACAAATAGATTATCCGTTCCGGCGGCAGTGCCAATAAGGAGCGTGGAAGAAGCGCGAACACTGCCATCAAACCAGGCATTGCCATTAACACCTAGCTGATCATCAACATACAAATCATTGCCGGTGAAAACAAAACCGGCATCGGCAATGGATTCAGAAGCCGCACCCACTAATAGATCATTATATAATGTAGAGGTATTCGTAACCTGCAGAGTTCCTGATGCAAAAGCATTGCCGGAAGAATTGATATAAAAACGTTTAACGGCGTTAGTCCATAATTCCAACTGATTGCCGCCATCAGCCGCTAAACGAAGGTTGGCGGCTGTGGAAGAAACAACACCTAAAGTGGTATTTGATAAATTCACAGTGCCGGAAACAGAAGTGTTGCCTGATGAATCAATGTAGAATACGCCGTAACCCGTGCCAGCGGTATCGCCAATATAAAAACTATTTCTGGCCAAAGAAGACGTAGTTGAACCGTTAGAAACATTCAAAGTGGAAAGACGGCCGTTGACGGTGATGGTGTCGCCGGCGGCGTCACCCAAAGTAGTGTTGCCATTCACCGTGAGGTCGCCACTCAAAGTAGCGCCGGATGACAATGTCAGGGCGCTAGAAAAAGTGGTCGCGCCGGTGATGGTCGTGGCGCCGTTGACAGTTAACGAGCCATTAGCTGACGCGGTGCCGATAGTCAGACCGCTCGCTACCGTGGCGTTCTGCCCGACAGTCAAATCCTTGCCCACTGACCAATGAGTGGAAACACCGCCGGCATTTCCGGAAAGATTCTGCCAGGTTTCGTTTTCTTTGGTGGTGGAATTATAAACCACCATTGGCGCGCCGGAAGAATAATTATTCACCACTGTTTGTTTAAAACCTTTTACATCCGCGCCGGTGAAATCCACGGTGCCGATAATTTTTATTCCTTTCAATGTAGCTATGCCAGTGGCCGCGTCAATCACTATCTCATTACCAACGGAAACATCGCCTTTGGATTTAATAGTTTCAAAAACTGAATTGCCGAAAGTGGAAGCCTTAACAGCAGTGGCCACTAATGGTTGAACACTTTCTTGATTCGCTTTGTTGGAATAAATAATAATTTCTTTTGACACAATCGGCACTGATTGTTTTTTGGTTTTTTCTTTCTGAACAACAATCGGAACGATCGGCAAAACATTCACTTCCACCGCACTTGCCGGCGTGACCGCATTTTCTTTCACTGCTGATTTTTGAACAGCTTTTTTCACCGCCGGTTTTGGTGCGACAATTTTCACGCTGTTCTTTTTTGACAAAATATTTATCACCGTTTCCGCCACTTTGTCAGTTCCTTGTTTTACTTTGCCCAACACCGCGTCATATCCTTTGGTAGCCTGATTTCCCAAACCGCCAACAGTCTGGCCAAAATTTTCAATTCCACCGAGAAACGCGTCGCTGGCTTGCGACGCATCTTTTGCCACTACTCCGACCGCTTCTCCCAAATCATCGCCGACTTTCTGCCAAGCATTTAACGCACCGGCGCCGAGCTTGCCTGTGGCGTCACCTAATGTTTTTCCGCCTTCGGAAAAATAAGAATTGGCTTGGTCAAAAAACCCAGCGCGAACCGGCGCGAAATTTGAAAAAAACAAAATAGCGAATAACAACAAAAATACCCCTATTTTTAAAATTGAGCTCTTAAAATTTTTATCTCTCATATTTAGGCTAAGTCTACATTTTAATTTTTGATACATATATTATACCACAAAAATGCGTCTGAAACAATCTGGCAATCTTTTCCCGGCCGTAATTTTTTATTTTTTTTTAAACCACTTAAAACAATATCAAATAAAGCGAAAAAATAAATTTTACAACTATCGCCCCCCCCCAAGCTTGAATATCACTAAAAAACTTCACACACTTATCCACAGGCGATACCCTCACAGCATCTGTGGACAAACCGGGGGGTGCTAGTTGTCAAATACAATATTCTGTCCGGGTTTGACGGTTTGTTCGGTTGGCGCGCTGATTCGCGTTGGCGTTGGCGGCATTTCTTTTTTTTCAATAATTTTTTCCGCTACTTCATCAATAACCTTTTTATTTTCAAATGCCGGTACTTTTTCTTTTTTCTCTATAGTCATTTTCTCTTCCTGGTGTTTTTTATTCATCATTATTTTATAACACTCGGGACAATACACCGGCCGCGAACTATCCGGTTCAAAAGGCGCGTCAGTGGGTTTACCGCAATTACTGCAAGTAGCC
>CAYIOJ010000028.1:0-12179 GCA_964365025.1 uncultured Gammaproteobacteria bacterium
ACCCGACCGCGCGCTCAATGAGCGGCATCAAGCCGAGGGACTGGTCGTAGGTGGTGGGAAGGCCGCAAAGGTTGTAAATGACATCAAGATGAGTCATCGCCCATCGGATGATGTGCGGATGATCAGCCGCCCATCCCAGCTCATCTGCCGTAAAATGCCCGGCGCGACGCTTCGTGAGCAAATCAAATAGAAACCCTTCATCTATCTTCTGGCTCATGGTATACTCCTCGCCCGCAGGTAATTCACTTTGACAACCAATATCACCAGATATCGGACGCCAAAAGTGGTACACACCGCAGACAAAATAGCCGGGACCAATTCCCAGCCTTCTTTCAAGTGTCATTCCGAACTTGCCTGCCTGTCCGGTAGGCAGGTTTCGGAATCTATTAAGATCCTGAAATAAATTCAGGATGACAACTAAAAGAAAGCCGGAAATAAAATAATTTAAAGAACAACTGGCTTTATTTTATATCACATTTGCCAAATTGTGTCAAGCTAAACCGCCACCGCTCTCCTAAACTCCTCCTGCTCCACCGTCTCTTTTTCCAACAACACCTTGACCAGCGCTTCCATTTGCGGGCGGTGCTCGATGAGTACTCGCAACGCCTTGTCCTCTGCTTCTTTCAGCAAACGGCCAATTTCCAAGTCAATTGTTTCAGCTGTTTTTTCGCTGTAATTTTTCTTTTCGTGAATTTCCTGCGCCAAAAAAATTAATTCTTCATTATTGCCATACACGCGCGGCCCCAGCTTGTCGCTCATGCCAAAACGCATCACCATGGAAGTCACCGCTTGCGTGGCTTTTTTCAAATCAGATGAAGGCCCGGTGGAAACCTGCTCAGCTCCGTAAATCATTTTTTCCACCACATACCCGCCGAGCATCATGGCCAAATCATCTTTGAATTTCGCCGAGGTCTGATAGCGCACATCTTTGTCCGGCATGCTCAAAGTATAGCCGCCGGCCAAACCGCGCCCGATAATGGAAACTTTGCGCACCGGATCGCAATTGGGCAAAAAATTCGCCACAATGGCGTGTCCGGCTTCGTGATAAGCGGTCATGGTTCTTTCTTCTTCGCTCATCACGCGCGATTTTTTCTCCGGCCCGAGCAAAACCTTTTCAATGCTTTCCAAAATTTCCATCTCGCCCACTTGTTTTTTGTTTCTCCGCACGGTTAAAATCGCCGCCTCGTTCAAAAGATTGGCCAAATCCGCGCCGGAAAACCCGGGCGTGCGCTCGGCAATCTTGCGCACGGAAACATCCGGCGCCAAAGGTTTATTTTTCGCGTGCACGGCCAAAATTTCTTCTCTGTCTTTAATGTCCGGCAGATCAATAACTACGCGGCGGTCAAAACGACCCGGCCGCAAAAGAGCCGGATCCAAAACATCCGGCCGATTGGTGTTATGGAGTAAAATAGGACTAACACCGCCAAAAAAGGCCTCTTGTTTGCATCCACAAAGATCATAAACAAAACCATTATAAGGAAAATGGCGCACAGAAATAATTATTGGCTTCCTAATTGGACTATACTTGAGTTTCCGTTTCTCCGGCGGCAAAAAAGGATTATCATATTTGCCAATTCCTAATCGCCAAGCAACTGTCGCCTTGAGTGGTTTGCCGCCCTTAATCCGCCATCCGGCTGGAGCAGTAAAAGAATGGACAAAACTTTTTATGCCATGCATGCGGCAGAGCCAATTCAATTCATAAATGAGTTGTTTGCTGACTGAAGTTACTTCCAAACGACCCTGTTTATCAATATGACCGTCTCCGCGCGCATAACCGCGAAAAAATTCAATAAAATGTTCGCGCGGCGCTTCAAAAAGATAACTCGGTACATGTTTACCATGTGCTCCTTGACCGCAATGTAAAGCGAAAAATTCAGCCAGTGGCTTGGCATAATAAATAATATTGATGGCATTGGTAGTGATAGCGCGTTTACGATCGGGCCGAAGATTAAAAGTATTCTCCATCAAATACTCAACATCTTCGTGATAAGCAATTTCTTTAGCGTTAAAACAAAAATCAATCTCTTTACGACTATATCCTTCGGCCGCATAGTAACCAAATAAACGGGCTAATTCCGGAGTAACGGAAATATGTTCCGGCAATTCGTGTTTAAAATAAGCGCGACTTAAGGCGCGAGGATAAGTCAATCCGTGCTGCCATTTAGAAATACCTGTCTGCGACATACCCATCTGTTGTCCTAAAACCGCCTGTGACATGACACCTTGTTTGGCCAAAACATACTCATATTGTCCCATCAGTATTTGATGTCGGGCAAAAACCGGCTGATAAACTGATAATTCCAAAGAAAAAGAATGGGGAAAACTAAAAGCTCGCCGTTCTTGACCATTGTTTTCTGTTTTAACTTTATAAGGCAGTTCAACTAATTGTTCGCCTGCCTTAAGTTGAGAGACGGCTTTAGCGACAATTCCGTATTGAGTTTGAACAAACACCGAATGATTGCCCGTCGTGCGTAAAGTGCCTCCGCGATATTTGATTTCATAAATTTCATTTACTCGATGCCGAAAAACGCCTCGTACCGGCTGAAAGGCGGCTTGACCAAATCTCAAACCCCGACCATATTTCTTATTGACCCGCGGCTCAAATCCCAAGGTATAAATTCCCGGCGTCGGGTGTTCCACGCCTTCTTCATCGCCATTATAATAATGATCAACAAATTCGCCAATGGGCAATAGACGCGGTTCCTTGTCATTTTCCTTAATAAGAATCGGCGTATCACCAGTGACGCTAGCTGCGATCACAATCACTCCGGCATTTGGTTCAAATCCATCCATTTCCACCAAAATTTGATTCAAAGTTTGTTCGCGTTCATCATGCGACCCGCCCAGTCCGGCTCCGCGCCGACGGCCAACCGCGTCAATTTCATCAATAAAAACAATAGCCGGAGCTTCTTTTTTCGCGCGTTTGAACAAATCGCGCACGCGCGAAGCGCCTACACCCACAAACATTTCCACAAACTCCGAACCGGACATGTGCAAAAACGGCACATTGGCTTCCCCCGCGACAGCTTTCGCAATGAGTGTTTTACCCGTGCCCGGCGCGCCCATCAAGAGCACGCCCTTGGGAATTTTCGCGCCCATATCCGCGAATTTTTTGGGACTGCTTAAAAATTCCACCACTTCCTGCAATTCTTCCTTGGCCTCTTTGGCGCCGGCCACATCTTTAAACGTTGTCTTATTTTTATCATCTTTAGGATTTTCCCGCGCGCCGGCCGCGCCAAAGCCCATAGCCCGCGAATTGACGTTCTGCACCTGCCGCGTCATGAAAAAAATCAACACCACAAAAAAGATAAACGGCAAAACAAACGGCGCGAGATTCCCCAGCCAATACGACCAACCGCTTTTTTCTTTCACCACTATTTCCACTTTTTTAACTTTGTTTTCATCGGCCCCGTAATTTTTTAATAATTCGCCCAAAGACTCATTGGCTTCTTTTTTAACCTCTTCCTTTTTTTCATTTTTTAACAATACTTTCAAAGTATCGCCCTCCACTTCAATCTTTTTCACTTCTTCATTCTGCACCTGCGCCACCAATTGCCCGATGCCCACCACCTCCGGTTTCACGCCGGTTTTGTTAAACCCGCTGAACACCAAAGCCAGCACGATAAAGATGCCCACGAACAGGAGAAAATTTTTGAGTAAGTTTGACATAATTACTTTTTAAACTTCAATCCCAACCGATGTTCAGTCGGCTCCAAAGTAATAATTTCAAATTCTTTAATATCATTTTCTTTGGCAAATGCCGCCAAATCCTTCACCGGCTCGGCGCCGAGGCTGGACACATGCACCAATCCATGAATATCCTGGTCCAACTCCACAAAAAAACCGAACGGATTCACTTTCAACACTTTGCCTGTCACGACATCCCCCACTTTATATTTTTCCGCGACTTTTTTCCAAGGATCATCCAACAACCGTTTGCGAGACAAAAATATTTTAGATCCGTCAATTTGTATAATTTGGGCTTTCATCGTATCGCCGACTTTCAAAACATCGCGTGGATGATCCAGTCTCTGCCAAGCAATTTCGGAAATGTGAATCAAGCCCTCCACTTCGCCGAATTTCACAAACGCGCCAAAATCAGTCAGAGCCGAAATCACGCCATCCACCAAATCGCCAACTTTGTAAGCGCTCAACATGCTTTTCTTTTCTTCCTCCCATACGGCCTTTTCGGAAAAAATCAATTTGTTGGCTTTTTCATCCACGTCAATTGCCTTCACTTTCAGGGTCTGACCGATAAAACCGCGTAATTTTTCCAAAATTCGCGCCCGATCTCCGCCGGGCACGCGAGGATAATGTTCCGGCGACAACTGCGAAACCGGCATAAATCCGGCCAAGGTTCCATACACCAACAACAAACCGCCTTGATTGGCTTCTTTAACTTTGACGTCAACAATAGTACCATCTTTTAGCAAAGCCAAGACATTGTCCCAAGCCTTGCGATGTCCGGCGGCGCGGAAAGACAATTCCAATTCGCCGTTTTCATTGTCCAAATCCACCACCGTCGCTTCCACTTCATCACCGGGTTTCAAATCAGAGTAAGCCGCTGACTCGTACAATTCAGCGCCGCGCACGACACCCGTAGCCACGCCATCCAAATCCAGACGAATCAAAGACCGGCCGGCCGTGATCACCCTGCCCTTCACAATATCCCCAATTTTGGGAATTTTGGTGTATTGCGGATCATCCACCAGCTGTTTAAAATCCTTGTTTTTCTTTTCCTCCATTTCCTTATCTAAAGTGTCCTTTAAAGTAGTCATTGAGATTAAAAAAAGAAGAGTTTTAACTCTTTCTTTTACGAAAGAATTACCTCCGCTTCGCGAAGGCCCCGTTTGAGGGGTTAATTAATGACTTAAGTGTACATTAAGACTTGGGAGAAGTCAAGAGGCGCTTCTTTCTCTGAAAGGCAATGGCAAATCGATGCGCTTCGTCGCGGACCCTAATCAATAAATTCTCATGTTGCCCAATCAATCCGACCCACGCCGGCAGGCCGACAATAAATTCGTTCTTTTTCCGGTGTGGCCCTTTGGCAATGCCGATGACCGGCCGGCTTATTTTTTGTTGTCGCAAAACCCGCGACACCGCGTTCACCTGCGGCCGACCGCCATCAATTAAAAAAATATCAGGCAATGGCCACTCCGCATGCTTGAGACGTCGTCCCACCACTTCTGCCAGACAATCCACGTCATTCTGGCCAACCACAGTTTTAATATTAAATTTTTTATATTGAGATTTCATCGGCCCGCGTTCGTCAAATACCGCCATACTTCCCACCATATTGCTGGCTCCCAAATTGGAAATATCATAACCCTCAATCCGCAATGGCTGTGATTTACTCGTTGTTGTCTCGCGCAAAAAATTAATATTTAATAAAGTTGAATCTTGAATTTTTTGCAGAGCATTGATTTGATTACGCAACCGCCCGGCTTCTTCAAAATTTTCTACACGGCTGGCCTCTTTCATTTGTTTAGTAAAATTTTTAATCACCGACTTTTTCTTGCCTTGCAAAAATGAAATTAAAGGCCTAATGGTTTTTTTTACATAATTTTTCGGACTGATTTCATTAATACATACTCCCAAACACTGCCCGAGCTGATAGTGAAAGCACGGCTTGCCTTGGGCCGGCTGGCAGTCGGAAAAAAGAAAAATTTTACGCAATATCCGCAAGGCCTCTTTAGTATTAAGGCCGGGAAATGGGCCAAAAACATACGCCCAACGCTTGCTCGCCGCTTGGCCGGCCAAATTCAGTTCGTGTTCCCGCGCTGTTTCCACTCGCGGATACTTATCTTTCGTAATAATTAAATAATTCCAGCTTTTGTCATCGCGCCACTTAATATTGTAACGCGGATGAAATTTTTTAATGTAGCGGCCTTCCATTATTACCGCCTCCAAAAGAGAATCAGTGGTAATATATTTTACCTCTGCCACCTCATGAATCATTTCTTCAATCGGCCGAGGTGATTTTTTGCCGACAAAATAACTCCGCACGCGATTTTTTAACGAGCTGGCCTTGCCAACATAAATTAACTCTTTTTTAGAATTGAAAAAAAGATAGATGCCGGGGGAGCTTGATATATTCTTTAAAATTAATCGCATAAAAAAGAGGTGTCCAACGCGTTCTTGTTAGCAAAACGCGCCGGACACCCATAGTTTACTTCCCCTGGTGAATCCTGACAAGGAGAAGATTCAGGTCAGTCCTTTGCTTGAAACTGAAGCCTCTCAAGACCTTTATCACCGGTAACGTGTAGAATCCATGATCATACGACATCATGGTCGCCCAGGGTGATGCCAGATCACGAGACACTGCCACGAGTAGCAACGGCGACCAATCAATTATGCGCTGCGGGCCGTCGCCGCGAAAGACAACGGGCGGAGCTGGTTCAAAGGTAAATATGTCATCCTTCACCCGCCAGATAAGTCCAAGGCCCGCTATTCTGCCCTGCGCGGGAGGGGTCGAATGTGGTCTTTTTCTGGCAACCAAAGCCAAGGTCTGCATAAACAGTGGGCTGGCTAATGTCCGCCGGCGAATATCTAGCGAGACCTTAATCCTGCCAATAAGCGGCCGCCAGAGTTTTCTCGCCTGGTCGCCAGATTTATCGGCCAGTGTCGCCTCTTCCGCCATCTCTTTGGCGAAGACAAGCGTAAACACCGCGCGCGGTTCACTACGAGTGCCGACGCATCTGGCAACTATGACATCAGCCAGGCCAACAATCCCGTCACGCAGCGCCAAGGCAAGCCATTGACATTTTTCAGCTTTTTTACTATAAATAAGCGATTAACTTCGCTATGGAGCGGCCTGGGTAGGCACGCTCTAAACAAAGTAAGGGAGGAATACGATGATCATCCATCCGCCAATGATCGACTTGCTGAACTATGCCGCTGGCACACTTACTCCAGGCGAAATTCTAACCGTCGATGGACACTTGGATGACGGTGACGGTTGCATCTCTTACTCTGAAAAAATCCAAGTCATAATAAGATGGTTGGAAGAGCGGGGTAAGGAAGCGCATCATGTCTTGAGCCTGCCATGGAACATGCTACAGACGCTGTATGATCAGCGCGTGGTTGACGACGATCCGACCGGCATGGTGGCCATTGTTGACAGATGCATCTCCGAATTGCGGGACGAACAGCATCCTAACCCTATTGCTGCCTTGATCTTAATAGATGCAGCCATGAGAGCCCCGGGCGTGGCGTGCGACAACGCGCGTGAATGGCTCAGAAAGGCGTGGAACGAACTGCCTGTGGGCTGATAACCCTGACAATCGCCAGTGTTCTGCCAAATCACCATGATTTGGAAACACTGGTCTTTTTTTATTTCACCGTCCTTTTCAAATACTTTCCGGTCCAGCTACCGGCTTTGCGCGACACCTCTTCGGGCGTGCCTTCGGCCACGATTTCTCCGCCTTTGTCCCCGCCCTCCGGGCCCATATCAATAATCCAATCCGCGCACTTGATTACATCCAGATTGTGTTCAATCACCATCACCGTATTGCCGTGCGATACCAATCGTTGCAACACTTCCAATAGTTTGCGCACATCTTCATAATGTAAGCCGACTGTAGGCTCGTCCAATAAATACAGAGTTTTGGTCGTACCGTGCTTGGAAAGTTCGCGGGATAATTTGATGCGCTGGGCTTCGCCGCCCGAGAGCGTAGTAGCCGATTGCCCGAGCGTCAAATAATCCAGTCCCACCTCATTCAGCATTTTCAGCTTATCATTTATCAGGGGGATATCTTTAAAAAATTCCTCGGCTTCAGCCACAGTCATATTCAAAATATCCGAAATATTTTTGTTGTTATAATGCACCTCCAATGTTTCCTGATTAAAACGTCGGCCCTTGCAAACATCACAAACTATTTCCACGCTTGGCAAAAAATGCATTTCAATTTCCAGAACCCCGCGACCTTCACAGTGCTCGCAACGCCCGCCAGGAACATTAAAACTAAAACGGCCCACTTTAAATCCGCGAATCCGCGCCTCTTCGGTGGAGACAAAAATTTCACGAATCAAATCAAAGGCCTTGGTATAGGTGGCCGGATTGGAGCGCGGAGTGCGGCCAATCGGGCTCTGATCAATCACAATAACGCGATCAAGATATTCCGTACCTGTAATACTCGCGCAATTCTGTTTGCGGCCCAAACGATACAGACGATTCACCACCGAGGTATGCAAAATATCATGCATTAAAGTTGATTTACCGGAACCGGACACGCCTGTGAGACAAATAAATCGTCGCAAAGGAATCTCCACATTTACTTTTTTCAAATTATGCGCCGTAGCGCCTTTGATTCTGATTTTGGGAGTAGTTTTGTCAACGGCGCGACGATTTTTAGGCATGATAATTTTCTTTTCCCCGCGCAAATATTCCCCGGTCAATGATTTTGTTCTCTTTTCCAGCAATTTTTCTAACGGCCCTGAAAAGACAATCTCTCCACCGTGCTTGCCCGCGCCCGGGCCGAAATCAACCACCCAATCGCTTGCCAAAATCGTGTCTTCATCATGCTCCACCACTATAATGGTGTTGCCAACATCACAGAGATTGCGCAAAGTGGCCACTAATTTATCATTATCGCGTTGATGAAGCCCGATAGTCGGCTCGTCCAAAACATACAAAGCGCCCACGAGCCGCGTCCCGACCTGCGAGGCCAGCCGGATGCGCTGGGCTTCGCCGCCGGATAGCGTGCCCGCTTTGCGGTTCAGAGTTAGATAGTGCAGTCCAACATCAAACATAAATTGCAAACGATTGAGAATTTCTTTCAACACCGCGTTGGAAATTTCTTTTTCCCTGGCATCCAATTTTTTCTCTACATTGGCAAAAAAATCACGCGCCTCATCAATGGTCAGATTGGTAATTTCCCAGATATTTTTGTCAGCCACCTTCACGCTCAAAGCATTGGTGTTCAGACGCTTGCCCAAGCATACCGGGCAGTCAATTTCGCTGAATAATGTCTCGGTACCCAGTCCGGTGCAGGCGGAGCAATAGCCGTAAGGACTGTTAAAACTGAATAGGCGCGGCTCAATTTCCGGAAAACTATAACCATCTTGCGGGCAAGCATATTTGGCGCTGTAAATCTGCTCGATTTTATCCGGAAAAATAACAGCGCACAACCCATTGGACAATTCTATGGCATTGGCAATGGCCTCAGCCAACCTTTGTTCGCCATCTTTGTCTTTAACCAGATATTTTCCCAATTCCGATTCGGCCATTTTCATTTTTTCTCCCAAAGAAATTTTATCAATCACGATTTCAATCGTGTGTTTGGAGTTTTTATCAATAATCACCTGCTCGCGCAAACTTTTTATTTTCCCGTCAATTCGCGCTTCCACATAACCGGAATTATAAACATCATAAAGCATTTGATAATACTCGCCTTTGCGCCCGCGCACCACCGGAGAAAGAATGGTGATTAAATTTGCGCCTTTTCCAGTGGCCGAATGCGCCAAAATCTTTTCTTTAATTTCATCCACGGTCATTTTTTCAATTTTCCCGCCGCACAATGGACAGTGCGGCTCTCCCGCGCGCGCGAAAAGCACGCGCAGATAATCATAAATCTCGGTAATCGTGGCCACGGTGGAGCGCGGATTCGCGCTATGCGCCTTTTGATCAATGGAAATGGCCGGCGACAGTCCCTCAATTTCATCAACATCCGGCTTTTGCATTCCGCCCAAAAATTGCCGCGCATAAGCTGACAAAGATTCAATATAGCGCCTCTGGCCTTCGGCAAAAATCGTGTCAAACGCCAAACTGGACTTGCCAGAGCCGGACAGTCCGGTGAAGACAATCATTTTGTTGCGCGGCAATTCCAAATTTACATTTTTTAAATTATGTTCGCGCGCGCCTTTGATAATAATTTTATCTTGCATAAAAATCCAAAATTCCCCTTCAGCCGCGGCTATAGGGGGTATGCTATCTAATTGTATATCTACAATATCTTTTTTAAATTCGCCTGTCAATTTGCTATATTACTTTTTTCAACTCCCTTACTTCATCTCTTAAAATCCCTGCCAATTCAAACTCCAAATTCTTTGCTGCTTGTTTCATTTGTTTTTCTTTTTCTTTGATAATTTCCTCGCGTGGCCGGCTGTCTCCAAGCAAATCAAGTTTTACTATCTCTGCTCCACGGCCTTTACGCTGGCCATTGGTCTTTTTCCCTTTTGAAGTTATGCCAAACTCTTCCAGAATATTTCTGATGTTTTTTTCAATCGTCTTTGGCGTAATACCGTGCTCGGCGTTGTACTCAATTTGAATTTTACGACGGCGGTCAGTTTCCGAAATAGCCTTTTTGATTGAGCCGGTAATATTGTCCGCGTAAATCAACACTTGTCCGTTTACATTTCTCGCCGCCCGACCAATAGTTTGAATAAGTGAAGTCGCGTTGCGCAAAAATCCCTCTTTATCAGCATCCAAAATAGCGACGAGCGACACTTCGGGCAAATCCAGCCCCTCGCGCAAAAGATTCACGCCCACAATCACATCAATTTTGCCGCGCCGCAAATCAGTAATGATTTCAATTCTTTCCAGAGTGTCAATGTCGCTGTGCAGATATTTAACTTTAATTTTTTTCTTCTCCAAATATTCCGACAAATCCTCGGCCATTTTCTTGGTCAAAGTGGTGACAAGCGCGCGCTCGCCTGCAGTAACACGTTCATTGATGCGTATTATAACATCCTCAATTTGAGAAAGGGATTCTTCACTTCGCTTTGCTCCGTTCAGAATGACACGGCGTGATGTCACCGGCCGCACCAATATCTCCGGATCAACTAGCCCAGTCGGCCTCACAATCTGCTCCGCCACCTGCTCGCTTTCTTTTAATTCATACTCGTCCGGGGTCGCGGAAACATAAATTACCCGCTCGGTTCGCGCGTCAAATTCATCATAAGTCAGCGGCCTGTTGTCGCGCGCCGAGGGCAACCGAAATCCATGCTCCACAAGCATATCTTTACGCGACTTGTCTCCAAAATACATGCCGCGAATCTGTGGCACGGTCACATGCGACTCGTCAATCACCGTGAGAAATTTGCCATTGGTTTTAAAATAGTTCAAAAGAGTAAACGACGGCTCGCCAGGCGAGCGACCGTCAAAATGCCGCGAATAATTTTCAATTCCGGAGCAATAGCCGATATTTTTAATCATTTCCAAATCATAACTCACGCGGCGGCGCAACCGCTCCGCTTCCAAAATTTTTCCCGACTTTTCCAATTCGGCCAACCGCTCTTTTAATTCCTGTTTGATGGATTCAAATGCTCTTTTTGTCATTTCGTCGCTGGCAATATAGTGTTTGGCCGGAAAAAGCCACATATCTGATAAAACTTTTTTTACTTTTCTCGTAACCGGCTCCACCAACTCCATATTCTCAATTTTTTCGCTGATTTCCAAACGGTAAATCATCTGTTCATTCACGGGCATTACTTCAAAGACCGGCCCGGTAAGGCGAAAACTGCCCCGTTTAAGGTCGCTCGTGGTGCGTTCAAAATGCATTTCAATCAATTGTTTCAAAAGCTCGCGACGAGAAATCGGCTGGCCTTTTTCCAAATGTAAAACGATTTTTTCATATTCTTTCGGCGAGCCCAAACCATAAATGCAGGATACTGACGCCACAATAATCACATCGCGCCGCGTCAAAAGCGCCTGCGTGCAGGCGTGGCGCAAGCGATCAATTTCTTCATTGATCATCGCCTCTTTTTCAATGTAGGTGTCTGTATGCGGTAAATACGCTTCGGGCTGGTAATAGTCGTAATAGCTCACGAAATATTCCACGGCATTATCCGGAAAAAATTCGCGAAATTCATTGCACAACTGCGCCGCGAGTGTTTTGTTATGCGCGATTACAAGTGTCGGCAGCTGCATTTTTTCAATAACATTGGCAATAGTAAATGTTTTACCAGAGCCAGTCACACCCAAAAGCGTTTGTTTCTTCATCTTTTTCTCCAATCCCAAAACCAATCCGGCAATGGCCACTGGCTGGTCTCCTGCGGGTTTGAATTTGGAGTGTATTTTAAACATAAATCCTCCCTTATTTTAACAAATTTTACGCTTAAGTCAACTAGCATTGACTTTTCGGCGTCTCTATCGTATAATTGGGATATTCGCGCTGAAATGGGCCGGTAGTCTCAGCTGGTAGAGCGCCTCGTTTGCAACGAGGAGGTCAGGGGTTCGA
>CAYIOJ010000029.1:0-11717 GCA_964365025.1 uncultured Gammaproteobacteria bacterium
AATAATTTACCCGGGCCGGCGGCAATCACCTTGCCCTGTTCGGGCTTTTCTTTGTCCACGGTATCAGGCAGAATAATGCCGGCTCTGGTGGCAACTTCTTTGCCCGAATCCGCTTCCACGACCACATGGTCGTTAAGAGGTTTCACATTCATATATTTTTTCAACCCTGCCTGCCGGTAGGCAGGCGCTCCCCGCGGGGTTTTTAATTAAATAATTTGGGGATAAATTAGCACTCTAAAGTTTAGAGTGCTAATGATACTTCTATCTTAATACAAGGCCTAAAAACTGTCAAGCTTAATAATAAAAAAAGCGGGAGTAGGACTGGAAAGACCTATCCCGCATGATTCAGGCCGACACAGTTACAGTGCCGACTGACGGCTTTTCGCTGGCGCGAATTGGTGGCGTGGAGCGGGGTAATAGTTCGGCGCGCAAGACGCGAAGTGAGCGCGGCGCGTTAAATCCCAGCTTTACTTTACTACCGCGGATACTAGAGACCGAAACGCGGGCTGTTCCAACTTCAATGAAATTGCCGGGACATTCCCAACTTTTCGTTATGTCGTCTCGGCCGCGGCGAATGCGCAAAAGCACCCGCTTGCCATCCACTCTGACTACAGTGATTTGAATGTTGTCTCCTACGAGTATCCTTTCTCCGGGACACCTTTCTATCATGAGCCACATATTCATCCCCCTCATTGGTTGCTATAACTTTCTCATTTTTACGCAATAATGTCAACATTCCCACACCAACTCCGACCAAGGCCGAGCCGACGTAGAGCGTCCAAAGATAATGGTCAAAAATAGCCAGAATAAAAAATAATGACAACAATGGCAAAATTTTTCGATGAAAACGCGCTCCGATAAAATAGCAAAAAAATAAAATAATAAATATGCCCGCCACGCCAGATTCCGCGAGTATCAATAAAAATACATTATGGATCGGCTGATAGCCCCACGCCGGTCGTAAGGCGTCAACTTCATTATGCGCCGCCAAAGTATAATTTCCCAACCCCACTCCAAAAAACGGATATCTTTTAAACACTTGCCAAGCCTCGCCGTAGCCGCCGGCCCTTTCCTCTATGGCCTGGGCTTCCAATCGACCGACACCGGTCAGGCGCCCTTTTAATAATGGAAAAAACAATAAAGAATTAATAACGGACAATAAAATAATTGAAACGAGAAACAATTTAAAATTTCCCGCGGACAAAAAATGTTTGCGACTGATTATCCAATAAATCATAAGACCGATCGCCAAACCCAGCCAGGCGGAACGAGAAAAAGAAAAAAACAAGCCCGCGAGCATCAGTGCATTAGCGACCAATAAAAAAACCTTTGTTTTTTTATCAACTGTAAAAAGAGTTAACAAAATAGCGACCAGCAAACTTCCCGCAGCCATATACCCGCCAAAAATATTGGGATGTGGAAAACCGGCGTATGCCCGGAGCCAACGGCCGGCTGAATTTTCCAAAACCGATGTGCCGCCGACAGCGGCGTTATGCAAGGTCATGCCCAGCCATTTGGAAACAAAAATTGATTGCGTTAAAAATTGATAAATTCCCAGAGCCGCTTGCAAAGCCAAGCCGGCTAAAAACGCGTACGCGGCCTTAAAACGATCAATGGGCAATTTAATTAACAAAATAAAAATAATAACAGCTTCAAAAATATGAATAAACTGTTGAATGGCGACGAGACGGTCAACGGCAAAATAAATAAACAGAGAAAGAAAAAACACCAAACACAAAAAAGGCGACAGTTTTTTACGCAAGGATACCTTATCAAATTTTTGCCGCCCGATGTGAACCAATACCAACAGCCATAAAATCAATTCCGTTCCGTAGATTCCCGCAATTCCGTACTCCCAACTACCGCCATTCAAAATGCCCGGCCGCAAAATCAGCCGCGTCTGCCACGGCAACAAAAAAAGAAATAAATATATCAAATAATTAACCGGCTTGTTCATAACCCGCCCATTTATTTCTAAAAAAATCCCGACGATCTTCCTCATGAAATTTTAGCATACTGTCATTCACCACCACCGCTGTTCCCTGGGCAAAATATTGACTTTGCTTGTGGCGAAGAATTTTGAATAATTGAATTTTTTTAAAAAATAATTCCAATTTATCTCCCGTTCCCCCGCCCAGCCGCCTTTCCAATAAATAACGCGACTTCTCCGCGGGGCTAAAAATATTTATTTCATAAAAATTTTTAATTTTCCCGCCAAATTCAAAATTAGCCAAATACTCAAACGCCCAATCATTAGCTTGCCAAAATTTCTCCAAGGCGCCGCTTCTATTTATCAACGGTGCTAGACTGGCCAACCAATAAATTAAATAAATATCGGGCCGGCCTTGGCTGTCAACCGGCAAAGAAACTTTTTTCAAATTCAAATTGTCGTCGCTTATAAAAAAACTCAAACAAATTTTGTCAGTGACACTATAACCGTGCCGGCGTAAATTAAAAACAGATAAAATCGCCGACACTAAAAATCTAGTCAACCATATGCGACCTCTCCGCGTAATAATGAAAAAATCGATATCACTGTCTTTTTCAGCCGCTTCAAAACTTAAAGTATTGCAAATGGCAACCAACCGCACGAACGGCACGAAGCTAATCAACTGCGCCGCGCGGCGAGCAATGACGAATTTTCTGTCATTGCTAATGGCTCTGTCTTGTCGCCTTAAATAAAAATCGGGCGGGTTTGAGGATAAAAAAAAGAAGCCGTTCGCTTCTTGAATCTCGGATTGCTTTGGCGCTTTAATGATATCTGGCAATTCCATTTTTTCTCGACTGAACAGCCACTGATAAAGTTCAAAATTGGTTAATGAATGCTTAAAAATATCAAAAAAAGCCAAAGTCCTTTTTATTGCCGCGCCAGTTTCCATATTAAATAACCGGCTGAGCCATTGCCTCATTAATTTTCATTGATTTGCTTTCTTTAGCCGCCGCGTCATCAACTATCATCTCTTTATCAGTTATGGAAATCACCTGCTCGCGATGCACCAATAGCAAATTATGGCTCACAATCCCGCGCTTAACCGCATAGTGAATGATTGATTGCGCGCCCAAATCAATCTCAATATCAGCAATCTGGCCGAGTTTAGTCCCGCTTTGCGTAAAAACCGGCAAATTTTTTAATTTAGAAAATGATGAAAGCATAAAATAGCTTTATATTTTCTTCCTAAACATCAGCCATTGCTGCAAACCGGTCAATAAAGTCGTAATCAACCAATAAAATGTCAATCCGCCGGGCAAAGTGCCGCCTATAAATACAGTCATCAAAGGCATCATATAGAGCATTTGTTTATTCATCATCGCGGAGATGCCTTCGTCCTTACTGCCTTCGCCTTTAACCACCGGCGGCGTCATGGGCAGCATCTTGGTCTGCCAATACTGGGCCGCGCCAGCCAAAACCGCCAAAACCCAACTTTTATCAGCCAAATTCAAAAACCCGAAAGCCATAGTTTTAATCGTGCCTGGATTTTGAATAAAGGGGTAAAGCAAATCAAATTTTTCCGATTTTAAAACCGCCATGAGCACCCAATACAGAGCGATCAAAATCGGCAGCTGAATCAGCATGGGCAAACATGAGGCCAAAGGATTGACCTTTTCATTTTTGTAAAGTTCCATCGTGGCTTTGGCCAGTTCCTGTTTGTTGTTTTTAAATTTTATTTGCAATTCTTTAATTTTCGGCTGAAGCGATGACATTGCTTTCTGTCCGGCAATGGCTTTTTTAGACAATGGCCAAAGAACCAATCTGATAATAATGGTGAGAATAATAATGGCCACGCCGAAATCATGCCCGGGAGTAATATTATAGAAAAAGACGAGAATATTCAGCAAGGGCTGGTAAAGGACAGCGTAAAAAATCTGTGAAAACATATTTTTTATTCAGCGATTTTATTTTCTTCCGACTCCGGCTTTTCTGCTTTTTCCGGCTCAACCGGGGCCTCGGCTACTGGCTCGGCCGGCGCTTCAGGCGCAACTTCCGCAGCCGACGCTTCTGCGCCAACCTGTTCCACCATCACCTGCCAACCGGTTAAACGCGAAGCCAAACGCACATTCTGCCCGCCACGGCCGATCGCCAACGAATACTGATCCGGCGCCACCGAAACCATGGCTGATTTGGAATCTTCGTGCAAATTCACGGATAAAACCTTGGCCGGAGACAGAGCATTCGCGATATATTTTTCCTGATTTTCATCAAATGAAACAATGTCAATTTTTTCCCCGCCCAATTCAGAAATAATTGTTTGGATGCGGCTGCCGCGCTGGCCAATACAAGAACCAATCGGATCAATATTTTCTTCTTTGGCCAAAACCGCCACCTTAGAGCGGCTGCCAGCGTCGCGGGCAATGCCTTTGATTTCCACCGCGCCATTGGCGACTTCGGGGATTTCCGTGGCAAAAATCTTTTTCACCATTTCCGGATGCGCGCGCGAAACGCGGATTTCCGAACCGCGCTGGGTCAAATTAACGCCCAATACGTAAACTTTAATTTTACTGCCGGGGTTGTAACGCTCCATCTCAATCTGCTCTTCCGGCGGCAAAACCGCCGTGGCCTTGCCCACATCAACCAAAACCAATCGGCCTTCGCGCCGACCGACTGTGCCCACCAACAGCTCGCCTTCGCGGCCTTTGAATTCATTATAAACCATATCGCGCTCGGCTTCGCGCAATTTTTGAATAATCACCTGTTTGGCAGTCTGCGCGGCCATACGGCCGAACGCGGCCGGAATTTCCAATGGCCGGCGAAAAACATCGCCAATTTTTGCTTCGGGATATTCTTGTTTAGCCTCGGTAATCATCCACTCGGTCTTGGAATTAAACCTTTTGAAAGCCAAAGGCTCGGGCAATGGCTCGCTTTTTTCTTCCGCCTCTTTAACCTTGACGTCATGTTCGGCTTTTAATTTCTCCCATTCGGCTGTTTCAGCCTCCAAATCAACGTCTTCCACTACGGTCTTTACATCAAAGGCCTTCATCTCGCCGGTTTCGGGATTAAATTCCACCTGCGCGTTTTGATTTTTCTCGCCAAAATCCTTGCGGTAAGCCGCGGCCAAAGCGGTCTGAACCGTTTCCAAAACCGCCTCGTAAGAGAGATTCTTTTCTTCACAAATTTGCTTGATTGCTTGTGATATGGGTGATGCCATATTATTATGTTGATTATACCTTAATTAATAAAAAAGAACCAGTTTATTCAACTGATTCTTTTTATATTATACCACATCCGGGCGAATCTGTCAACTTTAAAGGTTAACTTCGCTCTCATCCATTATTTTCCCGTCTTTATACACTTCGGTATCCGGCACGGTGACGATCCTGTCCCAGCGGAAATTCAGAGCAGTAAAAACTTTTTCATTTTTAATCCAGCGCTTGACTTGCTTACTGTAGTCGCTCGGGTCAGGCTCCAAGCGGTAGACATTGGCAAAGGCGGCGTATTTGATAATTGTGTAGTTAGGATGGTGATCAGTGTAGGTGATTTCACTGCCAACGGAATATTTATTCAATAATTTTGGATCAACGTCTTCAATCCATTTCCAATCATACTTCAAACCGGTAAAAACCGACTCGGAAATAATCCAGTATTTTTCCGTACCCAGGAGCAGATACACTTTGGGATCAGTCACTATTTTCACCAAGGCGCCGTATTTGGGGTCGTATTTTGGTCCGGCCGGCGTGAAACCAAGCGAATCATCGGCAATGGAATTCAGTATCGCTTGAGTGGTGACAATAACTTCCGACCAAGAGTCAAAATAGGTAAAAAAAGACTGGCCATTTTTAAATGGCCGCTTGGTGCAGTCGGTGGTGATATAGTAGACCGCTTTGGAAGTGGAAATTTTATAGGCCTTTTCCAATGTCAGAGGGCAGATAACAGGCGCCGCGGTATTGACGGTAAAGCTCAAAGAATTGACCGAGCTCATATTGCCGGCCGCGTCTTTGGCCAAGACTTTAAAAGTGTGCGAACCATTGGCCAAATTAGAAGGAATGGTGTAACTTGTTGAATTCCCAATATCAATCAGAGACCCATTATCAATCTGTATAAAATAATTTGCAACACCAACATTATCGCTCGCGGCGTTCCAGACAAAAGTAGGCGTGGCATCGGAATCATTGCTGACTTTTTGCGCGCCGGTGGGAGTAGCCGGAGCTGTGGTATCAACTGTCACAGGAGAACTGACAATCGTCCAAGTGTAAGAATCAGGCGAAAGATCAATGTTGCCGGCGGCGTCAATCGTCCGCACCTGAAAAGTGTGGCTGCCGACAGACAAACTGCCGTAAGTTATCGGACTCGCACAAGAAGAAAAACTGCCGGAATCAAACTTGCATTCAAAAGTTACGCTGGTAATTGAAGTGCCGGTGAAACCGAAAGCGAAAGCGGCCGTGGTGGCGGTGGTTGACTGCGCCGGTTTTGACGATGAAGATATGACAGTATCTTGCGTGGTCGTATCCAAAATGATAGAAACATTTGATTGCGGGCTCGTATTGCCAGCCGCGTCTTTAAATTTTATTCTGACAAATTTGGAGCCGTCACCGGAAGGTATGGAAACTGATTTAGATGCCGCGTACGCTTCCCATGGCTCGGTGTCCAAAGTTCCGTCAGTGGAAACCTGCATCTGCATACAACCGATATTGTCAGTGCAGGTCAAAGACAGAGAGACACTCGTGGAATTGGTGGCCCCGACGCCACCATTGATAGTGAACGAGCCCGAAGGGGCGGAAGTGTCGGCCGGAGCGGTATTGATAGTGAAATTGACGGTTGAAACCTGACTGTTATTAGCGGCGGTATCCATAGCGCGCACCGAAATGCTATGCGCCCCGTCAGCTAAGATAGACAATGTCAAAGACAAATTATTGCCGTTGTTAACATAAGCCGCCCCATCAACAGAGTATTCATATTTAATCACTCCTGTACCGTAAGTGCCGCTGACATCATCTAAACTGGCCAACCAAGTAAAAGACGGAGTATTATCGCTATTAGCAGTAGTTTTTATCAAACCGGACGGTGGATTGGGCGGCGTTTCATCATAGCGCAGGATCACGCCGCCGGCGCCGACCGCCCAGGCATCAATAAATGATGCGGCATTGGTTTTAGCCGACACACCATAAAGCGTTTGCGAAGTGCCAGAACTTTCCGCGCTCCAGCCCCAAGAGCCACCACTCTGTATCCCTTTAAAAATCGCCCCTGGTCCGCCCACGGCAATCAGCTTGGGGCCGGAAAGCGAGGCAACTGATTCAAAACCAAACTGAAGGGTCGTAGTTTGCACTTTAGTCCAATTCAATCCATAATCGGTGGTGCCAAGCACTGTGCCGCCGGCGCCGACAACATAAAGATTACCCGTGGCTGGCCAGTGCTCAATCTCATTCAAAGACACAGTTGTGCCGGAACTTTGCGTGGTCCAGGCGGGGGTGTCGCTGACATTTGGATAAGCGGCGCGGACAATCACGCCGTTGGCGCCCACTGCCCAAATACAGCGGCCGGAAGGGTTAGGTTGCACCACGCAAGAGCTGAATTTCACGCCATAAAGAATGGCCGCCAAATCTGACTGTAATAAAGTCCAATTAGCGCCGCCGTCAGTCGTTCGCAAGACAATGCCGCCGGCGCCGACTGCCGCCGCCTCCAAGGAATTAACAGCCGAAACATCGTACAAAAGATTAGTCGTTACTCCGGCTCCTTGTATGCTCCAATTACTGCCGCCGTCCGTAGTTTTAATTATTTTTCCGCTCAATCCGACCGCCCAGCCGGTATTGGCGCTAACCATATCAATACCATAATAAATATCGCCGGAACCGGTGTAGACCACGCTCCAAGTCTGGCCGCCGTTAGTGGTTTTTAAAATCTTTCCGCCATCTCCAACCGCAAAACCGACTGCTGAATCAACCATATCCATACTGCGTAAATTAGTTGTTATACCGGAACTTTGCGCCACCCATCCGGCCGCTTGCGCCGGCGGCGCTGAAAAAATGACGAAATAAGCGATTAGAGCGAATAAAAATGATGTAGTTATTTTAAACATATTATTTATTACTTTAATTATCTCCTAATAATTATACCCTAAATAAGCAAAAAAGTCACAAAATGCCTATTCCAAAACAATATTTTCCGCATACCTGATTTTAGCCGTTTTCTCAATGGAATTGATCATAATACTGATTGAATCAATCTGAAAAAATTTTTCAGACGGCTGAAACTTGGCAACATACATTTTGGCCGCCCCCAAAAGACGCTGTTGTTTGAAACGACCGATGGCTTCTTCGCCCTCGCCATGCCGCGCGTCAGAGCGCGTTTTTACTTCCACAAAATGCAAATGATCATCTTTGGCCGCCACCAAATCAATTTCACCCCAACGAGTTTGCCAATTGCGAAAGATAATACTAAAACCGCGGCGCTCTAAAAATTGCGCCGCGATATTTTCACCGTATTGACCGAACTTCCTCCTGTCCACACGATTAAGGAAGATATTTTTTTAACCGATCCTTCTCGGCCTGCGCCTGCCGTTTTTGCGGCGCTTCTTTATACCAATAACGCAAAATATAGACAATCCAGACAATCAAACCGATAAACCAAAAAGCGTACCAAAATCTGCGCGCCAAAAACGGCGTAGCCTCGTAACGGAAGAAAAATAAAATAAAAGCCGCCATTCCCATCCACCCAAGAAGCGAAGCAATTTTCGCGAAAAGCCGCCTCGCATATTGATTAAATTTTTCCTTATTGGATAGAACCGCCAATACCACCCCTGCCGCAAGCATTAAAACAAAAAAAATCAAAATGGTTTTCATGGCCGCAGGATTTTGGTACGGCGGCTCGGAAAACCAATAACGCAAATTGAAAATGTTTTTTATTGAATACATAAATTTTACTTTTCAAACACTAACCCGTAATGATATTTGCCGGCGCTGAAACGATTTAGCAAGCGCAAACCTAATTTATCCGCCTCGGCTTCCACAAAAGCGTGGTCCACGCGGCCCTCTACCGGCGGACCAAACGGCGCGTCAATCATCAACCAATCCACAACTACCAATTTACCGCCAACCTTTAACAACCGAGTCGCCTCTTTGAGCACTATCGGCCTGTCTTTAGTTTGAAAAAGAGTGTTGAGTAAAAAAACAGCATCCAAACTGGAGCTTGCGATTTTAGCGGCGCCATAACGCTCCAAGTCGCTCCAAACCGTAATAATATTGCTTAAATTTTCTAAATTCGCCCGCTTTTCAATATTTTCCAACACCGGCTTTAAAATGTCAACTGCGTACACCTTTCCTTCCTTGCCCACCATCTTAGCGGCTGGAAAAACATAATGGCCCACGGCTCCGCAACCCAAATCAGCCACTTGCATTTTTTCTTTCAAGCCGGCCTTTTGCAAAACCATTACAGGATCAATTAATTTGTTACCGCCCATGATTTCTAAAATCATATTTTGCATGATTTCTCCGCTTGCGCCTACTTACCGGCGGGCGGGGATGATGGCCACGCCGTCATTTTATCATTCCTTTAAATAATCCGCCGAAAATTCCCAAAATCAATCCGCCCAAAAATCCGCTCACTCCCAGAAAAGAAACAAAAATCATCATTAAACCGAATAATTTATAAAACAAACGACTGCCGCCTTCCGTACCTAAATGTTCCTCGGCCCAAGCCACAGTGCCAAAATTCTGATACAGCCATTCTGATTTCCAGATTATTAAAAACCCCACCCCCGCGCCAATTAACCAAAGTAATTGCATATAAAAGTATTATACCAAAAATACAAAATTTTAAAAAGACGAAATGCGCGGGAGAGGACTCGAACCTCCACGCCCTTGCGGGCACTGGCACCTCAAGCCAGTTCGGCTACCATTACGACACCCGCGCATCTTGTGTTTGCTTATTTACAGCCAAAATCCCATTGATTTTCAATCTTTTTCTAGATAAACAGATAACTTCTTCATTATAATACATTATAATACATTTTCTCGATTAATTTCAAGGATTCCCCTTTTGCATACTTCAATTGATAAGTAGAATCATTAACACTTTTAGTTACATGACCCCTAACTCCCAGTAGTTTAAAAACCATTTTCCTAAGCCAATGGATATGCTTAATGCTAGCACAACATAAAGAAAAATAAAACATGTAACTAGATTCCCAACGAGGATCAAAATAAGAATAAAAAGAGCCATCACCATCTAATTCCCCTCTTAAAAAATCAAAAAAATATTTAATTGGCATTTTTATTTCGCCTAAAATAAAGGTCTTTTTCGGCATTAACCCTATCGTTAACAAAAAATCATAAAAATGTTTTTCACTAAACTGTATCACATAATATTTCTTTTCTCGGCAAGAGCCACTACTTTTTCTACCTATATGCTGATTTAAACCTAAAGCTAATTGAAAATTATTTGCTAATTCCAGATCTTTAGAAGTAAACGCTATATGCCTTCCATCTGGCGATAAATTACCGTCTGTAGCTAACAATCCAATGGCGTAAGCAAAATTTGAAGACCATTTTATTTTTACTTTTTTTAAAGGTTTCATATAAATATATTATACCTCAAAGTGGTAGCGTATGCCAAATATTTAAGCCAAAAAAAGACCGCCGCAATCCATAGAGGAACTTTGGCGGGAGTTGAGTTGAGTTACGAATGTAGATCGGGTTGCCGAAAAGCTTGAAATATGGTAAAAAGCTGTATATGCAACCTGAATTTTTCGCAACAAAGAATGAAAACAAACTCCGCGAGGTAAACGAAATACTTGACCACAGTCTTAAGCAGATTGCTGTTGAACTCTACGAGCCGCAGGGTCTTGATGTCGCCGAGGTAATCCGCGAGAAAGCAGAAGACGCTTTTCGCAAGACAGGCAAATTTGTTCTCGTCGAGGATACCGCGCTTGAATTTCACGCATGGAATGGGCTTCCAGGTGCACTTATCAAATGGTTCTTAGAAACCGTCGGCAACGAAGGACTCCTCAAGATGCTCGTTGGTGTTGAGAATCGGCGAGCCGTTGCTAAAACGGCTGTTGGTTTTTTTGACGGCAACAAAGCTCATGTGTTCGTCGGAGAGATTGAGGGAATGATTCCGGAAACTATCCGTGGCAGTGGCGGGTTTGGGTGGGATTCCATCTTTATTCCAAACGGTTTCAACAAAAGTTTTGCCGAGATGACAAGTGAGGAAAAGAATGCGGTCTCCATGCGTCGTCGCGCACTCGAACTCATGAAAGAAACATTCAAATAACACCTACAAGCCCCGTGCAATCAAAAATCCGCCTTTCGGCGGATTGAAATTTTGGTGGACGGTATAGGATTTGAACCTATGACCCTTCGGATGTAAACCGAATGCTCTACCGCTGAGCTAACCGTCCAAAATATTAAAACTGCCTCCCTTTCCCCACCACCATCTTCAGCTTTTTTTTCGCCACCTCAATCTCCACCGCCGCCTCTTGCGTCTCTTTGCCGTCGGCCAAAACCGTAATAATTTTATCGCTCGTAATCAAAAGATGATGAAAAGGAAACATGCTGGTGACTTTACTCTCACGACCTTTTACAAGTTTGGACAAAAGTCCGCGTTCAGCCGGCTGAAAATACACCTCCATCTGGCCGTCTTGCGGTTTTAAAACAAACTTATCGCTTTCAAACGGTGGAGGCAAAAGGTTGGCCACGGCAGTTTCAAATTTGTCGCGGCCCGGACTCACGGTAAAATTCTTGTCGCAGGCGATTTTCACCCGCGCGCCGGGAATATACAAATATGAAAG
>CAYIOJ010000030.1:0-11543 GCA_964365025.1 uncultured Gammaproteobacteria bacterium
GCGCTATCCACTGCTTTGAACCACAAATCAGGATTTTTTTTCAAACATTCATCCGGGTCTTTGCCGGCTTCCGGCGGCAAAGTAATGACGCGCGCCTGCATTCCCTGTTCCAAAGCCGCAGAAATCCCCCGCTCGGCCGCGTTTTGTCCTGCCGCGTCCGAGTCAAAAGCAAGATAAAGATTATTGGTAAATCGTTTTAATAGTTTAATTTGCTCCAAAGTCAGAGCTGTGCCTGATGACGCCACCACATTCATTTGCCCGGCTTGGTGGCAGGCAATCACATCCATTTGACCTTCCACAATAATAGCGCGGTCATTTCGTTTGATGTCTTGTTTGGCAATATTCAATCCAAAAAGAACTTTACTTTTGTCATAGACCTCGGTTTGCGGAGTATTAACATATTTTCCGCCCGCGTTTTCTTTTGTTTCATCCAAGAGCCGGCCGGTAAAACCCACCGCATTGCCATGCACATCAGAGAGCGGAAACATAATACGGCCGCGAAATCGGTCGTAATTTCCCCCGCCCGCTTTTTGAATCGTTAACCCGGAAGCCAGCAAATCATTTATTCCAAATCCCTTTTTTAAAAGAAAGCCGGTTAGCGCATCCCAGGCATCGGGAATAAAACCAACCTGCCACTCTTCAATAGTTGCTGTTGTTAATCCTCGTTTTTGCAAATAGTCGCGCGCGGTTTGCGCTTGAGATGATTCAATTAAAGTTTTATGATAAAATCTGGCCGCTAATTTTAAAATATCAAGGATGCGATTGCGCGCGCTGGATGATAATTCATTGGAAAACGCCGGCAATTCCACCCCGGCTTTTTCCGCGAGCAAACGCAAGGCCTCGGGAAATTCCATTCCTTCCATTTTCATCACAAAACCGAAAATATCACCCCCGGCCGCGCATCCAAAACAATGCCAAATTTGCTTTGGCCGCGACACCATGAATGACGGTGATTTTTCCTGATGAAAAGGACAGCAGGCCTTGAAATTAGCGCCTGCTGGTTTTAATTGGATATATTCGGAAATGAGATCAATAATATCCAACTTGGATTTTATTTCATCGGAAATTTGGGACATATAAGGGTTGTCATTCTGAGCGCCTGCCTGCCGGCAGGCAGGAAGCGAAGAATCTCTTATGAACCAATGACAAGGGATCCTTCACTTTGTTCAGGATGACAAAATTTTTTTAATCGGCGCAAAAGCAGGGCTGCTAATCGTACCGGCTGACGCGCTAATTTCGAGCTTTATCCTCTCCCCTTCTTGTTCCACCAGCTCGCCGTCGTATTCTCCGCTGTGCGCCGCGTGGCCTTTATATGATACCTGCTTTTGGTCAAGATGCAAATTAAAAGTCATTTTCCCCGCCTTTTCTTCAATGTAAAGGTGAAAGCGCGGATAAAAATTGCCGGATAAACGGCGCGTGTAGCTGATTTGGCCGCTGTTAGGGTCGTCAAATTCCGCATAGCCTAAACTGCGCGCCAACTGCCGCGCGTTTTGTTGTGGTGTTGGGATGGTTATTTTCATGTTTTTTTCAATGTTGTTATCGGCCGGCTTTGGGTAATGTAAATTTTGCCGCCATCCATCGCCCATTCAATATCGCAGGGAAATTTATAATGTTTTTCAATTTGTTTGCAAATTTTCGCCACCTCCACCACTTGCCTGCCGGTTAATTTTTGTTTTTTGCCTATAGCGCCCAAATTCACCCATTTATTGGCGCATTTTTTGGCCGCGCCCGGGCATTTTATCAATTTTTTTGTCTGTTCGCCGATATTTATATCAATAATACTCAAATCCTTTTTGGACACCACATAACTGTCCGGTGTGATTTGGCCGGACACAATCGCCTCGCCCAAGCCATATCCAGCTTCAATTATCATTTGATCATGGTCTTCGGTAACAGGGTGCACGGTAAAAGCAATGCCGGATATTTCCGATTGTATCATTTTTTGCACTACCACCGCCACGGAAACATAATGGTCAATCAATTTTTTCTCATGCCGATAAAAAATGGCGCGTGGAGTAAATAACGATGACCAGCATTCTCTCACTCGTTCCACCACATTTTTACGCGAAGTATTTAAAAATGTTTCCAACTCCCCTGCCCAACTGGCGACTGATGAATCCTCGGCTGTGGCTGAAGAACGCACAGCCACAAATTGCGCGTCCAGTTTATCAAACGCTTCTAAAATTTCTTTTTGCAAATCCATTGGCATCGGACGGTCGTGAATATCGTCGCGCATCATTACACTTGCCCGTTCAACGGAATTTGTATCATCCATTTTTACTTCTTTTAATCGCGCCGCGATTTCTTCTTTTAATTGTGTTTCTTCCAGAAATCGATCAAAAGCCGCGGCTAGTACCACGAACCCAGGTGGTACTGGAATTTTTGCGCCAGTCATTTCACCAAGTGAAGCGCCTTTGCCGCCAGCGCTGGCGACATCTTTTTTAGAGATATTTTTGAAAAATTTAATGTGAGGCATATTTTCTGGCCAAAATCGCAAATGGCATAAAATAATTATTTAATTGTTCATTAGTGGCATTATAGGTTTCCGGCGCGAAGATTTTGGAGCACAACACCTCGCGCAAACGGCACAGTTCTTTTTTATTCCAGCGCAGGTCGTCAATGGTTAAATCAATCAATTCCAACGCGCGAGCGAGCGATTTTTCCATTTGCCCAGCATCTCCCTTGACCTGCCAATTTAACAGACGAGTTACTTCCGCGCCGATATTGCCCATTTGAAAGGCCAGAGAATAAGATTGCCATTTTTGCGCGTCCATATTAAGTGATTAGTTTATTTACCACGGCAGCGATTGTTTGTCGTATCTTTTCATCTTGCACGGTCATGGCTCGGTTGTTTTGCGCCGGCCGAATATTGATAAGCGATTCAAATTGAATGCGTTCGTCCGAACTATTTTCCGGATAGATATTAATACCCCAAAGATTTTCTTGTCGGCTGCCATTTTCCAGCAGTAATTGTTCGGCATCGGCGTGAATTTCTCCGCCAATAGCCATTATTTGTTTTTCAATATCCACCACGGCCTTAGCCATATCGCCAAAGGTCGCTTTGGCGATTTCTTTGACTTCTAATAGGGTAATTTTGTCAGTAATAATTTTAATTGGCATATTTTTAAACGCGTTTAATTATTTTAACAATTCCACGATTGGCGTCAACTTCCACCAAATCACCGTCTTTCAAAACTTTCGTCGCAATCTTAGTACCGATAACGCAAGGAATTTTGAGTTCGCGAGAGATAATTGCCGCATGATTAGTCACTCCACCTTCGTCAGTTACCAAAGCCCCAGCTTTGCGAATTAATGGCATTAAATGCGGATTGGAATTAATAGATACTAAAATCTGCCCTTTTTTCATAACTCCCGGCTTCATAAAATCCAAAATTACATGGACACGCCCACTAACTTTGCCCAAATAAGTGCTTACACCTTTGATTTGATTGGATTTTATTTCGCCTTCGATTTGTTTGACAATCGTTTGGGGGTTACTGATCCATTCGATTGTTTCTCGCCCTTTTGATTTTTGGTAAATGAATCTTTTGCTACCGTGTTTTTTTTCTAATTCTCGCAAAAAGTGGTGAGGAGCTAGTGGTAAAATAATTTTTTTTATTAAAGATGGATAATATGATGTAGAGCGCAGTTTGGCACAAAGTTTATTTATCTTCGGGGGTAACATTTCATCCGCCAGCAGAACTTTCGAGGGAAAATACGGAAAAACCGTAGTGAAAAATATTACTTCATTGAAAAAATCCAAAGCCGAAGCAAAATTTTTAAAACCACCGTGACGCTTCTTTAATACTACATCGGCTTGGTGAGTTAAATTTACTCCATGTTGCAGAAATTTTTCCAATCGCTTGGGTTTTTTGTATAACAAATATCTAAAGCTTTTATTCAATAATTTCAACTGGGCTCGAGTATGATATTGAGTAACTAAATGCTTTGAAATTTCCACAAATAGCACTTCATCCATCTTGAATCCCAAAGCTTCCTGCATGTATTTGGATTCATACCAGCCCTGCCACAACCAACTGCCAAACAAATCAAATGGCCGAGTTAAATATGGTTGCCATTTTTTTATATTAATTTTCATGTAGTTTTTTTACTTTATAATTTTCACAATCCCCTTTTCCGCGTCAACTTCCACCCAATCACCGTCTTTCAAGACCTTGGTGGCAATTTTGGTGCCGATGATGCACGGTTTACGCATTTCGCGCGCCACAATGGCCGCGTGGCAGGTGATGCCGCCTTCATCGGTTACAAAAGCCACCGCGCGTTCCATGGCCATTATAAACGAGGGAAAAGTCATCTGGGTGACTAAAATATCGCCCTGTTTTACTTTTAGCAATTCTTCTACTCTACGAACAATTTTTACTGTGCCCCTGACTATTCCCTTAAAAGCAATAGTCCCTTTAATCAGTTGGTTGCCAATAGATCGTAACGGCAAAAGCGGCTTGTCAAAGTAAAATAATTGTCCTTTATAGCAAGCGCAAGAAATTTCGTCAGGATATTTTTTGATTTTTCCAGCAAGTAAATCAAATAAAGAATAATTTTTTAGTTCCTGATAAGTGAGTCCGTATTTCCGCGCTAATTCAGAAAAAATAGGCCGCGCCATATAAAGTAATTCATATAAAACATCAGTGCGGAAAGTTCTGAAATAAACCAGTTCTTGCGTTTCCTTGGCCAAACGAAGTAAGGATTTAGGAATTTTAATTTTTTTGTATTCATTCAATTTTTTATTTTTAATCAACTCTTTACGCAATTGTTTAATCTCTTCCTTGGTAAATCCATCCGCAAAACCATCCCGAGCTTTGATCCAGCCAAATTTTTTAACTATCAATTCTGCTTTTTCGCCTTTACGGATCGCATCCTTCATTATTTCATAAGCCGTTTTTTTGCTCGGAAAACTCATATCGCCGATGAATCTTTCAATGTCGCCTGTTATGTATTTTGGCACCTCCTGATGCAGTTTTTTTGAATAATAATCATCCAAACCATGAGCCAACCAAACATAACTGGTGGAAAGAGACAAAATATCTTTAATTTTTGTCGCCTTCCAAACAGTATCGCGCTTGTTCTTCAATAAATCATTGATTTGTTTTTTGCTTTGACGATAAAATTTTTGGCAAGAGGCGGTAATTTTAAAAATAGAACCGCCTTTTTTTAAATAATCCTCCAATTCTTGGTGAAACGGTGCCAGCGATTTTCGGTTGATATACCAGGCCCCGCGCTCAAAGAAAAAGAGCGGGTACTGGGCGTTGACGCCGGTTTTTTTCATCACCCTGCGTTCCAAACTTTCTTTAAAAAATGACAAAAAGAAAGTGCCGAACGGCCGCTCTAGCCAGCGTTCCCATTGATAAGAAAGAATTAGTTTTTTGATTTGTGCGGAAGTCATTTTATTTTTCTCACGATTCCCTTTTCTGCATCCACCTCCACCAAATCGCCGTCTTTAAAGATTTTAGTCGCAATTTTGGTGCCGATGATGCATGGAATATTCAATTCGCGCGCGACAATTGCGGCATGACAGGCCATACCGCCCTCATTGGTAACAAATGCCCCTGCCATTTTCATGATTGGCAAAAAATCAACCGAGGTCATTTGAGCAATCAAAATATCACCGGTTTTAAATTTATGAAATTCTTCCGGACCGGAAATCACTTTGGCCATCCCTGTAATTTTTCCTTTATTGGCCGGCGTTCCTTCAGCTTGCTTCAATCCATCAGCCCTAAGTCCAAATTTGTTTTCAAATTTGTTAATCAGTTTGTCGCTTAAAAATGAATATTTATCTGTCCCAGTGGTGACATAAATGGCGCGGAGTTTGCCACTTTTTTTAATTAGCTGTGTTTGATATGTATTGCCTGTTTTCAATAAATCCAAAATTTCATCGTGCGACAAACTGTTTAGATCTTTCCAACCATTGAGATTATTGGTTAAAGCTATCTTATTTAAAATTGGCCTGATATTAAAACAGGCCTGGGAAAAAGCCGCTTTGCGATATTCATTAAGAAAGGCGATTTCCGAAAGTAAATGTAAAATTTGTTTTAATTCCGGGGTAATTTTTTCTTTTGGTTTGGAAAAATTCTTTTTTTCCGTTTTTTTATGATTTTTTATTTTCCCAATAAAATCTTCTTTACTCCATGGCTCGCCCACAAAATTTACAGGAATCCATTGATATTTTTTCCAAAGCCGCTCGACTACCGCTTCAATATTTTTTAAATTCGGCGGCAATTTGTCCAATTCTTTATCCAATTTTTGTACAGGTGACAATTGTTTTGGTGAAGAGTAAAAGGCCAAAATGGCATCTTTTTCTTTATAATTCTTTAATAAATTTATCGCTCGATTGGTTAAAATTTTACTAGCAAGAGATGTTATTTCCAGCATTGGTGCGCATAGTCCGTAAAACTCAAAGAATTTTTTTAATGAGTTGTAAATTGATAATGTGGATTTGGAAATTTTAATTAATTTCGTACAATCTTTTTTAAATTCTTTTTTTAAAAAAATAATATATTTTGGATTTTGAAGCATTTTTTCCAACTTTTCAGCGGATTTATCACGATTATATTTGCCTTCGTGCAAACAATAAAAATCCGTATTTACGCTATTTCGATGTATTCTGGTATGAATCAAACTCGGTAAATCATACTTTTTACATCCTTTCGTACCATAAATTATATACAAAGAGTCGTGCCACATTTGTACATTGCGCGAAATGTAAAATCGCCAATCCAAATTTAGAATATTTTTTTCAGTGATGAGCATGCTTTTTCTATGTCATTTTAACCAAAATAATTCTTCACCGCGAATTCAAATTGTTCAATAAACAATTGTTTAAGCAAATCTAAACTATTTTGTTCATAAAACAAAAGTATTGCCTTTTTATAAGTCGTCTCATCCATGCTCCGCAAAGACATCGGGCACCAATCATGCGCCAAGAGCAAAGCATTGGCAATCAGCCGACTGGTGCGTTTATTGCCATCTACGAACGGCTGAGCATAAGAAATAAGCGCGATTGCTAAAAGCGCCTTGGCTGGCGGATTTTCTTCTTTGTTAACGACTTCAATAATTTTGTTTATTGCGTCTTCTACTTGAAACCTATTGTCCAAGGGCTGATAATTAGTGCCGGTAATTCTAACCAAAATACTGCGAAAATCATCCGGTATACCTAAGTTTTTTATCAACAATGAATGCACCGCTCGCAACTGCGGCGCGCGCAATAATTTAAACTGTCCTTTATTTTCTAAAATAAAATCCAGCGTGCGTTTATGATTAAGAATCATTGTGGCCTCTTCTTTGGAATGGCCTTCTGCCTCGCGCGCTTCTTTAATCAATGTTTCGGTTTCAAGCAAAGAATAAGTGTTGCCTTCCAAATGCGATGATTTCCAAGAAAGTTCAATGGTGATGCGTTCAAATTCTTTACGCAAACCCGCCGCGTCCATCTTCGCGCGCTTTCTCCTATACTCCATATTAGCTGACTCAAGTCGTTTAATTTCTGAAGCCGTGAAAAAATTTTTAGGATAATCAAAAACTTCCCAATTAAACATTTTCTTAATCTCTCTTTGATCTTGCGATAATTTAAAATAATTGTCCGCGTCAAAATGAAATAAAAAGGGATTTTTATTTTTGGATAAATAAATCACTCCGCGTCCTTTGCCTTTTTTCTCCACCAACTCGGCTGATAATAAAACATCTAAATCTCGCAATACCGTCGGTTTGGAAACCGCATCAAATTTAGTGGCAATAAATGCCAAAATAGCGCTTTGCGGAGCTTTTTCCACTTTTTGTAAATATTCTAAAATAGCGTTTTGTCGCTGGGTTAACATAAAAAACTGATTAAATTTAATCGTATCATTTTAACACTTTAATTGTATCATTTTGATACAATTATTGCAAATCAGCCCCTTTTAATACCTATAATTCTCCGCCTTGAATGGGCCATTCAAAGGCACGCCGAGGTAGTCAGATTGTTTTTGAGTGAGTTTGGTTAGTTTTACACCAAGATGCGGCAAATGCAGGCGCGCCACTTCTTCGTCCAATTCTTTGGAAAGAGTGTATACTTTTCCGCGCTCATAATGGCCGTCATTTTGCCATAGCGCCAATTGCGCGAGTATTTGGTTGGTAAAAGATGAGCTCATCACAAACGAAGGATGTCCATTGGCATTGCCCAAATTCACCAAGCGTCCGCGCGAGAGTAAAATTATTGATTTGCCATCAGGCCAAGTGAATTTATCAACTTGTGGCTTGATATTGATTTCTTTGATATCTTTCTGCGTTGTGAGCCAAGCCACATCAATTTCACTGTCAAAATGTCCGATATTACAAACAATCGCGCCGTCTTTCATTTTATTCATATGCGCGCCGGTAATTATGTCGCAACAGCCGGTAGTGGTGACGAAAATATCGCCTTGAGGTGCCACTTCTTCCATAGTAGTCACCTCAAATCCTTCCATGGCCGCTTGCAGGGCGTTAATGGGGTCAATTTCCGTGATAATTACGCGCGCGCCAAATCCCCGCATGCTCTGGGCACAGCCCTTGCCAACATCGCCATAGCCGGCAACAATCACAATTTTGCCGGCAATCATCACATTGGTGGCCTGCTTAATGCCATCAGCCAATGATTCGCGGCAACCATATTTATTGTCAAATTTTGATTTAGTAACAGAATCATTTACATTGATAGCCGCGATTTTGAGCGTCCCTTTTTCCGCCATTTGATACAAACGATGCACGCCGGTAGTAGTTTCTTCAGACACGCCTTTGATTTCTTTTAACATTTCCGGATGTTTTTCATGAGTCACCAGTGTCAGATCTCCGCCATCATCCAAAAGTAAATTTGGTCCCAAGCCATTGGCAAATTTCAAACTTTGCTCCACGCACCACCAATAGTCCTCTTCGGTCTCCCCTTTCCAGGCAAACACCGGCACACCCATTGCCGCAACTGCCGCGGCCGCGTTATCTTGGGTGGAAAAGATATTGCAAGAAGACCA
The DNA here is from genome assembly GCA_964365025.1 of uncultured Gammaproteobacteria bacterium. Classification (GTDB taxonomy): domain Bacteria; phylum Patescibacteriota; class Patescibacteriia; order Magasanikbacterales; family UBA10003; genus UBA10003. The sequence goes on from CAYIOJ010000030.1 coordinate 8,991, forward strand.
GCGCACCTCCGCGCCCAATTTCACCAATGTTTCAATTAACACGGCGGTCTGGATAGTCATGTGCAAACAACCGGCAATTCGGCTGCCTTGCAACGGCTTTGTCTCGCCGTATTTTTTACGCAGAGACATTAATCCCGGCATTTCTTTTTCCGCCAGTTCAATTTCTTTACGACCCCAATCAGCGAGGCCGATATCGGCAATTTTATAGTCAGACATAATTAAGATTTAAGAAAAATAAAGATGATTTTAATTTATCCACAATCGCTATTGACATTAAATATGAATATGCTATTATATAGTTAATACTCACGAAAAAGACCCCTGTGCGGTTTTGTCCGCATCGGGGGCTTTTTCTTTTTTAATGAATATGTGAACATCGTTCAGATATGTTATTGGGGCATCAGTTCTTTTAAGAAGAATGGAACATTTGTCTTTTGTATGCGGAGACAATACGACTCTTAATTTTCCGTGTTTTTTCAAGAATTTTATCAAACCGGCGTAATCACCATCACTTGAGACAATAACCGCCTTTTCAAATTTATTTTCGTACGCATCAGAGGTTGCTTGCAAAACAAGATCAGCGTCGCAGTTTCCCTTTGGCTTGCCATCGCCATCATAAATCACTTCTTTAAAAATTAGAGTAAATCCGGATTCTTGCAAGTATTTATAAAGTTCTTTATATCTTGGTATTAATCCAATAAAAATATAAGCATTTTTTACTCCATACTTTTCAGTCAACCACACCTTGAATCGCGCGTAATCAAGTATCCAACCGGAATCAAAAATTCCTTTGTGTAAATTTGCTCCGTCTATGTATGCGTAGTTGTTTTGTTGTTTTTTTAACATAAATCAGAATTTTGAAACTTGGCGGGCACGATGTCCGCAAGTTAGAACCTAAAATGTGGCTCAAATTCAAGGATATTGATAAAAGTATACAAGAATTACGGGCTATTTTCAAAGTTCATCCAGAGTGGTTTGAGGTGCCGAAGCCAAAGTCAAATAAGGGTCGAAATGCGGTGGATTATTCAATAAAATAAGTCTGGCGGATTTTTCGATAGGTTTATTTTTCTATACCATTTTTAGATGTAGTTTCTTGAAAATATTCACTCAATTTATTTACAAATTCTTTTGTATCTAAAAAATAATTAGGGTAAGCTCTTCGTAGCTCTCTTGTCGTTTCCGCTGAAACGAGAACAATGTCCCTATCTTCATTGTTTGCTATCATTCTTTCTTCGTGTTTAGAATATTCTGAATTTGCAAATTCCTCTTGAGATTTTCTATAAGCTGAAATTTTTAATTCTTTTGTCGAAAGATCCAAATTTAAAAGATAAAAATCGAATTTTTCTTTTGCTCCTTTCTCAAAGTTCTCAATAATCTTATGAATTTTTGCCCATTCATTCATTTTTCTGACAACCTTCAGTTTTTTTGCTAAGGATTGTATCTCACGCCTTAGTTCTAAGGCTTCACTGGGGGTTCCGGGTACTATTGGAGTTGCTTCCATATTGGCAAAAGCAGAGCTAACCAATCTGAAAAAATCCTGCCAATCTTTCTGACCTTCGTTAGATTTTATTGCCTGTTTAGTAAAATGATCTACTGTTTCAACGGCAGTGGCCCAATAGTGTTGAAGTTTAGTTCTAATTTGTATCTCAATTAACAAATCATCGTACTCTTTGTTTTTATCACTACGGTATTTGTATATTAAATGAATACTTCTATAACCATCGGGCTTAGGTTCAACAATATAGTCTTTTCTGTTTTTGAAATAATGCTTTATATCACAATGCCTACCTTTGGTATTTTTATCAATGTGATAATATTCATCACTAAGTTGCCTAACTTTCGCAATGTCTGCAAGCACCGCCCTACATCCTCCAATATCTTGCATCTGAGACATTTTCATAGTTTTCGTTTGGTCACGCTCAAGCTTCTTAAGAATTGAAGGAATGCGCTTAAGACGGCGAACAACCAATGCGTTTGCATCAATTTGATTAACAACACGGTGTAGTCTTACGGCAAAAATATGTAATGGGAAGTTGTGTGCAGATCTCCAATTACTTAATATATCTAAAGATGAACCCCGTAAATCAGATGAGATGCCAGCAGAGGTCAATTGTTCTCCCGCCTTATCAATTTGTTTCCTTGAGTATTTTAATTTAGTCCATTCCATAGCGTCTACTTAAAACATTCTATTATATTTTTTGTGGTATTATCAAAATTTTTTAATAACTCATGTTCCCAAATTCTGAAAACTTTCCAGCCCTGTTTTTTGTAATGTTTTGAAACTTCTTTATCCCTTGCCACATTTCTGATTATTTTTTGTGTCCAATAATTTTTGCGGACGAACGGAATACGACAATGTTTTTTACATCCGTGCCAAAAACATGAATCAACAAAAATGACAACTTTATACTTTTTCAAAACAACATCTGGCCTTCCAAAATATTTGCCGGAATTTTTCCGATAACGAAAACCTTGTTTCCAAAGCTCTTTGCGAAATAATGTCTCAATTTTGCTGTCTCGGCTTTTTATCCGAGACATTATTTCGCTTCGCTT
>CAYIOJ010000031.1:0-11497 GCA_964365025.1 uncultured Gammaproteobacteria bacterium
CTTGAAAGACAACTAACAGCAGATTCTTTTCCCAAGTCTGCTCTTGACCGCCTGGCGGCGGTTGGACTTGGAAAGAAAAGAACCAACCATCCTGCTCAGACCTATCATTTGCCAATTCCGGACCGGCGCCGCAGACATCCAGAACTGTCCACCAAGATGGTGCTGGTTCGCCAATTTGATGTACTCCCACTCGACGAACTTTCTTTGCCCATCGTTCAAATCCGGCGACATCAATCTCCATCATGGTAAGCCAGACATTCGGCCCGCAAATCAGGCCGATTCGCAATCTCCCGTCTGGCGACCATTGCACTTTATACACAAGCAATCGAGCCAACAAACGGCTTACCGCGTCTTGTCTTTTTCCTTTCATTTTTCACCCCCTAAAGGAACTCGTCATCTTAATATAATCGGCTAAAAAAGTCAAGGTACTTGCTTGACTTTTTGGTTTTATGGTGCTATAATCGAAATGAGCGAGACAAAAGAAAAGAATTTTCTTTTGCGAGCGAATGAAATTATCAGACTGTCCAACAACTCTTTTTTTATGTCATTGCGAGCGAAGCGAAGCAATCTCACAGCTTAAATATGAGATTGCTTCGTCGCTTCGCTCCTCGCAATGACAGTTCTTGGACAGTCTGAATATAAATAACTTATTTAAACATAAAATTATATGGGTAACGAAGCTCGTTCATTTAATCCAGAGGAGTCAGAAGAGTTAAAATTGCAGGAATCCGCGGAAGAAGAAACTCCTAAACAAATTAAAACAAAACTTGGCGCTCCTTCTTCAAAAACAGGGGATGTTGTTCAAGCCGGAGTAGCTGATCTTGGGCCAAGAGAAAAATTATTCAAAGCAACTGAAAAGTCAAAAAAAGCAGAACAATATAGAGATTATGTTGGAAAAAGCTTTGAAAAAAGCTACGGTGAAGAAGGGAAAAAAGACAGGCCTATTTTTCAAATGGCTGAAGAATTAGTTGAGCGGGAAGCCCATAAAAAAGCAGCGGCCATAAAAGAATTAAAAGCAAAAATTTTAAAAGAGATGCGTGAATCAGACGCAAACATGGCTAAAAATAAACAAGACCCCAATGCTCGTTTCCAAAAAATCCGCGTGACTCCGGAATTGAAAGAAGCGCGAAAACGCGCGGCGCAAAAAGATCTTGAAGAGGCCAACGCAAAATTAGTTGACGCGGAAGACGCGCTAATCGAAGCTAAAAAACAACGGCCGGGCGCGTTGGCTCGCTTTTTTTCTGGTTTAAAAATCGGCAAACCTTCGGCCGCTGAAATCGCCTATCGTCAAGCTTGGCAAGACGCCGACACTCCGCCGGAAGAATTAGATAAATTAGAAACAGCGGTCATTAACACATCAACTTCTCAAACATTGGCAAGTGAAATCGTTTACCAGCGCGCCTGGAAAGCTGTGGCAGAAGCAAAAAAAAGAGTAGAGGAAACGAAAAACACAGCTCAAAATTTAGAAAATAATGATGGACAAAAACAAGAAGCAACCGACACAAGATCAAAAAGAATCACCATAGGCGGAGCAACACCGGGCGGATATGTAGCTTTGCGTGCACGCGCCCAAATTATTGAAAAGACACCGCCAATTGAGGAGAAAAAACCGGAAAAACCAATAGCTAAAAAGCCAACCATCCAAGCCGGCGAGCATAAAATTATTTTCAAACCCGAACCGGCCAAGCCTAAACGCAAAGTTGAGGTGAATTTGCCGCCGGCGCTAGAAGAGGAACAAGAAATATCGCCGGAAGCCGTAATAAACGCGAAACAACAATTGGAAAACAGTATCAAAAGCATGTTTTTCAAGCAAGACGGCAGTGAACAGTTGATTTTGGCCAATGCCGCCTTGATGGAAAGACTGGCCGATGCGAACTTCCAAGGCGAACAACAAATCCTGAATAAAGCCATCATGGACACTAAGGAAGAAATGCTAAATCCATATAAACTTAAACTGGAAGAACAACTTAAATTGGAAGGCGCTAAATTTAATGATTTGTCCGAAGGCGGAAAATTAGCCGGACGATTAAAAATCGTATTTAAAAAACAACCGGAAAACTACCGCCATTTTCTGGCGCTGACTGATTTATACGAAGCCAACGCGACTGCCGCGGGCAGACCAGTGGTAAAAAAAATCGCGCGTCCAGCACCTCCGGTTTTCAGAAACTGGTAATAAAACAAAAATCGCCCCGACATCGGGGCGATTTTTGTTTTATCTCTCTTTATTTTCTCTAACCACCCGCTCAATAAATTCCGCCTTACTAATATTTATCGGCTTGTCTTCTCCTCGCACTCGCGCCATTAAATCCCCTCCGCCTAATTCCTTGTCGCCAATCACCAAAACATACGGCACTTTTTGCCCCACGGCTTTGCGTACTTTGTTGCCGACTGTCTCATCGCTATCATCAATTTCTACTCGCAATCCAGTGGCTATAAATTCCGCGGCTAAGGCTCTGGCACCCTCCACATGCTTCACTGACACCGGCGCCAAAATCACCTGCACCGGAGAGAGCCACGCCGGAAACGCGCCGGCATAATGCTCAATCAGCAAACCGATAAATCTTTCAAAAGAGCCGAACAGCGCCCGATGCAACATATAGGGCTGTTCTTCCTGACCTTGATTATTGACATATGATAAAGAAAATCGCTGGGGCAGATTAAAATCAAACTGCAAGGTTGAACATTGCCATTCCCGATCCAGACAATCCTTTACTTTAAAATCCAGTTTCGGACCGTAAAACACCGCGCCGCCAATATCCCTGCTGTAATTCAAGCCCTTTTCTTTAGCCACTTTTTCCAAAACGCCTTCGGTAAAATTCCAACCCTCGTTTGTTCCCGCATATTTATCAGAAGCCGGATCTCTGACCGATAGATAAACATTGATATTCTTAATATCAAAACCAAATGAACCAAACATAAAAAGAATAAAATCAATCACTCGTTTCAATTCTTCTTCAACCTGGTCGGCTCGGCAAATGATATGCGCGTCGTCCTGCGTGAAACCGCGCACTCTCGTTAAGCCTGACAATTCTCCTTTTTTCTCAAATCTGTAGACCGTGCCGCATTCGGCCCAGCGAAAAGGCAAATTACGATAAGAATGCAGTTTATTTTTATAAATTTGCACATGAAAAGGACAGTTCATCGGCTTAATCAGATATTGCTCCGATTCTTTCGCCGCGGTTTTTTCCTGATTTTCTTTCAAAGTTTGGCCAACTTCCAAAGGCGGATACATGCTTTCATTGTAAAAACCCCAATGGCCGGATGTCTCCCACAGCGCTTTGTTGCCGATGTGCGGCGAACGCACCAAATCATAACCGGCTTTTAAATGCTCTTTATACCAAAAATCCTCAATAATCCGCCAAAGCATCGCTCCTTTGGGGTGCCACAGCGGCAAGCCCAAACCAACCATTTCATCAATATGAAACAAATCCAATTCCTTGCCGATTTTACGATGGTCTCTCTTTTCCGCCTCGGCCAGCAGGCGCAGATATTCATCCAATTCTTTGGCTGTGGCAAAACACACGCCGTAAACGCGTTGCAATTGCGCGTTATTTTGGTCGCCGCGCCAATAAGCGCCGGCCAATTTGGTTAGTTTAAACGCGCCAATTTCTTTAGCCGAGGCTACATGCGGCCCGCGGCACAAATCCGCAAACTGGCCGGTCTGATAAATTGAAACTTTTTCTTTATCAAAATTGGCTAATTCCTTAGCCGCCTCAATTTCTTTCATTTTGGTGGTGCCGAATTTCTTAATATCATTAAGCAATTCCACTTTATAATCCTGCCCGAGTTTTTTAAAAAAGGCGATGGCTTGATCAATCGGCATTTCCTGCCGCTCAAAAACCGCGTTGCTTTTGGCCAATTCCTTGGCTTTGTCTTCAATTTTGGCCAATGTTTCCTCGCCGATGTTCTGGCCGAAATCGATGTCATAATAAAAGCCATTTTCCACCACCGGCCCCACGCCAAATTTGGCTTGAGGATATAATTCTTGCACTGCCGCCGCCACGAGGTGGGCGCAGGAATGCCGTATAATATCTATTTTTTCTTGAGACATATTTTTTTAAATTAAAATTTCCATTCTTTTGATAAAATACTCATAATGCCGGCGTCTTCAAATTTTTTGGTAATGGCGTTTTTTAATTTTTGCCGTTTTACTCCTTCCAATAAAAATCCGGCTTTGGCATAAACACGCAGAGCGCGTTTGTTTTTCATGTAGACCTCCAACTCCAACCGATTATATTTTAATTTTCCAAAAACAAAATTGCCGATTAGTGATAAACATTCACCGGCATAGCCCTGGCCCCATTGGTCTTTTTCCCCAATCATAATGCCAAAACTCGCCGCTTTGTTTTTCGCGTCAACGGTCAATCCGGTATTGCCAATCAGTTTTCCATCTTCATTATAAATTGACCAAATAATTCTGTCTTTTGATTTTAATATTTTTTGAATCCACGCCTTTTCTTTTCGCAACGACATTGGCGTCTGGCGCAAAAGATAAACAGCTACCTTTTTATCTCCAAACCAACGCACAAAATCAGGTGCGTCAGCCAATTGAATCGGCTGTAATTTCACTCTTTTACCTTTTAAAATCGGCCCTTTCATAAAAATCCTCCCATCCCTAAAATTAACAAAAGTCAATTTTTGGGACGAGAGGATTAAATATCTAACCATTTTAAATCCGCCCGCGGTTCCACCCAAATTCTCCGCCTAAGCGAAGCTCTTTATTGATTACATTGTAAACCACCTGCTAAAAGCTGTCAACCTTTCTATTCACTAACTGTTTATACTAAATTAGCTCTGCCACACCCAATATCTCCCCAAAAGCTCCTGCCGCGCCTTGGCGGTGTTGCCGTGTTTCAACAATCCTAAATAAGATTGAAGCGTTTCCGGTCTGGGCGTTTCCTTAATTCTAAAAAACATTCGTCGTTTAGTCACGGCACGCGGTATCCTGTGCTTGGGAAAATGCACCCAGCCAAGAAAATCAACGCCGGAAGCGGTTGTTTTTAAAAACATTTTATCGGGATGCAAGGTCAATTTTAATTTTTCTGATAAAAATTGCCGAATTTGCGGGACGATATTTTTCAGCCACAATTTATCTCGTGAAAGAAAAACAAAGTCATCGGCGTAGCGAATATAGTGTTTAACTTTTAATTTGTGTTTCACCCATTGGTCAAAAACATTCATATAGACATTGGCAAAAAGCTGGGATGTTAAATTGCCCAAGGGCAAACCAATTTTGTCATTCCCGCCATGCCTACCGGCAGGCAGGCGGAAGCGGGAATCCAGAGTTTCAAAACTTTCAACTATATTTTTTAACAAACCGACATTATCTTTGTCCGGAATATATTCATTAAGTATGCTCAATAAAATTTCATGGTCAATGCTGGCGAAGAATTTTTTAACATCGCATTTCAAAACCCAACAATTGGTTGTATAATTTTTGCTCACTTTACCAACTGATGATTTAAATTGATTTATCGCTTTATGCACGCCTTTGTTATCCTGACCGGAAAATGAATCAACAATAAATGTTTTGGCGAAAAAAGGATACAGAATCCTGTGTATGGCATGATGTAATAATCTATTTGCCTGTTAATCCCCCCCCCCAACGAAGCGCGGAATTGCCGATTATCGTGATACTCAAAGATTGTTATTTGTTGTGGCATAATTTTTTACCGCACTTGCCTCGGCTTAGCCGATACACGCTTGGCGTGAAAATAGACAAATTGTTTATTGACGCTTTGGAATTATCGCTGACAGCGCAATATACCAAACGGGAAGACAAACTGATGTTTTTAAAACAATTTAATCGCAAACTTGATAACCTTAAATTTTTTATCTCCATCCTGTGGGAAGCAAAAGGATTAGACGCGAACCAATATGCTCAAATGTCTCATAAATTGTTTTCCGCCGGGAATATGCTTGGCGGCTGGATGAAAATGATAGAACCGTTTCAAAAAGAAACTCCCCCGACACAATAATGGCGAGGGAGCTGTGAAGAGACTGGCTGCGCAGAAGGCGGTTGTTGTCGTTGAAGTCGTTGTCAATCCAGTTGAAGTTCAGATACCAGCGGTCGCCATTCCAGTAGAGACACGCGACATGCAGGTTGCCGTCGGAATCGCGCAAAATTATGCGATGTGTCTTCCAAGCCACCACCCATTGAATACTCTCCGGGTTGAATATAATTCGGAGAAGTTATCTCCCTAACACATTGCACCAAGTATCTTCAATGAATCCACTTCGTTCTTACACTGCGATAAACCTTGCCGCGACAAATGTCGGGACGAAGCCGACCGCATTCTGAAAAATGAAATGGCGAGATTCTACACGCGCAAACCATACTTGCATGGCAGGCATAGCCTGCGCAGTGTCTGTAAAATCTGGATTGAGTATACCAAAAATTATTAAAAAAGACAAAAAAAACGAAAAATAAAAAAGCCCCTCTCGATGTGTTCCACACATCAAGAGGGGTGGTTGAGGGTCAGAGTTGCCAAGGTTCCTAGGCCACTTTGTTGGAAGAGCCGAGGAACCTAGAAACCGAGGACTACGACTTGCAGCGCAGAAGGCGGCTGTTGTCGCCGAAGTCGTTGTCAATCCAGTAGAAGCTCAGACACCAGCGGTCGCCATTCCCGTAGAGACACGAGACATGCAGGCTGCCGTCGGAATCGCGCAAAAATGTGCCGGTAAAGACGAGCACCTTACCCCTGAACTCAATCGGGATTTCCGACTGGTTGTCCAGCAGACGCTTGGCGTCCATCAAGCCCAGGTTGGACTTGAGAGTCACGGCGCGCTTACGCAGCGTCTCGCCACCAATACGGCCACCATCCTCCGACTGAAGGAAGGGGACGAGTTCAAGGTCGCTGGCCTTACACTCGGTCAAGGGCACATCCTCAACCACGGTGAAGCCATGCTCGGCGGCAACCATCTCGCTCTTGCTCTTGGCCTTGAGCTGTCCATCTTCCGGGCACTTGTACTTGTAAGTGCAGGAGGTAGCGCCGCACAGAACCGCCAGTGCCAAGCACCAAATGAACCATTTGCTGCGAAACATGATTCCTCCTAATTGGTTGTCTAGCCGGGACACATTCCCAGCTTTGTTTTGATGGTCAATAAGATTCTTCGCTCCACTTCGTTTCGCTAAGAATGACATTATTAAATAAAACACCAAAAGAAAGCTGGGAAAGAAACTTATTTTAATTAAAAAGAACGGCTATTTCAACTTTATATAATAGCACATTTTGAGAATTTTGTCAATAGGCATTGTCAATAGGCATCCGTAGACCAATAGTTTTTCAACGACCTCATCGTAACCACGCTACTCACTCACCTTTATCTCAATTTTGCTCGCCTCGCGCGGCAACTTCTTTGACCACGCCGGCTTGGTAGTGACTCCCGCGTCATCAACCCAAGAAAAATTCCGCAGATATTCGATCGCCGCGTCTTTGGGCTGGCCCAATAATTTATTTTTATCCAATAAATCATCAGAGTAAGCGGCTTTAACTAAAAATTCCTGTGCCACGCGCAAATCAGCCGTACCCGCGCTTAGATCATATTTATTAATTTGAATTGATGGAGCAACTGAACTGCCGCTCAACTGCTCGCCGGCAGATAAATTTTCTTCAACTTGTTTCAAAAGTATATCGCGCAAATCAGCCGGATTGTAAAACACTCCCACCACCTGAATCTCGCCGGTCATTTTGAAAGAATCAGACACCGCGCCAATTTTGGCATCGGTTTTCACTGAATTTTTCACATAAGTGAATAAACCGGCGGCATAAACACTGCTGGATGTTTTCGCCATATTCACCAACTTCCCCTGACCGGCGCTGTACAAATCAGCCACTAATGCTTCCTCGGCCGATTTCAAATCCGCTTCGCTCAAAGCTGAAATATGTCTGACTCCGCCACTCATTTTAGTTTTGCTTTCCGCGTAAATGTCTTTTTGTTTAATTTCAGAAAGTCCCGGAATAATGAATTTAGTCGGCCCAATTTCGCCCTCTTTGCCAGGTTTATCAGCATAAACTTCAGCTTTAATTTGGCCACCAGCCGGCACAGTCGCGGATTTTTTCAATCTAAATAACATTCCTTCAGAACTCAACAGACGCGTAGTGGCCACCAACGGTTGAGAACTGTTTGTTTTATTGTACAAAACTACCTCGCCCGTGGCCGCCGCGGGAATTTCCGTGCCGCCGGATGGAGAAAAATTCTTTTCTCCTTTAATCACCGTGCCTAACACTAATCCTCCCGCTTGTCCGGCTGACGGCTTTTCCACCACGGCCAAATTGGTGTTGGCCTTTACTGTCTGCGGTTTTAATTTCAAAAAAATAGTGGCTTTACCGCCGGTCAAAAACACGACAAAAATCACTAAAAGCAGGGTCGCGGCTAAAAAAGCGGTGGCGATAATCCGATAAAATCTGGGTGACGGATTAAACCCCTCCTCCGGCGCCGACACTTCCTCGGCGCTGTCTACGCGAACGGGAAAAACATCTTCCAACACAGCGGCCTCTTTATTTTTTTTCGCGCGCGGCGCGGCTGATTTTTTGCGTGGTGGCATAAAAATTATTTTAAAAAAATATTAATTTTATTCAGCGACCCGGAACACCTCGTCCACCGAAGTCATCCCGTCTAAGGCCTTAAGCAACCCATCCTGGGCCATGGTAATCATGCCATTTTTAACCGCCACTTCCTGCATCACATATTCCGACACTTCATTTTTTAAAATCAATTGTTCAATTTCCTTGTTCATCACCATTATTTCATAAATTCCGATACGACCCTTATAGCCCAATCCCTGACAGGCCTCACAGCCGCCGCTAGCGAGGAACTTCAAATTATTCAAATCAATTTTCACTGCCGTATTCTGAATTGAACCCAATGTTTCTTTTACTTTTTTAGCCGCAGTCTCGTCCAACGCCGCCTCTTTTTTACATTTCTCGCACAACTTGCGCACCAAGCGCTGACCAATCACCGCGTTGAGGGCCGGCGCCAGCAAAAACGGCTTGACGCCCATTGATAAAAAACGCGGAATCGCGCCGGCGGCGCTGTTGGTGTGGATGGTGGATAACATCAGGTGTCCGGTCAAAGCGGCCTGAATCGCCACTTCCGCCGTTTCCAGATCGCGGATTTCACCAACCATCACCACATCCGGATCCTGGCGCAAAATTGATTTCAACCCCTTGGCAAACGTGTAATCGTGGCTGAAGTCAATCTGGCTTTGGTTAATTCCCTCCAATTTATATTCCACCGGATCTTCCAAAGTAATAATTTTCACGCCCGGCTCGTTCAATTTTTGCAAAACAGCGTAAAGCGTGGTGGTTTTGCCGGAACCGGTCGGACCGGTGGTCATAATCATACCGTTCGGCCGCTCCACCTGGCGCCGCAATTCTTCCAAAGCCTGCCCGCGGACGCCCAAATTCTCAAACTGCACCACGGCCATTGGTTTTAAAACACGCAACACCGCGCTTTCACCATAAACCGTGGGAATGGTGGATACGCGCACGTCAATCTTCTGTCCTTTGATGGCGATAGTGAATCGCCCGTCTTGCGGCTTGTCAACAATATTGATTTTCAATCCGGAAATCAATTTTAAACGAGAAATCACCCGCGTCCACAAATCATTTGGCAAATCAGCCACCGGATTTAAAATTCCATCTAAACGAAATCGCGCCACAATTTTTGTTTCCTCTGCTTCAATATGAATATCCGACGCGTCAAACTTTAAAGCCGCGGCAATCAGCACGGAAAATACATCAGTGACCGAAGCGCTTTTAACTTGTTTGTCCAAAGCAATAAACGAATCCACTGCCGCGCCAAACCGTTCAATATCCGCTTCATTAATCATCACATCGCGAGTGCGCGTTTTGATTACCGGCAGAGTGGCGTAAAATTTCATCCCCTCCTGCCAACTGTGTTCGGATATCAAATATATTACGGAGGTGGCATGATTTCTTTCTTCCAATTCATGCTGTAAATCCAAGACTTTTTGATTGGTGGGGTCAATCGCTCCCAAACGTAATTCCGTGCCATTAAAGAAAAAACAAATCGCTTTTAATTCTTCGGCCTGGATTGGCGGCACCAAATGCAGGGCCTCGGCCGTGATGGGAAAACGCCACAGATTAATGTAGGGCGCGCCCAAAGCCATGGCCGCGGCTTCGGCTTCTTTTTCTTTTTGATCAATTTGGATCTGTTTCATCTTGGTACCAAATTGCTCTTCTTGTTCATCTGATGTGATTTTCAACGGCATACTGTTCGGGGCGCGCATATATCTTTTTTTTGCTCCCCGATGTGTCGGGGGACTGCAAAAAAGAATATGCGCACCCCTTAATTCATTTTTTAATAAAACTCACCAATCTAATCAACTTGCTTACCGCTGTACCCGCGTGCATTCTTCTAAACAGTAGAACCCAAGCCGCCACTTGATACGCGCCCATAACCGAAGAAATTAACAAGACAACTAAAACAAATAAAAGCAAACCGAGCACAACGGCCACGGTGGCCAAAGGCGGAAATTGAATAAACAATGAAAATAAAAAGACAATCAGGGCGGGAATGCCGATCACCGCGGCCGCGATAATGGTCACCAGTCCGGCTAAAAAATTGATGAAAAAAATAATCACGGCCATTTCCAAATTCACCAACCAGTGGCCAATGAACAGACGCCAACTCTCCTTTATCGCCTCGCCCCATCTATAATCCTCCAAAATTATAAAAGCGGTGCTGTAAATTAATAAAAATGAACAGACCAAAATCGCCAAAATACTGAATAAAAAAACCAAAGGATAAAGTGCAATCATTCCAACTCCGGCTGTGCCATTCATCATCAACCCTAGCGGCGCCACGCTCAAGGCCCCAAAAACCATAATCAGAATTTTAAAAAAAACCACTAGTCCCAAAACTGGCGCGAATTTTTTCTTCATCGCGAGCCAGGCCTTGGCCAAATCCACTTTTTTATCTTTTCTAAATTTATCAGTGGCAAAAATCAAAGTGCTGAAAGAATTAATGACTGTAAAAACGAAAAGCACGGCAATTCCCAACAACAAAATCCCCAAAGCCAAAACCCAAAATCCCATTGAGTAATCAAAACTTCCAAAGGAAAAAGTCCAAGGCATTTGCCATGATTGCGGGCTGAACAGCGCATCAAAATGCCGCGCCAAAACCTCTAAAGCCCCGCCCGTGCCCAAAAAAGCCGCGAATAGGCCAAAGATTAAAATTATTTTATGATGCCGCGTCAGCCCCCAGGCTTCGCGCAAGACCTCACGATACAAAGGTTGGTGTTTCATATTCCTCCATTTTAAAAGTTATGCCTACATTATACCAAAAAAAGAAATACAAGGAAAGACAGCAAAATTGATAAAATAAAAAAGACCCTTGCCTTGGCATCCACTTTGTTAGTGAAGCCGAGACAAGGGCGCAAAGTTACTGTTGCTGGCCGCTTAGCCGGCAGAGCCAAGGGACCAAGTGTCCGAGGGCTACCTGCCTACCGGCAGGCAGGCTCGCTGGCGAC
>CAYIOJ010000032.1:0-10798 GCA_964365025.1 uncultured Gammaproteobacteria bacterium
AAGATCCTGAAATAAATTCAGGATGACAACTAAAAGAAAGCCGGGAAAATAAAAAAAACTCTAACGACCGAGTATAGCACATCGGCCAAATTATGTCAACCTTATTCCACTGTCACGCTCTTGGCCAAGTTCCGCGGCCGGTCCACATCTTTTCCCCGCAAAACAGCCATGTGGTAAGCAAACAACTGCAAAGGCAAAACATTTAAAAACGGCTCGAGCATTTCCATGGTGGACGGCACAAAAATTACATCCTCGGCCAAGCGGCGCGCTTCTTCATCGCCTTCGGTGGCTAACAAAATCACTTTACCTTTACGCGCGCAAATTTCTTCAATATTACTGCGTGTTTTATCATATAAACTATCTTTGGTCATAATGCCAAAGACCGGACAATTCTCGTCAATCAGGGCAATGGGGCCGTGTTTTAATTCACCGGCCGGATAACCCTCGGCGTGAATATATGATATTTCTTTCAATTTCAAAGCGCCCTCCATGGCCAGAGGATAATTTATTCCGCGACCCAAAAAAAACATGTGTTCATAATTTTGATATTTGGCCGCGATTTTTTTAATATCTTCGCTCTGCTGTAAAATCTTTTTCATTTTTTCAGGAATCTGTTTTATTTCCTCAATAATTTGCTGGCCTTTGGTCAAAGAAATGCGGCGTTGTCTGCCCAACTGCAAACCAAGCAAAACTAAAATAGCCGCCTGATTGGTAAAAGCCTTGGTGGATGCCACGGCCAGCTCCGGCCCGGCGTGAATATACACTCCGCGGCCAGCCTCGCGCGCGATGGTGGAACCGACTACATTCACAATGCCCATCACAATCGCGCCTTTATTTTTGGCTTCGCGCATGGCGGCCAGGGTATCGGCTGTTTCACCTGACTGACTCACAGCTAGAACTAAAGTATTAGGCAAAATCACCGGGTCGCGATAACGAAATTCCGAGGCAATCTCCACTGACACCGGCAAACCGGTGCAGTGTTCAATCGCGTATTTGCCAATGAGCGACGCGTAAAACGCCGTGCCGCAAGCGATAATGATAATCCTTTCAATTTGGCGCAATTCCTCTTCGGACAAATTCAGACCGCCCAAATGCGCCGCGCCTTCCCCCGGCAACAGCCGCCCGGCCAGGGCATCCTGAAAAACCTGCGGCTGGTCAAAAATTTCTTTGAGCATAAAATGCGGAAACCCCTGTTTCTGCGCCTGCGCTTCGGTCCATTCAATTTGCTCGGCGGTTTTTTGAATCTGCTCATCCTTCAAATTAAAAATTTGAAATTTTTCCAGCGTGATTTCCAAAATTTCACCATCATCCAAATACACCACGCGCTTGGTGTAAGGCAAAAGCGGCGAGGCGTCGGAAGCAATTAAGAAAGCATCGTCGGCCACTCCCAAAACCAAAGGGCTCCCGCGCCGCGCGCAAACGATTTTTTGCGGCTCGGCCGGAGCAATAACGGCAATGCCATAGGTGCCCACTGTGAGCGCCAGCGCTTTTTCCACTGCCAAACGCAAATTGCCACTGTAAAAATATTCTATCAAATGAGCCAATACTTCGGAATCGGTTTCGGAGACAAATTGATAATCTTTTAAAAGTCCTGTTTTTAATTCACGATAATTTTCAATAATGCCATTGTGCACCAAAGCGATTTTATTGCCGCAGGAAAAATGAGGATGAGCGTTAGCTTCAGTTACCCCGCCGTGAGTCGCCCAACGCGAATGCGCGATACCCACTGACCCGGTCATATTTTTATTTTTGATTTTTTCCGCCAAGGCGTCAATTTTCCCAACTGCGCGTTCACGCGTCATCTGGCCGTCCGGGCCAATCACAACCAAACCGGCGCTGTCATAACCGCGATACTCTAATCGCCTCAAACCGTTTATCAAAACCGGCACGGCGTTTTGTTTTCCCAAATAACCGATTATGCCACACATACGAGTCCGCTCTCAAACGCTTTTTTATTTTCCTCCCAGCCGGGCTTCGCTCCCAACTTTTTCTCCAATAATTTTAAAATCATTTCACGGCTGCAAAAATCCGCCTCTGAAAGTATTTTAGCCAGCATGCCCAGAAAAAAAATATTTTGGCTTTTGACTGGCACGCCGACCGCGTCCATTTGTGCCTTATATTTATCAATATCAATAATTTTTGTTTCGGGAAATTGATGCTGTCTGGTGCGTGCGCGCGCCTGCTCGGACATTATCAGTAATATATCCGGTTTGGTGAACTTGGGATAAAAAATTTCCTTAACGCCAATTTGCGCAAAAGACAAAGACACCCCGCCGCGCTGTTCCAAACCATAATTGGGAATGCTAACGGCAAAAAGGCCTTTATCAATCGCAGCCCGACAAATAATATCGGAAAGGAGTTGGATGCCTTGACCGCCGTCACCGGATAATAAAATCTTAAAAATATCGTTTTTAAGCATAAAGCAACTAAATTAAGATGAACCAAGTTTAACAAATTGCGTCTCTCTTGACAAGACGCTGAAATTACTCTATAATATTTGGATACTGATAAATCCCATGCTGGGGTGGCATAGGATTTTTTGGTTCAAAAAGAGGGAGGGTAACTTGGTACAGGCGTTAAGAAAGGATGTCGTAGACTTGGATCATTCATGGGCAGCTACGAATGAGCAGTTTACCACGCAAGTGGAAACGCTACTGCGCCTGAACTATCCGGGCATCGCCCGCATGACTGAAGGTGATTTTCTGGCTGAAATTGAACCAACTAGATGCTTTTTTGAGCCTGGCGCGCTCCTGGTCATTCCACCAGATATGGTAGCAACCCCCGCGCAGCTACGAGCTATCGGCGGCCAATATCCCGCAGATGTTGCCCATTGGCGGCATCGCGATCTACCGCCCTTGCCAACCATGCCTTTTGTCTCGTTAGATGTGGACGACGGACAAAGTCTTTCAAATACATCGCCGCGAAATTGCCTGGCGCGGTTTAAAATCAGCGGACGCTTGGGTCTGTCGGTGGCAGAGGGGATCGCCTTGTTTACCCACCGACCACAGCTACTTGCGCGCGGACATGCCGTTGATTTGCCAGGCTCTCTTTGCGAACATGAAAAAGAGTGGCATGTGGCGCAATTGCGCAGGCAGGGCACTGGGGCGATACTCACTTTCCGCTACCTGTGGCCATGCTCGCCGTCATCCGGCTCGGCCTCATGCCGCGCCCGTCTAGCTCCGTAACGGAGCAAATCCAATACAACCTGAACACCAAAGGGCGCCGATCATCTGATCCAGCGCCCCTTTTTTTAAAAAAAAGATAAACTCTCTTCTTCCAACTTTTAATTTATAAAGCTATCTCACCCACTCTATAAACCGTTTTCAAATTATCAACATAATCCATGGTAGCTTTGCCAATCGTGCGCCAGTTGGTGGGGCAAAAAGATAAAATTTCCACCAGTGAAAAATGACCGGCCTGTTGCGCGGCAATGGCTTTTTCCAAATAAACCGCAATGTCTTTGGGATTGTTCGTGGCTGTGCGGGCGAAATAGGCGTCTTTGCGCGCCACGCGGCGCAATAACTCCGGCCCCAAAAAGGGTACACCTTCATAGCCATCTGGATTAGTATCAGTTTTCTGACCGGATAAAGTAGTGGGAGCTGTTTGCCCGCCGGTCATGGCATATACTGTGTTATTCACCACAATCACAGTAATGGGTTCATCGCGCATGGCGCTATAAAACAAACTTTGCCAGCCAATGGCATAGGCGCCGCCGTCGCCAGTCAGGCCGAAGCAAAGTGAATCCGGCCGCGCGCGTTTAAAACCAAGCATGGTCGGCGTCACGCGCCCGTGATGCGTGTGAAAAATATTTATTGGCAAGGCATTAATTGCCAAAAGCGCGCAGCCAATATCCAAACCCATCACCGCTTTTTTGGATAACTGTTTTTGTTCCAAAATCCGGCCCAGTATCATTAAAATTATCGGATAGCCGCAGCCGGCGCAAAATTTTGCCGGGACAAAGTCTGGCATATTAAAATTTGTTCACCTGATTAACAATTTCCTCAACTTCAATTCCCAATCCGGGATATTGCAAATACTCAAACGACGCCTGAAAACCCGGCGCTAATTCATCTTTCACAATTCGCGCCAGCTGGCCCAGACTGGATTCCACAAAAACAATTTTATTCACTTTTCCGACAACCTCATTTAATTGCCGCGCGGCTAATGGACGCAAAGTAATCGGCCGGAATAACCCCACTTTTTTGCCATCTTTTCTCAAAAGATCCACCGCCACTTTCGCGGCGGCACCCACGATACCGTGGGCTACTAACAAAATTTCCGCCTCGGCTGTTTGATATTCTTCAGCCGTGGCCACATTGGACGCGATTTTATCAAATTCCGCCTTATTTTTCCTTATTTCCTGACATAATTCTTCTTCAAAAGTAAAAATATTCGGCCAATGTTTGATGCTTCCTTCGGCTACCAAAGGCGTATTGGAAATATTTTCCACTTTTAAATTTTCCAAATCCACGAGGCCTCTGGTTTTAGCAACATAGCCGTCTGTCAAAACAATCGCGGGGAAATGATACTGCCACGCGTCATTAAAAGCGCGGCGAGTCAAGCTATATAGTTCGGCCAAAGTGCCGGGCGAGTACACCAAACGCAAGCCTTCGCCATTGCCGCCAAAACAAGCCAGCGTCACTTCCTGTTGAGAATAAATTACCGTACCGGACG
The DNA here is from genome assembly GCA_964365025.1 of uncultured Gammaproteobacteria bacterium. Classification (GTDB taxonomy): domain Bacteria; phylum Patescibacteriota; class Patescibacteriia; order Magasanikbacterales; family UBA10003; genus UBA10003. The sequence goes on from CAYIOJ010000032.1 coordinate 4,675, forward strand.
ATGGCCCGCCGCGTTGGGCGACAATCGCCACAAAAGGCAAACGCATGCCCTCGGCCATGCTCAAGGCATCTTGCATTAAAATGTGTCCCGGACCGGAGGTGGCGGTAAAGGCCTTTTGTCCGGCCATGATCGCGCCGCACACGGCAAAACCGGCCGCGATTTCGTCCTCGGTCTGCAGATATTTTTGGCCCCGCTTGATCCAGCCGGTAAAAACTTCAGTGACGGGCGTAATCGGGTAGCCATACATCAGACCAGCCCCGGCATCCATCGCCGCTTGCACGGCAATTTCCGCTCCGGTCATAAATTTTTGCGTACCTTCAGACATAATTATTGAAACATTTTTTGAACCATTTCCAATTCTTCCGGACGATTTATGCCCAAACATTCCGCATTGGCAATTTGCAAAATGGCGTTTTTTTCACCTTGATCTACCGCTTTTTGCACCAAATCCGTTAAATAATATTCTCCCTGCGCATTGTTATTGTCAATCTTTGACAAATTTTCCCACAACCAATCGGCCTTAAAGCAACAATACATCGGGTTAACTTCCAAAATTTTCTTTTCTTCGTCAGTCGCGTCTTTAAATTCAATAATTTTTTCAATTTCACCGTTTTTATCCCGAACAATTCGACCAAAACCCTGAAACGCCGCTCGCCAGCCGTCAAAATCCGACACAACCGTAGTCATCAAACTCAAACTGTGATGATTTTCTTTTTCATGCAAGTCGCGCAGAGCGCGCAATGTGCCTGCTTTTAACAAAGGGTGATCGCCGTACAAAACTAAAATATTTTCCGCCCGGCCTCTTAAAAACTCTTCGGCGCATTGCACGGCATGAGCCGTACCCAACTGTTCCTCTTGTATTACATAATCGCAACTATCGCCCAAGATCTGCTGTACCAAATCATGCTCATCACAAACCACTACGGTCGGCCGTTCGCAAATGCCGGACTTTTTTACTTCATCTACCAAGTGCGCGATAAAAGGGCGACCCTGAAACAAATGCAAAACTTTGGGCAAACTCGCCCCCATTCTTTTTCCCTTACCGGCCGCTAAGATAACTACGGCGAATTTAAACATAACTTTTCACACGCGTAAGTATTTCCGAGAAATTTGAAAAAAATAACAAACCGCTTTTTTCATAATCCGATGCCCCTACTCCTTTTTTCACTCGCACCATCGGCTTAATCTGATCTGCCAACGCCGCAATTTCTTGCGTTTCCGCGATCTTGTCATTTATAAAAATGATATCACCAATCGCATCTTTAATCAATGATTGAGTCACATCAATTTTTTTGCGGCCGGTGAAAATAATCTCATTAAAAAAAACGGCCACACCAACACTATCCACTTTTTCTTTTTGCCATTCGGCATCGCCCAGGCTTAATAAAATCAATGGAACGCCCAAGCCGCGCAATCCACGCAAAAAATCTTCCGCGCCATCCAATAAATATTTTTTGCCATTTAATAAAATCTCTTTCGCCGAGGCCAACATCAATTTTTTATCTAAATTTGGAAACTGTTGGCAAACAACATCAATGTGCCGCCATAAATTATATGACGCCAAATCATTTTGAGTATATGAAATTTTGTATGTTTCCCAAAATTTTTCCGTAGACACCCCGAATCGCGCGAACAACGCCAATAATGCTTCTTTCAAAGAAACGGTGTCAAATAAAGTATCGTCAAAATCAATAATTATTTTTGCAATTGGCATAACAAAAACCCTCGCCATTAGTTGCACGACCCCCAGCACTTGCCTACTTTTGCGGGACCGAGTTGGGTCCAGCTATCATCAGCGCCTGAGTGCTTAACTTCCGTGTTCGGAATGGGAACGGGTGTGGCCACTCCGCCTGAAGCACTGGGGGTTGTACAACCAAAAACAAGGGTTGATTTATCACAAATAACTTGACAATAAAAATCCTAATAAGATGAAGAAGAGAACGACTGATTAGTATGGCTCGGCTTAAATCCTTACGGATCTTACACCTACCACCTATCAACCCCATAATCTATAGGGTGTCTATGAAATTTAATCTTGAAGACGGCTTCACGCTTAGATGCTTTCAGCGTTTATCCGTGCCGAACTTGGCTACTGAGCAATGCGGTTGGTACCACAACTCATCAACCAGAGGTTCTTTCGTCTCGGTCCTCTCGTACTAGAGACGAGCCTTCTCAAATTTCCGCGCCCGCGACAGATAGGAGACCGACATTTTGTTATTTCCCATGTTGGGAAGCAGCGACATTTCTGCGCCGCTCTCCGACTCGCATCGGAGTTCGGACTATATCTTCATCATTTTATGATGTCTAGCGTATAGTCTCTGAGGATTTCCACTTCTTTAAAACTTCTTCTTTTTTTCTTGTCCTATATTTTCCATTAAATGAATGAAAGAAAAGATGTGGATCTTTCCTGCTGATTGTCTGCGCTCAACACTTTTTTACTCATAGCATTTTAATTATACCATAAGTAGTGTGAGATGCACCAGTCTCTTAAAATAATTCTCCTTAAAAATCATTTTAAAAGTTGCTGAACAGAGTTTCCAGCATTTAGCTAGATTTATAGACAGCACGGTTTTGGCTAATTTTAGCCAAGATTTTACTGTCTCGCGACGTTCTGAACCCAGCTCACGTACCGCTTTAATTGGCGAACAGCCAAACCCTTGGGACCTCACTTGTGTTTCCTCCCATTACTGGGAGTATCAGACTATACCATCACCGTAGCAATGATTGTCGCCAACCATGCTTTAGGTGCGAACCGTATGATAGTGGTTTAATTTCCAAAACAACAGGAACCATCTATCTCACTTTCAAAAAATTTGAAAGTTCAGTCGTTACGGGAGCAATTTTCCTGGATCATTGTCATAAAATTCTTGCGACGGCCTTGCGACCGCACATTCAAATGTGACAATGAATCCGCTAAATTGGCAACTTGTCGTAATTGCGCCGAACTATTAATTGTTCGCCGCAAAATACGCAATGCTTTTCGCGCTTGCGGTTTTTTGACCTTGAGATACGGTAACAAAATTTCCAAAAAATCAGCTGCCACTTTCTGATCTCTGATTTGCCAGTCAAAAGTGGTGCGATTTTTTCTAATCAATCCGGCGTGGAATTTTCTTTGAAACCATTCCAAAATTTCACGCCGACTTTGTGTGACTTTCACTGTTACGCGTACTCTAAAACCAAATTTCTTTTCTTGATGTTTTTCAATAGTCGCCATAATAGCGCCATCAGCATCAAGAAATCCGGCCGCATATGCCTTTTCAGCTTCGGAACATTGCTTTCCCACGGGATTAACCTTCCGCATATGTATCAATTATACCTGGGACCTGCGTTGTGCGCAAATCCACTACACATATTGAAGGCCTTCACCGTTTTGGGCTCGTTTATTACTTTGGCGTTTCCGCCAAAGAGAGAAGATTTGTTTTCTCCAGCCCCAGGATGCGATGAGCCGACATCGAGGTGCCAAACCGGGTCGTCGATGTGGACTCTTGGACCCGATCAGCCTGTTCATATTTATCACTTATTACTAAGTGTACTGACTATATCATCATCCTAACTAATCCAGTTAGGAGTACGGCGTCTTGTGGTTTTTGAATAAACCACCCAGTCCTCTAGGGACTAAGTCGATACGGGGATGTTCAATGTTTTAGGCAGTTTATACCTCATAGAAGGTATTATTTCCGCCTGGACTAAATTAATTAACTTATTGGTTTCCGCAACGGTAAACTTCAAATTGAAGCTACCATTCTTTTTGATTTCAATCTTGGGAACAAGATTGAAATTTCTTTTCAACACTTCTGTTAATTCATCTAAATCTTTTTTTGATAATTTAGATAAATAAATATATGCTGTTTTATCGCGATGATAGTAATAACCATCATCCATGTACCAAATCGCCAAAGATAATTTTGATTTTAATAATTTATTCAAATTATCCGGCACAATTTTCTTGTTTTCGCGATAAAATAATTGTCTTAACTTTCCTAATTCCGGCGAAGAATGCGATTGACACCGATAATAATTATAAGTTGCCTTATAAATCGGATTATAACGAACAATTTTTTTGGGCCGGTCTTGCATTATCCTTTGCAACTGTTGCCATTTCCAGAAGATATAATCTTTCTGTTTGGCTCCGTGTTCCAGACGCAAGCGCGCATTACGCGTCCCTGTTGCCTGAAGATAACCGTCACCCAAAATTGTTCCAATCACAATTTCGCGTTCTGTTTTATTCAACATATATATAGAATATAGTTGATTGAACATCTTCCCTCGGTATTATCCCGACCCCTCGGGACTCCACCGATATAAGCCGTATACTAGTCCCGACATATGTCGGGACACTCCGCTAATTACTTAGCGAATGGGACAACAGCCTTAAAAAGGCCTATCCCCGGAGTAGCTTTTATCCGTTGAGCTTCGACCATCCTACATTGGATCGTCGGATCACTATGTTCCCCTTTCGGGACTGCGCGACTTGTGGGTCTTGCAGTAAAGCGAGCTTATGCCATTGCACGTCCAACTCCGTTTCCATCGGAGCCAAGCTCACCTTTGTAAACGCCTCCGTTACATTTTAGGCAATTATGTTACCCAAACCTTTGGTAATTTGTATCGCATGGAAGGAATAATGTATCGCTCTATCATTGTCAGAAATTTATCAACCGTCTCGGCTGAAAAATAAATTTGCCGCTGATAGCGATCGGCGCGCAACTGCGTTTTGATTCCGTATTTTTCCAAAAGCGCTTTCTGCAATACTCGCGAATCGCGGATTGCAAAACCTTGCGTATTCAGAAAAACCGTTCTGTGATGATTTGATTTAATTGAACCATCGTCCATATACCAGACGGCCAATGCTAATGGCGTCAACCATTTATGGATCAAACGCGGCACGGCTTTTTTCCTTTCCACATAGAATTGTTGAGCGTAAAATCGCAGAGATCCAACGCTCAATGTATTGAAGTAATATTTGGCGTACACGCCGGAAACAGTCCTTAGTCGCACAAATCTTTCGCGAACTTTGGGCGGGGATAAAACCCAATCCCTAAATTCTCTGTAAAGCCAATCAACATATTCTTTCTGTTTGAAAGAATGTTCCACCTTTAATCTAAAGGTCTTTTCATCATTTTGTGTCTCTAAATGACTATCTCCCAAGAGTGTGCCTATCAAAATCTCCCGCTGACGTTTAGTCAGCTTGAGATTTTTTTTATATTTCTCAATTTCTATTTTATGCATAGTTTTGGGAGTCCCAATTTTATTGGGACTTCTGCCTGTCGCCAGGCAGTTCGGACTATATCATTATCCTGCTTCCAGGATATCGGCGTATAGTCTCTGAGGGGCTCTTAAATAAATCAAGAGCTTCCCTGCTGATTGTCCGCACTTCTCATTTTTACCTTTCATGGTAGAGAAGATACTCGGAGGTTCCAGCATATAGCCGAATTTGCGTTGCGCATTTCTGCGCAACCGCCCCTGAAGATGCGGCCCCAACACTAAAGTTGGAGTGTAACGGAATCGCACCTTCGTTAAGGCATCCGCCCCAGATAAACTGCCCACCAGATACTGTCTCCCCGTCCGGATAACGGACAGAGATTAGAATTAAGAAAACATCAGGGTGGTGTCTCATCGTCGCTCCGATTGCTCGGAGCTCCCACCTACGCTGAACAGATAAATCCTTAACCCAATATCAAGCTACAGTAAAGCTTCACGGGGTCTTTTCGTCTAGCCGCGGGTAAGAGGCATCTTCACCTCTCTTGCAATTTCGCCGAGTCCCTCGTTGAGAGAGTTTTCAAGTCGTTATGCCATTCGTGCGCGTCGTAACTCACACGACAAGGTATTTCGCTCTTTTTGTTACATCTTTTAGACGATGCAATCATTTCTGTTGCATTCTGCATATCGCTATGCAGTTCGGACTATATCTTCATCATTTTATTATGATGTCCAGCGTATAGTCTCTGAGGATTTTAAAGATTTCGATCTCTAAACTTTCCTGCTGATTGTCTGCACTTGAAGCATTGTCACTAAAAATAATTTAGTAGCTCAAGATTCAACAGATGTTCCAGCATATAGCTAGATTTTACTAAGGCAGCAAATCCACTTTTTTAGTGGTAAATACCATTGTAACCTTAGGACGATT
>CAYIOJ010000033.1:0-6100 GCA_964365025.1 uncultured Gammaproteobacteria bacterium
GGAAATTATCTTTGGCACGGCAATTATTATATGTGGACGCCGCGATTGTTTTTGCAGGCGTTAAAAAAATACGCGCCGGATATTTACGCGTCATTGGAAAAGATAAAAAATTTATTGGCGGCCGGCAAGCTAAAAGATATCGCCAAAATTTACGCGCGGATTCCTAAAATTTCTTTTGATTACGCCGTGACGGAAAAAATTGATAAAAAAGATGTGTTGATAATCAAAGGCGATTTTGGTTGGAATGATATTGGCGCTTGGGATGTTTTGCATAATCAATTAAAAAGCGGCGCGGACGCGCAGGGCAATGTAATGAAAGGAAAAGTCGTGCATCATGACACTGATAATTGTTTGCTTTTTGGGCATGGCGGGCGGGTGCTGGCTGCTTTGGGCATGAAAGATACTATTATTGTGGATACGGAAGATGCGATTTTAGTTTGCCCCAAAGAGCGGGCGCAGGATATGAAAAAGTTGATTGAAAAGATGGAGGTAGGCGAACTAAATAAATATTTATAATTTTAGGGTATGCCTATATCTTTTTTTTGCTGCGGACTGTCGCCGCGACTGCAAAAAAGATATAGGCATACCCATTATTTATGAAAAAAATATATTTTTTTAGCGCCGTTGTAATTTTATTAGTCGTTATTTCCGGCTATGTTTTTTATCGTTTGTATTTTGTTTCGCCGATCAAAGATGCCGCGGTGATTCAGTTTGAAATCACCGAAGGTCAAAGTTTGCCAATTATTATTAAAAATTTGCAAGCGCAAAAATTACTTGCCAATCCGTGGCTTTTCAAATGGTATTTTAAAAAAGGCGGATTGGATAAAAAAATTCAAACCGGCATTTTTGAGTTGCAAGAAGATTTGAGTGTTAAAAAATTAGCGGAAATAATCACCAATCCGGAAACGGCGGAGATGAAATTGACTTTTTTAGAAGGTTGGAATCTGCGCGATTATGGCCACTATTTGGAAGGGCTGGGCCTGTTTCAAGCTGAGGAATTGCATGAAGTGGTTGGTTTTCCGACCGTGGATTATCGGTTTGTAAAAGATATGCCCGTGCCTCTGGATTTTGTGAGTGAGTTTACCTTTTTGCAAGACAAGCCAAGATATTTGGGGCTGGAGGGCTATCTTTTTCCCGACACTTATTTTTTTAAAAAACACGCGACAATCAAGCAAATTGTTGAAAAAATGCTGGAAAATTTTGGGCGCAAACTCACGCCGGAATTGCGCGCGGAAATTAAACGCCAGAAAAAAGATATTTTTGACATTGTGACAACCGCGTCACTTTTAGAAGCCGAGGCGCGAGAGGAAGAAGATCGCCGGTTGATTTCCGATATTGTCTGGCGGCGTTTGGCCATTGGCATGTCCTTGCAGTTGGATTCCACGGTTAATTATGTGACGGGCGGCAAGAAGCCGGCGATTTCTTCAGCCGAACAACTGATTGATTCGCCATACAACACCTATAAATACGCCGGCTTGCCTTTGGGGCCGATTAACAATCCCGGGCTGGAATCAATCCGCGCCGCGATTTATCCGGAGAAAAATGATTATTGGTTTTTCTTAAGCGGGAAAGACGGAGTGATGTACTATGCCAAGAATTTGCCGGGGCATAATGAGAATAAAAATAAATATTTGAAATAAATGTTAGTATCCGATTTTGATTATTCTTTGTCAAAAGAATTGATTGCTCAAAAATCAATCAAGCCGCGGGATTGTTCGCGGCTTTTAGTTGTGAGTCGCCGGAGCGCCAAAATTCAACATAAACATTTTTATGATTTGTTGAAATTTTTGAAAAAAGGCGATTTGTTGGTGTTTAATGACACTAAAGTTTTTAAAGCGCGATTGTTGGGTATGGCGGGCGGTAAAAAAATAGAGATTTTTTTATTGCGCCCGGTGGATAAATTTTCTTGGCAAATTTTAGCCAAACCCGGGAAAAAATTAAAATTTGATTTAGTAGTGAAATTTGGCCATGGGTTAGAGTGTGGTTTGCAAAGTAAAGAAGACGATGGCGTGATGATTGTGAAATTTAATCAGCCAGCCGCGGCCGTGATGAAAATTGCCAATCGTTTGGGGCATATTCCGGTGCCGCCGTATGTGGAAACAGAGCCGGCGCGATTGGCGGATTATCAGACAATTTACGCGCGGCATTCAGGTTCAGTGGCCGCGCCCACGGCCGGGTTTCATTTTACTCCGCGTTTGATGCATGAATTAAAAAAGATGGGAGTGAAAATAGCTTCTGTTACTTTGCATGTGGGGCTGGGAACTTTTCGGCCAATGAAAACAGCCAAAGTCGAAGATCATAAAATGCACGGCGAGCGGGCGGAAATCAGTTTGAGCACAGCGCGCGCTATCAATCGCGCCAAAGCCGAAGGTCGACGAGTGATTGCCGTGGGCACGACCACGGCGCGGACTTTGGAAGGAGTGGTTGACATGTCATTGCGAGGAGGCGAAGCCGACGAAGCAATCCGGTTGAAAGTAGATAGTGGAAAGAGATTGCCACGCCCAGCTGATGCGGGGCTCGCAATGACAATTAAACCATATTCCGGAGAAATCAATCTTTTCATCACTCCCGGATTTAAATTCAAAGTAATTGATGGGCTTATTACCAATTTTCATCTGCCCAAGTCCACGCTGATAATGCTGGTGTCGGCTTTTATTGGCAGCCGCGAGCGCGCTTTACCGATTTACAAAAAAGCAGTAAAATTAAAATATCGCTTTTTTTCCTTTGGAGACGCGATGTTGATTATTTGAAAAGAGCGGGTCATTTCACCCACTCTTTTTTTAATTTGGCAAATTTTTTATCAATGATGGCGGTGCGGATTTCTTCCATTACTTTAAGCATAAAGCGGACATTGTGAATGGAAGCGAGTCGCAAGCCCAATAGTTCATCAGCGCGGAAAAGATGGTGGAGATAGCTGCGGGTAAATCCGCGGCAAGTTGAGCAGTCGCACCATTTATCAATCGGTTTGGCGTCGTTTTTAAATTCGGCGTTGGTGATGTTGAGGCGATATTTGTTTTTAACGCGGCCGCCGGATATTGGTGAAATATATAATGTCCCATTGCGAGCTAAGCGCGTCGGTGCCACGCAATCAAACATATCAATGCCCATTTCCACCACCGCGAATAAATCCGCTGGCGTAAAACCCACGCCCATGGCATAGCGGGGTTTTTCTTTTGGCAAAAGTGGCTCAATCCAGCCCATTATTTTTTCAGTCGCGGCCATGTTGTAGCCAATGGATTCTCCGCCAATGGCCAGGCCGTCAAAAGGCAGGTCGGTGATAAATTTCGCGCTTTTGACGCGCAGATCTTTAAAATGACCGCCCTGAATAATACCGAAAAGATATTGCCGGTTGATAAGGGATTCTTCACTGCGTTCAGAATGACATTGATGGTGCTTCACGCATTGTTTGGCCCATTGATGCGTTCGCTCCATGGCTTCCGCGCTTTCTTTTTTTGTGGCGGTGTCGCGAGTGCACTGGTCAAAAGCCATAATAATATCCGCGCCGATTTTATGTTGTATGGCCATTGCTAATTCCGGCGTAAAGACATGTTTTGAACCATCAAGATAACTTCTGAAAAATACTCCTTTTTCAGTGATTTTCACTAATTTTTTTTCATTGCCGGTCATCGGCTTATCCAAAGAAAATACTTGGAACCCGCCGCTGTCAGTCAAGGTTGGGCCGTTCCAATTCATAAATTGCGCTAGTCCGCCCATTTTCGCGATTAAATCCTCGCCCGGCCGCAAATGCAAATGATAAGCATTGCCCAAAATGATTTGGGCGCCGGCTTCGCGTAAATCCCGCGGGTCCAGTGTTTTGACCGTGGCTTGCGTGCCCACCGGCATAAAAACAGGCGTTTCCACCCGGCCATGCGGCGTATTCATCACACCCAGCCGCGCTCGGGATTGTTTAGATTGATGTTTGATTTCAAAAAATGGGAGCATATTTTTAAATTCTACATTTTTTGCGTATATTTGGCAAATTTGGTATCATAAAATATAGGCCGCTACTCATAACAAATTTTTTAATTTTAAAATTATGCGTTTCATTTTTCATCTGCTTGGCATTTTATTTTTCTTAATTTGGATTGTGATTGGCGCGGCCATGCTTATCGGCTTGCTGTTTCTTTTTAAAGCAAAACCGTGGCAGGCTTTGGGTACGATGATTGGCGGCGGGGGTGGCTTGGGGGCGATTAGCGGCGTGATGAACAATCTTGGAAATGTTGGCAATGTCGCCGAGGTGGTAAAAAAATTGCAGAGCAATGGCGGCGATGCCGTAGCCACATTTAATTCTCTACCCAAAAAACAGCAAGATTGTTTGATTCAAAAACTGGGTAGTAAAAACATCAGCGATGCCATGGCCGGCAAACTTCAGCCATCGCCGGATTTGGTGTTCAAGGCCATGGAGTGCCTTAAGTAATTATGTTGAAAGCGCGTTTATTGGCTTTTTTAATTTTGGTTCTCGGCTTGTTGGCCGGTTGGGGTTTTTGGAATCGGGTTGATATTAAGCAATCAGTGCTGGCTTGGCAAAATAAACGGAATTTGCCAATAGCTCTGAATCAGAAGCAATTGGAGGCGCGAATTATCAGTCCAATAAAAGGTGTCGCGCTTGTGAAAGGGGAGGAACAAACAGCAGATGATTTGCCCGAAGAAATAAACATCGCCGTGCCGTTTACGCCGCAAGCGCCTTACGCTGTTTGGGATCATTTGCACGATGAGGCCTGCGAAGAGGCCTCGCTCTTGATGCTGGATGCTTTTTACAAAGGAGTAAAATCAATAAATAAAGAAGAAGCCGAGCTGGCTATTCAAGATTTAGTAAAATGGGAACAGGAAAAATATGGATATTTTGAAGATACTACTTCGGAACAAGGTGTAGAGATGCTGACACAATTTTTTAAATTAAGCGGAGCAAAGGTTGTTTATGATATTACGATTGATGATATTAAGAAAGAGTTGACCAAAGGCAATCCGGTGGTTGTGCCGGCGGCCGGCAAATTATTGAAAAATCCATATTTTCGCGGAGGAGGCCCGCTCTATCATATGCTGGTGATTAAGGGATATACTAAAGACAATCGTTTTATCACCAATGATCCGGGCACGCGCCGCGGGGCGGATTTTACATATAATATGGATGCGTTGTATAATGCCATTCATGATTGGCAAGAGGACCGAGATATTTTGCAAGGCCGGAAGGCGATGATTGTGATTGAATGATTGACTTTAAAAAAGAACTAAATTCCGAGCAGTTGGAAGTCGTCGCCCATGGCGACGGCTATTGTTTGGTTTTGGCCGGGGCCGGTTCTGGCAAGACGCGCACCATTACTTATCGCGTGGCTTATCTTTTGGAGAAAGGCGTTAAGCCGGAAAACATTTTGCTTTTGACCTTCACCAACAAGGCGGCCAAAGAAATGCTCTCGCGCGTGGAAAAAATAATCGGCCAAAAGCCCGACGGACTGTGGGGCGGAACTTTTCACGCCATTGCCAATAGGATTTTGCGCGCCACCGCGCCTTTGCTTGGCTATCAACCGAATTTTTCCGTTTTGGATCAAGACGACTCCGAGACATTGTTAAAATCCTGCGTGAAAGAACTGCATTTGTCCGATTCCAAACGGTTTCCTTCGGCTGGCCTGATACATTCTTTGTATTCGTTCAGCCGCAACGCGCAAATCACGCTCACCGAGGCGATTGATTGGAAAAATTCCACTTTTTCCAAAGTCGCCTATGATATTGAGGAGGCCACCAATCTTTACCAAAAAAAGAAAAAGTTATCCAATGTAATGGATTTTGATGATTTGCTGGTAAATTGGCACGAGGTTTTGCGCCAACCGGCCGTGTTGAAAAAACTGGCCGAGCAGTTTCAATATATTTTGATTGATGAGTATCAAGACACCAATAGATTGCAGGCGGCGATTGTAAAATTGTTGGCCTCGGTTCATAAAAATTTGTTGGTGGTGGGCGATGACGCGCAGTCAATCTATTCTTTTCGCGCCGCCGACATCAATAACATTTTGGAATTTCCCAAAGAATTTCCCAAAGCAAAAATTTTTCGTTTGGAAACCAATTATCGCTCCACCCCAAACATTTTGAATTTGGCCAATGATGT
>CAYIOJ010000033.1:6200-10704 GCA_964365025.1 uncultured Gammaproteobacteria bacterium
GTTTGGAAACCAATTATCGCTCCACCCCAAACATTTTGAATTTGGCCAATGATGTTATTAGCCAAAACAAAAAACAGTTTAAGAAAAAATTAAAAAGCCACTTGGCTGAACTGGCGCATCCGCAGGTGGCGGTGTTTGATTCGCCTTTTGCCGAAGCGGATTTTATTCGGCAACGCGTGCGGGAATTGCAAGAGGCCGGCCATCCTTTAAAAGATTTGGCCGTCTTATTTCGCGCCGCCTTTCACGCGCAGGTTTTGGAAATTGAGTTGGCCAAAGCCGGCATCTCGTATGAAATGCGTGGGGGGATGCGTTTTTTTGAACGCGCGCATATCAAAGACACCATTTCCATTTTGCGCGTGGTGAATAATTTGAAAGATGAAATAGCTTGGTTTCGGGTGTTGGAAATTTTTCAAGGCATCGGCCACGAAACAGCTCGGATGATTATTGCCCAAGCGCGCCAGTCAAAGGACTTGCCGGAATTATTCGTGAGCGGCATTCGCGACGGATTGAATAAAAACGCGCAAAAGGGCTGGGATGATTTTGTAAGCATTGCCGAGGTGTTGAATAAAACAAAAGACCAAACCGCCGGTGAAACAGTGGAGGGAATCGTGAAATCAGTGTATGCCGATTATTTGGAAGATAAATATGAAAATGCCGCGGATCGTTTGGATGATATTAAACAGTTGGGTTGGTACGCCAAGGGACAAAAAAGTTTGAATAATTTTTTGTCGGATATTGCTTTGGATGAATCATTTGGCAAAAAAAACGCGCAGGAAAAACAAGATCGGTTAGTGTTATCCACCATTCATCAAGCCAAGGGTCTGGAATGGGAAGCGGTGTTTTTGATAAATTTGGCATCAGGGGCTTTTCCCAATGAACGCGCGCTTGGCGAGCCGGGTGGGGAGGAAGAAGAGCGACGGCTGTTTTATGTCGGCATTACTCGCGCCAAACGGCATTTGTATTTGACTTATCCAACAACCGGCCAACGGATGAATTACAATCGACCGTCGCCGTTTTTGGAAGATATTAAAGATGAATTTATTGATAGAAAAGTGTCTGACGGACTGGGCGGCTTTACTGATGAATTACCAACTATACAAATTGAAGAAGCGCCCGCGGCCGGTTTCCAAAAGAAAAAAGTTGATTGGAGAGAGAAGAAATTTTTAAAAGATATTGAGGAGTTATAATTAATTGTTTATGATGAAAGATTGACAAAATCCTCAAAATATGCTATCATTAAACGGTTAAATATAATCGTTCTTTTTTAACTAGAATAAGCTTATTTCCCAGCTTTCTTTTGGCTCATTTAAGTGATTCAAAAGAAGGCTGGGAATTGGTTCCGGCCAATTTTGCCTGTTGGTGTATCGTCATGGTTTCGGTAATGGTTACCGATGCTGTGAACGATTGCTGGTGGGTGAAAGAAAGGACGCAGTCATGCGTGCAACGATTGAGCAGATGTTCGAGTTGAGCGATCAGATCCGTAACGGACGAATCGGCGGAGAGGTTCTTCAGCGTTTGCTGGAAAACCCGGATCGCTACAACGACAAGCTGGGGAGGTTCGGACGCCGGTTTGACCTTAAAGTCAACTACGATCTCTGGGTGGATCGGCTCGTCGCGGCCAACAGGTTCGACTGGAAGAACGACAATGTGTCGTCGGCGCACTTCCCGGCTGAACGCAAGGGCGTTCGTGAGGTCACGGTTGATCTCTACGAGTTTGACCGCACCGTAACCGGCGAGGAGGCCGCGGCACAGATTGCGGCGGACGGCTACATCAACGAGGATGTGTCGTCGCTTCTCACTTTCGGGAAGGAGTATCCGATTGAACAACTTCGTCGTCCGATCGTTGCTTTCGGTTCTCGCTGGCAGGACTCCAGCGACTGGAATGTGGCCTATCTCGACGGGGACGGCGACAGGCGCGACCTGAGTCTGGGCTCGCTTCGCGACGACTTCGGCCCGGACTGTCGCTTCCTTGTCTCCAGCAAGTAGGCACTTGGTCACTAGGTTCCTAGGCGCTTCCACAACGGAGCCCTAGGTCACTCGACAACTTTGACCCTCAACCACCCATCTTGATGCGAAGCATCAAGATGGGCTTTTTTTAAATTTTTGCAAAATCTGGTATACTTTATTCAGATTTTACAGACACTGCCCCGGCTATGCCTGCCTATCGGCAGACTCGACAGGAACGGCGACAAGCGCAACCTGAATCTGAACTCGCTTCGCAACGACTTCAACCCGAACTATCGCTTCCTTGTCTCCAGCCAGTCTCTTCATAGCTCCCTCGCCATTATTATGTCGGGGGAGTTTCTTTTTGAAACGGTTCCATCATTCTCATCCAGCCGCCAAGCATATTCCCGGCGGAAAACAATTTATGAGACATTTGAGCATATTGGTTCGCTTCCAGTCCTTTTGCCTCCCAGAGAATGGTGATAAAAAATTTAAGGTTATCAAGTTTGCGATTAAATTGTTTTAGAAAAGTCAGTTTATCTTCTCGTCTGGTATATTGAGCTGTTAGCGATAATTCCAAAGCGTCAATAAATAATTTATCTATTTTCACGCCTAGCGTGTATCTGCTAAGCCGCGGCAAGTGCGGCAAAAAATTATGCCACAGCAAATAACAATCTTTGAGTATCACGATAATCGGCAATTCCTCGCTTCGTTGGGGGGGGGGGGCTTAACAGGCAAATTGGAAAGATTAAATTGAGTCATACTTTTGAAGATATTATTTCTTTAGAAAATTTATGTTTGGCGTGGAGAGAATTTATTATCGGCAAAAAGTCAAAATCGGATGTCCATGTTTTTGACAATGATTTGATGGATAATATTGTATCACTGCATCAGGATTTAGCCAATCGAACTTACCAACACGGCGGATATATCAGCTTTTTTGTTAACGACCCCAAGCGGCGGCATATTCACAAAGCCAGCGTTAGAGATAGATTATTGCACCATGCCGTGCACAGAATTTTGTATCCATTTTTTGCCAACACATTTATTGTTGATTCATTTTCCGGTCAAGACAATAAAGGCGCGCATAAAGCGATAAATCAATTTAAATCATCAGTTGGTAAAGTGAGCAAGAATCATACAGCCAACTGTTGGATTTTGAAATGCGACATTAAAAAGTTTTTTCCCAGTATTGATCATAAAATTTTATTGAGTATTCTTAATGAATATGTTCCGGACAAGGATATTGCCAGTTTGTTAAAAAAGATAGTTGAAAGTTTCTCAAATGGCCTGCCACTTGGCAATCTCACTTCGCAACTTTTCGCCAACATCTATATGAATGTTTTTGACCAGTGGGTGAAACACAAATTAAAAGTCGGGCACTATATCCGCTATGCTGATGATTTTGTATTTCTTTCACAAGATAAATTATGGTTGGAAAAAATAATCCCTCAAATCCGACAATTTTTATCAGAAAAATTAAAACTGACTTTACATCCCGACAAAATGTTTTTAAAAACAATCGTTTCCGGCATTGATTTTCTTGGCTGGGTGCATTTTTCCAAGCACAGGATACTGCGCGTCACGACAAAACGGAGAATGTTTTCTAGAATTAAGGAAAGAACAACGCCGGAAACGCTCCAATCTTATTTGGGAATGCTGAAGCACGGTAATACCTCACAAACTAGGCAAGAACTTTTGGGGAGATATTGGGTGTGGAAATTATAGGTTTAAATTATTCATTGTTTTTGTTTCTTTTTAGATTCTTGACTTAAACAAGGATGTTTGATATGATATTAACAATAATAATTTAATATAAAATTATGAACCCAAAAGAAGAGCGCACCTATGTGATGGTCAAGCCCGACGGTGTGAAGCGCGGTTTGACCGGAGAAATTATTTCCCGCGTTGAACAGCGCGGGCTAAAGATTGTGGCTTTGGAAATGTTTCAGCCCACCAAAGACCAGATTGACAATCATTATCCAAAAGATCAAGCCTGGATTGAACGATTGGGTGAAAAAACTTTGAACACTTATGCCAAATACGGTTATGACGCGATGAAGGAATTGGGCACGACTGAAAAATTAAAAATCGGTAAAATGGTGCGCGTTTGGTTGATTGAATACATGACTTCAGCGCCATTGGTAAAAATGGTGGTACAGGGAGCGCATGCGGTAGATATGATTCGCAAGCTCGCGGGCAACACTATGCCGGCCTTGGCCGAGATGGGCACGATTCGCGGAGATTTTTCAGTGGACAGCGCGGCTTCTGCCAATCGCGACAAGAGAGCGGTTTTTAATATCTTGCACGCTTCGGAAAATCCGCAGGAAGCGGAACACGAAATAAAACACTGGTTTAAAAAAGAAGCGATTTGCGATTACGCGCGCACGGACGACGCGGTTTAAATGATTTTTAATATCGGGCTATAGCGCAGTTGGCTAGCGCGCACCCTTGGGGTGGGTGAGGTCGGCGGTTCAAGTCCGCCTAGCCCGACCAGTTCAGACGTTTTGAAAATTCAGAGGCGTTTTGTTGCTCGCTCGCCCCGCCGGAGTTTATCCCG
>CAYIOJ010000034.1:0-9396 GCA_964365025.1 uncultured Gammaproteobacteria bacterium
CTTTGTAAAGCATATTGATGGCTTGAACTTCTTTAGGCAAATCCATTTCCACAATTTTAATAGGCCTATACATATCGCGATAGGATTTAAGATCAACTGATTGTAAAAAAGTGTCAAATTTTTGTACTAGCATAAATTGTAAAAAAACATGTTTTTTCAAATGCCCGAGGGGAGAATCGAACTCCCATGACCTTGCGGTCGTCCCGTTCTAAACGGGGTGCGCCTGCCTGCCCTGCCTACCGACAGGTAGACGGCAGGCAGGTCTACCAATTCCGCCATGTAAAATCACTAAATGCCGCGGGAGGGATTTGAACCCTCATCCCGTTGCCGGGACAGCGTCCTGAACGCTGCGTGTCTACCAGTTTCACCACCGCGGCATTATATTATCTCCATCCGCTTTTTGTCCTTATGTACCAACTGGCAATGTCGTTAAAACGGTCAGCCGGTTGGGAGAGCAGGTGCAGTTCAATCCCTTTCACCGAGCGATCAATTGGATAAAGGTAGGTAGAATGATACAGAAAAATTGCCGGAATGTCACTAGCCAAGAGTTTTTGAAATTGATAATAGAGTTTTATCCGTTCATTTTTGTCCAGGGAGGCGCGGGCTTTTTCTAAAATGTCATCGGCCGCGCGGCTGGTGTAATTGGCCAGATTCAGGCCGGGATTGACCACCTGCGAAGAGTGCCACAACGGAAACGGATCGGGGTCGGCGCCGGTTACCACGCCATAAAGTAATATCTCATACGAGCGATTTCTGATGATTTCGCGAATCTGCGCGGCATCCACCAAATTTACGCTCACCTGAATTCCCAATTCTTGCCACCATTCTTTCAGCAGTGACGCAGTTTTGCTGAATTCAGGCCGGTTTAGAGCGGTGAGAGTGACAGTTAGGCCGTAATTATTTTTTTCGCGGAAAAAAATTTGCGTCGGACTCAAATCTTTCAGTAAATCTTTTTTTGTCTGTTCCTGAAATTCCGTCTTTTTTTTGTTCCAATCATTTTGCTCTTCGTCAGTCAGTTTTTTCTTTTTGAAAAATTCCGGGTTTTTAGCTTTTTCCTGCTCCAGCCAGGTATTATAAAGTTCTTGCTCTCGTTTTTCCAAAAATTTTTCTAGGCTGATTTTATTCCACTTATCGCTGTCAAGTATTAAGTTGGCCCTGCTCATATCTTGGCCGGTTTTGAAATCCTGCGTTGCTCCAATGGCAGACGGCGGAAATGGCCCGTAAGCCGGCACACCTTCATTTTTTAAAATTTGCGTGATAATCTGCGCGCGGTCCGCGGCCAAGCCCAGCGCTTGCCGCAAGGGCTGGCTTTTCAACAGCAGGTTGTTTTTTTGATTTAAAAATAGGGCAGTGTATTGAGCCATGCGCCAAGAGGCCAGATTGAAACTTTTTTGGCTGATTTTTTCTTTTTGGTCTTTGGGTAAAAATCCCAGCCCCAGCACCTGGCGGTTATGCAGAGCCTCCATCGCGGTGTTGACATCCGGATAAAATTTGAAAATTATTTGGCTGATGTATGGTTTAGAGAAATGATAATTTGGGTTTTGTCTAAGGGTGTAAGATTTTAGGTTGCCGCGGCCGTCTTTGCTTAACGACGCGAACATAAAGGGGCCCGCGCCGATGGGTTTCAAATTATTAGAGCTTAACTTCAAATTGGCAGGATCAACTTCTTGCCAAAGATGCATTGGCAAGATTCCCAAAGTCAAAAGATTGGGAAAGGGAGCGAAGGGACTGTCCAATTCCAAAGTAAAATTTAAATCATCAAGTTTGTTGAATTTTACTTTTTGCCAGCCGGCTAAAAGCGGTGATTGCGTTTCAGGACTTTGCGCCAAATTCAGAGTAAAAGAGACATCGTCAACTGTCAGCAACTCGCCGTCCTGCCATTTAAGATTTGGTTTCAGGGTGACGGTATAAATTTTGCCGCTTTTATCCAAAGTAAATTTTTCCGCCAAGTCAGGGGTAATGTTAAGCAAGCGGTCGTATTTGAAAAGACCGGCGTAAACTAGGCGAGAGATATCAGCGTCAACCTGATTGAGCGAAGCGAAGAGCGGATTTATGGCCGAAGGCGCGCCGACCAAGCCTTCGGTATATTCGCCCCCGGCGCCGGGCATGGTCACGCGGTGTGAGAGAATGAATTCACCCAAAAGCGTCAGGCTGGACGCAATCATTATGATAAAGGCGGCGCTGATGAATTTTTTTTCCGTGGAGTTGAGAAATTTGGGTAGTTGTTTGAATTGGCGCCAGGAGGGAATTTTACGCGGGGTGAGATCGGCCACCAGTTTCAAATCCAGATGCTTTTGGATTTTTGCTTGCTGGCTTTTGGAAAATCTGTTAAAAAAACCTAAAAAATCCTCCCGACAGCTTTTGAACATTAAGAAGATTTTTTTCAACACACTATTTGGTTGAAAGATAGACATTTAGAATAGCCACCAGAAAAAATCCGGCGGCGAGGACGATGGTGGCGTAAAAGAGTATTTTTTCAAATCCGCGCTTGGTGCGGAAAACATTGCCTTCTCCGCCAAAAACACCTGACAAGCCCGTGCCTTTGGCCTGAACTATAATTACGGCGATTAATAATACAGCGATGATAATTTGAACGATATTGAGGTAAGTCATATGGTTTAAAGTATATAGGATGTTGCTTGACAAGTCAAATTTAGGTATAATGGTATAATATGCGAAAAGGCACCAAAGTCGCTCTATGGGTCGTAGGCGCCGTTGTGATAATTTTTGCGATTATCTTTGTTTGGCGTACGGTCTATTTTTATAATCAAATTAAAAAAGGCGGCGTAGGGACAGTGCCCGGTGGAGCCGCGCATTTTACCGCGAGCAAAAGCGCCTCCTCGGCCAATTGGCCGGCTAATAATAAGATTGATTTAGTCGGGGTTGATTCACCGCGGCTGGGAAATCCATCGGCCAAAATTACCATTGTGGAATTTGCTGATTTTACCTGCCCTTTTTCCAAGCAAGAGTTTCCGGTGGTACGGGAATTGCTGGCCAAATATCCGAATAAAATAAATTTTGTCTATCGGTATTTTCCTTTGGGTGATGTCAATCACGCCGGTGGAAAAGAAGCGGCCATCTCCGCGGTGTGCGCTAACAGTCAGGGAAAATTTTGGCCTTTTCATGATAAACTATTTCAGAATCAGAAGAATTTCACTAAAGCGGATTTATTAGCTTTGGCCGGCCAGAGCGGATTGGATATGGAGTTGCTTGGCCCGTGTTTGGAGTCAGCGGCCGTGAAAAGCAAAGTGGAAAAGGACTGGGCCGACGGAGCGGCTTTGGGAGTGGGAGGCACGCCGACATTTTTTATTAATGGCGAAAAAGTTGAAGGGGCCATACCATTGGAGGCGTGGGAAAATGCCCTGGGACTCGTGAAATGAAAGTATGCTGTTTCATCGTCTGAAAATTTTAGTTTTTTTGTTGGTGGCCGGATTTTTGTTTTTAACTACCGCCAGTCCGGTTTTAGCGCAGTTTGACGCCTATCATCAAGCTTTGCAAACAGTCGGCTTGGAAAAAGATCCGGCCAAAGACCCGTTGTGCTGGCAGGCGGAAGTGTGCTACAAAGCCTTGAAACAGCAATTTCCCGACGCTGAAATTACCAAAGACAATTGGCAATCACCCGGGCCGAATAATCGTTGCGGCAGTGGTGGCGATTTGGGAGTATGTTTGCCGGCCGGCACCACGCCTTTGGAAATTAAAATTGGACAGACCACGGAAATCAAGGACTTGGGTGATTACATTAAAACAATCTATGTTTATCTTTTGAGCATTGGCGGGATCGTGGCCGCGGTTTTGCTTATCAAAGGCGGAGCTGATTGGATGTTCTCGGTTGGCGAAAGCGAGGGGATAAAAAATGCTCAAGCCACCATGGCCGGCGCACTGATCGGCTTGCTTTTTTTATTGGGTTCATATACTCTGCTTTATACCATCAATCCGGATTTGGTGAATTTGAAACTGCCGCAGGTGTATATGGTGCGGCCGGCGCAATTAATTGATATGGCCGAAGGCCAGCCCTGCTGGGAGAAAGATGTGACTAATGCCGCTTGCGTCGGGTTGGGCAAGCCGGGGGAATACGCCTGCCGTCCGATACATAAAGAAGGACCTTTGATGGATTTGGTGCAGGATGAAATTATGTTTTTGGCTACCATGGCTATTCCCGTGCCTGGTGGGCAGGTGGTAGGAACTAAAGTGGGGGGGTGGGGTGTTAGCGCCGCCAAATCAGTTGGTACAAAGTATGCCAATTATTTTTTTAAAGCCCCCTTGGGGGCGCTTAAAAATATTTGGGGTAAATATTTTCCCAAAATTCTTTCTCACGAAGAATTTTATGCTCAAGTGCTTGGCGATGTAAAAGCTGATCCAAGTCTGGTTAAAAATTTAGCCATGGCAGTATTTGAAACAGCTAAGAATGGGAAAATGGCTGTGGCTAAAATAGGTGTCTTTGGTCCGATTGTGGGTGGGACGTCGCTCGGTGGTGGAGTTATACTTTCAGGGGAGATTTATGGTTTGTTATACGGTGACGGTAGTAAAGGCTGGCCCGGAGTTTGTGAAAAAACTAAAAAATTACCCGAAGGAATGTTTTGTAATGCTTTGATTAAACCGTCAGATTGCGCTAGCGGCGCTTGTGTTAAGGTGTTGGATTGGCAAGGCTGGGTTGCTGGAGTTGATATTGGCGTATGTTCTCCCGGCGGAGCGGGTAATCCTTGTCAAACGCCTGTAGATTGCGGAGAAGATGGCGGGCCATTCAAATGTATTGAAAATGAATGTACTGACGGTAGTTTTGGGAGAACATGCGAAGAAGATTCTAACGGCAAAACTAATTGTCAATCCGGATTAAAGTGTGTATTGACTGACAGCTCTAAGAAGAAATGTATGAAAGATGGTCCCGGTATTGAGGGGCAACCATGTCAGACTATTGCTAAAACAGGTGAGAGCGGCGCTTGCTGGGACGGCCTGAAATGTTTAGTTTCACCTAAAGAACCAGACGCTCCCCTGGGCATTTGCACTAAACAGGAGATTAAATCGCCGTGTTATAAAACCAGTGATTGTAAAGTTTCGGATAAGGATAATCCGACCCAAACAGTAGTAAAGTGTTTGGAAAGCAATTTTATAGACAAACCATATCAACCTGGAAAATGCTGGTTTCTTTATTACAATTCCAAGCCCCAAACCGAACCGGCTTTGGCCGGCAAAAATGTGGTTGAGGGAGAGCCATATACTTCAGGCGACATTGGTTGTCTGTTGCCTTCAGATTGCCCCAATGCTTTTTGTATTACTGGAGGCACTGAAGAGTTTAGTTCTTGCGCCGCCGCTTATTAAGCTATAGAATATTCATTTATGTCCAACCTCGTCATCCGCGGAGCGCGCGTGAACAATTTAAAAAATATCAATCTGGAAATTCCCAAAAACAAGCTCGTGGTCATCACGGGCTTGTCCGGGTCTGGCAAATCGTCTTTGGCTTTTGACACCATTTATGCCGAGGGTCAGCGCCGTTATGCCGAGTCGCTGTCGTCTTACGCGCGGCAATTTATGGAAATGCATGACAAGCCGGATGTTGATGAAATAAAAGGACTTTCGCCCACCATTGCCATTGATCAACGCTCTGTAACGCATAATCCGCGTTCAACTGTGGGCACAGTGACGGAGATTTATGATTCTCTTCGTTTATTGTTCGCGCGCCTTGGGCGAATAAAATGTCCTGATTGCGGGGAATTGGCTGAACGCTACACTTCCGGCGAAATTGTGGAAATTATTAGAAAACTGGTTTCTGAAGGCCGCTCTTTGCGCATACTTGGCCCGATTTTGCATTTAACAAAAAATCCCAGCCAGCCGATTGAAAAAATTGTGGAAGATTCCAAAGCCCAGCTGGTACGTTATAATCGCCAGTATTTTACGCCGGAAGAATTTTTTGGCTCGGTGCATCGACCGCAGATTTTGGAGGATTTGGAAATTGTGACTGCTGAAATCAACGGCCAAAGATTTGGCAATTTAGTCAAGGCGGTGGAAGACGCTTTGGAATTGGGTAATGGAATTTTAATTGTTGATTTTTATCAGGAAAAATCAAAAGAAAAAGGCAAGCGCGATTTGCTATTATCCACTGTGTTGCGTTGTCCGCATTGCGGCCGGCGTTTTCCGGCTTTGGAGCCGCGCAGTTTTTCATTCAATAGCCCGCACGGCGCGTGTCCCAAATGCACCGGCCTTGGCATTACATTGGAGGTTGATGAATCATTGGTAATGCCTAATCCGCGCCTGACATTGGCCGAAGGCGCGATTCAGCCGTGGATGCGCATCACCGGCAATCAGACCTGGTATTTGCGGTTGTTGCAGGCTGTGGCGCAGGCCAAAGGATTTTCCATTGAAACTCCGGTGCAGGCTCTGTCCAAAAAGATAATTGATTTGCTGATGAACGGCACAGGCAAAGATGTTTATAATATTGACGGCAAGGAAACATATTTTGAGGGCGTGGTGGAGAATCTGGAAAAACGACATCGCGAAACCAATTCTGATTACGTGCGTAAAGAGATTGAAGATTATATGCGCGAAAAAGTATGCTCTTTGTGCAAGGGCAAGCGTTTGAAAGAGGAATCGTTGGCCGTAGATGTGTTTGGCAAAAATATCAGTGAAATGGGCGAAATGTCAGTTAGCGAGATGATTGTTTTTTGGGAAAATCTTAATAGCCGCGCTAAAAACAATAATGGCTCGCCGGTAGTGGGGCCGATTGTTAAAGAAATCAGCAAGCGTCTGAAAGATTTGGAGCAAGTGGGGCTGGATTATTTGACGCTGGACCGTTCCATGGCTACTTTGTCCGGCGGCGAGGCCCAGAGAGTGCGGCTGTCAACGCAACTTTCCACCGGACTCACTGGCGTGATTTACATTTTGGACGAGCCGTCCATCGGGCTTCATCCCTGCGACATGGAAAAGTTGATAAAAACATTGAAATCCTTGCGCGATTTGGGCAATTCGGTGATTGTGGTGGAGCACGATGAAACTATGATGCGTCAGGCCGACTACGTGGCGGATATTGGTCCGGGCGCCGGAGTATACGGCGGGGAAATCGTGGCGGTGGGCGCGCCGGCGGAGATAATCAAGAATAAAGAATCGCTGACCGGCCAATATCTTTCCGGGCAGTTGAGAATTGAGCCGCCGAAAAAGCCGCATGCCGGCAATGGCAAAAATTTGGAAATCAAAAAGGCCTCGGCTTTTAATTTGAAAAATGTTGACGCAAAAATTCCTTTGGGAAAATTAGTCTGCGTGACCGGCGTATCCGGTTCGGGCAAGTCAACTTTAATAATTGAAATTTTGAGCAAAGCCCTGGCGCGTCATTTTTATCGGGCCAAGGATTTGCCGGCCGCCCATCAGTCAATTAAGGGTTTGGAAAATATTGATAAAGTGATTACCATTGACCAGTCGCCGATTGGCCGCACCCCGCGCTCCAATCCGGCTACCTATACCGGCGTTTTTACCGCCATTCGCGATTTATTCACTGAGGTGCCGGAAGCCAAAATGCGCGGTTATGACGCCGGAAAATTCAGTTTTAATGTCAAAGGTGGAGGCCGTTGTGAGGCCTGTTCGGGCGACGGCTATGTGCGCATTCCCATGCAATTTTTAACCGATGTTTATGTGGAGTGTGAAGAGTGCGGCGGCAAAAGATACAATCGCGAGGCCTTGGAAATTCATTATCAGAGCAAAAATATTGCCGATGTGTTGGATATGACTGTGGCCGAGGCCCGGCAGTTTTTCAAACACATTTCGTCCATTAGTGAAAAGTTGCAGATTTTAGCCGAAGTGGGTTTGGGCTACATTAAATTGGGCCAGCCGGCCACGAAATTATCCGGCGGCGAGGCGCAGAGGGTGAAATTGGCCACCGAGCTGTCGCGCCGCGCCACCGGCCGCACTTTGTATATTCTGGACGAACCAACCACCGGCCTTCATTTTGAAGACATTAAACAATTGATGAAAGTTTTGAATTTTTTGGTGGATAAAGGCAACACAGTTCTGATCATTGAACATAATTTGGATGTGATACGAGGCGCTGATTGGGTGATTGATTTGGGGCCGGGCGGCGGCAAGCGGGGCGGGGAGATTGTGGCTGAAGGAACCCCCAAAGACATTGCCAGAGCAAAGAAGAGCTTGACCGGACAGTATTTGAAGAAATAAGAAAAATGCCCCGTGGGGCATTTTTCTTATTTTGTCTTTTTCTCTTTTAATTTTTTATTAGGGTCGCGCAAGAAGTACAGTTTTGAACGATGGGCTTGGCCAATTCGCACAATGTCAATTTTAGCCACCATTGGAGAGTGCAAAGGAAATATTTTTTCAACGCCAATACCTTCGGAAATTTTTCGCACAGTGATGGTGGAGCCTGCTTCGGAGCCGTGCTTGCGGGCCAATACCACGCCTTCAAAAATTTGAATGCGTTCCTTAATTTCGCCTTTGGGCGTTTTTTCTTTGATTTTTTGATGAACCTTTATGGTCATGCCCGGGCGGATTTGGGCCAATGTTTCTAACATAGGTATTTAGTATGTTAATTTAATACTTTCCACTCTACACTTTTGTCTTTATTTTGTCAAGAATTATTTGAGTAATTTCTTCTATTTTAAGATTGGCGGTGTCAATCACCAGGTCATAGTTTTCCGGTTTGGTGTAATCAATACCATAGTGCAGAAGGTAGCGTTTTTTGTCGCTGGCCAGCCGTTGGCGCACGGCTTCTTCGGCTTCGGCCAGAGTGGCAACGGATTTTTCATCCGGGCGTTCGGCGCGGTTTTTAAGAGTGCGCTCGGCCGCGGTTTTTTGATCAACAGTGAAAAAAATTTTGAATGAACTGGGTATAAAGTACCAGCTTAAACGGCCTTCAAAAATAAAATTGTCTTTTTCTTTCCCCATTTGCGTTTGAATTTCATCGGCTCGTTTGTCAGTCCAGTCCTCTTTTTCGCCCAAGGCGTTTAATTCGTCAATGGTAAGCCCGCGCTCCATAGCCATCTGTCCGCGCAAATCGCCCATGGAAAAATATTCATAACCGAGTTTTTTGGCCAGAATTTTTCCTATTGTGGATTTTCCCGAACCGGGCACGCCGGAGATGGTGATGATCATAGTATTTGGGGCATATATATTCTTTTTTGCAGTCGCGGCGACAGTCCGCAGCAAAAAAAGAATATATATGCCCCTATTTATTAAAAGCAATCTGGTAGCGGCGATGTGAATGTCTTTTTTTCACCAGCTAAATCTGTAAAAGTTAATTTATGCGCGTGAAGGAGCATTCTATCAGATGAAATCGTTTTGTAACTTTTGGACTGATACATCGGATCGCCGATTACCGGATGATTGAGAGCGAAAAAATGCACGCGGATTTGGTGAGTGCGGCCGGTTTGGGGCATAATTTTAACCAAAGCGCGATGCGGGAGT
>CAYIOJ010000035.1:0-9146 GCA_964365025.1 uncultured Gammaproteobacteria bacterium
TAGGCAATCACATCATCGCGGCGATTATCGGCAAAATCCATATCAATATCAGGCGGCGAAGGCCGATGCGGATTTAAAAACCTTTCAAATGGCAATAAAAAATACAAAGGATTTACATCAATTATTCCTAAAAGATAAGAAACCAAGGAACCGGCCGCGCTGCCGCGGGTGGTAATTACAATGTCGTGTTCCCGCGACCATTTTACATAATCGGCCACAGCTAAAAAATATGGAGCATAACCTTTTTTGGTAATAACACCAAGTTCATAATTCATTCTCTCTTCAATGGCCGGGGTTATTTCTTTAATCAATACTTTCAAACCGGCGCGTGTGTTTTCTTCCAAAATTTGATTGGCGGTTTTTCCTTCGGGAATTTCCACCGGAGGAAAATGCCACTTGCCAAGTTTCAATTCCAAATTGCATCGTTCGGCGATTCTAACGGTATTGGCCAAAGCCGAAGCCACATGGCGAAAACGGGAACCAATATCTTCTTGAGAATTTAAAGAACGATTGACTGACACCAAACTGGGTCGACCGGGTTCATTGATTGTTCGGCCTGATTTAATGCAGGTTAAAATATCTTGCGCCTCGCGATCAGCAAAAGAAAGATAATGCACATCGCGCGTGGCGACCATTGGCAGGCCGGTTTCCTCGGCCATTTTTATCAAGCCGTTATTCACTTCAATCTGGCCGGGTAAATCCGGGTGGTCTTGCAGTTCCAAATAAAAATGATCGGGACCGAAAATTTGAGCGTAATCCAAAGCTGTTTCTTTGGCTTTGGTGTAATTTTCTTGTTTATAAATCAACTGGGCAATCTCGCCTTCCAAGCATCCTGACAGAGCAATCAATCCTTCGCGATATGTTTTAAGCCATTCTTTGGTCAGACGCGGCACCAGCTCGCCCGCGCTATTTGACCCAAAATTTTCCAAATGCCCGATAGAGGAAAGTTTTAACAAATTTTTATAACCAATTTCATTTTCCGCAAGCAAAATCAAGTGATGGGTATTTTCTCCAACTGAAATATACGCCTCCATTCCAATGATTGGTTTGATGCCGGCGCGGCGGGCAGTTTTATAAAATTCAATGGCGCCGTAAAGCGAACCATAATCAGTCAGCGCCAGCGCTTTCATACCCATTTTTTTGGCAGCCCGAACCAACTCGTCAATTTTTGGCAAGCCCTCTAGAAGCGAAAAATGAGAATGAACATGAAGGTGAACGAAAGACATATCATTCATATTAAATCAATGGGCGCAAAAAGGCAATAACAAAAAACGCCCCGATGAAGGGGCGAGAGAGACCCCCGCTTTCGCGGGGATGACGGCTTTGCCGTCACTTTTTCTTCTTTTTTTCAATCGTGTCCGCCGCGCCCTTGCCTCGGCTGATAAAATACTGTATTAGGCGCATCACTCCCTCGGACACAAAACCCAAGGTGGAGGTGGCATGCTCCATTTTATCGCGGATGGAGCGGATGGCATCTTCAATGCCGCGAAATCTTTCACGCAATTCTTCCACCATATCATTGGCATTGCGCAAAATGGAAACTAAATAATATATCAACCAGCAGAGAAAAACCGTCACCCACAACACGCTGAATGATAAAACAATGTATAAAAGATCTTTGCTATTTTCCAGCATAAATTTCCTCCATTAAATTTTAATGCCTACATTATACCACACTTTCAATTTTACCAAAAGTGGATAATTTTATTCACGAATTTCCGCCTCAAACTTGCTTTTCAGAGCCATTTTAACTTTTTCCATGGCCTTGTCCGCCTCATTGGAGGTCAACGTGCGGTCAAGACGGCCAAAAGTCAGATGATAGGCCATACTTTTTTTGCCAGCGCCCAATTTATCACCGGCGTAGACATCAAACAATTCCACTTTTTTCAATAATGGGTCGGCATGCGACAGGATTTTAACTATTTCCGCGTGGACAATTTCTTTTTTGACTAAAAAAGCGACATCACGCGTCATTTCCGGATAAATCGAAACTTTTTTATAAATTCCTTTTCTTTCTTTCATTAATTCAGCTAACTGCGTTAAATTGATTTTTAAAATACCAACTCGCGATTCAATTCCCAAAGCATTAGCGGTCAACGGGTTTAATTCATAAATAACTCCGACTTCTTTGCCCTGGTGCGAAAATAGGGCCAGCCGCGTCGGATGCTCCCAGGCCAATATTTTATCCAAAGGCGCAATTTGCCACTCTAAATTTAATGATTTAAAAACTGTCTCTACGACGCGACGCGCTTCCCAAAATGGCGTGTTGTCTTTTTTATTCGCATAAACGGCCTCGAGCCAGGTATCTTGCCGCGGCAAAAGCTCGTCACTATTTGTCTCGGCGCGGACACCGGTCTCACCGGACGAAAAAACCTTGCCGATTTCAAAAATTTTCAATTCATCATAATCGGCCAAATTATTTTTTACATTTTCCAACAAATTTGGCAAAAGATGGCGGCGCAAAAACGGTTTTTCTTTAGATAAAGGATTGTCCAGCTCAATGTATTTTGATAAATCATCATTCAAATTTTTCACCTGCTCGGCGCTAACAAAAGAATAATTATAAACCTCGGCATAGCCCAAGTCCCTGACCAGCGCCTCGGACGCGCGGCGTTCCAAATCGCGCAATTTATTATTTTCCGGCGGAGCAATGGGAAAAATCGGCAACTGGCTAGGAATATTGGCAAAACCATAAATCCGCGCGATTTCTTCCACCAAATCTTCAACCATAGTAACGTCCTTGCCAGATCGCCAACTGGGCACAGTAACGCGCAAAATATCTTTTTTGACTTTCACGTCAAAGCCCAAATTAGTCAAAATTTCCGCTACTTCTTTTTGTTTAATTTCCACACCCAATTTTTTCTGCAAAAATTCCATTGATAATTCTATTGTGCCGCTATTCAAATGCCAATGCGCCCCATCCGCCATATTACTCGCCACCTTCGCGCCCGGACAAATTTCCAAAGTCATCTCCATTGCTTTGCGCAAAGCCAATTCGCATAATGTCGGATCAAGCCCTTTTTCAAATCGCGCCGATGAATCAGTGCGCAAACCCAATTTTATTGAAGTTCGACGAATTGAGGCCGCATTAAAATTAGCGGACTCAAAAATAATTGTTTTAGTTTGCCCGTTCACGCCACTCGCCTCCCCACCCATTACCCCTGCCAAAGCAATAGGCTGTTTGGTATCGGCAATCACGAGCATTGACAGATCCAATTTGTGTTTTTGGCCGTCAAGGGCGACAAATTCTTCGTTGTTTTTTGCCAGACGGACGATAATTTGTCTGGAGTGCAATTGCGCGGCGTCAAAAGCGTGCATGGGCTGGCCCAAATCCAGCATCACATAATTAGTAATGTCAACGATATTATTGATGGAACGCAATCCCATGGCCAACAGCCGCTGTTTTAACCAAGCCGGCGATTCTCCCACTGTCACGCCATCCACTGCTACGGCCATATACCGCGGACACAATTTCGGCTCGGCCACTTTAACTTGTAAATCAAAATCATTGCCATGCCTGCCGGCAGGCAGGCCTTTTTTAAATTTGCCAACCAAGTAATCTTTTAATTTTGTTTTAAATAATGCTCCGACCTCGCGAGCAATGCCATAATGCCCCCACAAATCGGGCCGATGCGAAAGCGATTTATTGTCAATTTCTAAAATCGCATCGTCTAGTCCCATGGCCTCGGCCAAAGGAGTCCCAACTTTCAGCCGCCGGTCGCTTAAATCCAAAATCTCCTTTTCCTCTTTAAGTGGAAACATCCCACCCAAGCCAATTTCCGTGGACGCGCAAATCATTCCCGGCGATTCCACACCGCGAATGGCCGCTGGTTTTAATTCCACGAGTTCTCCCTCGCCGTGCCAGCGCACTTTGGCGCCGAGTTTGGCCAGAGCCACGAGCATTCCCTCGCGCACATTAGACCCGCCGCAAACTATTTTCAGTCTTTCTCTGCCAACATCCACCTCGCACACTTTTAGTTTATCCGCATTAGGATGTTTTTCCACTTTTAAAACCTTGCCCACCACCACGCCTTCCAAATTCGCGCCCAGCCGCTCCACTTTTTCCACCTCTACCGTGCTTAATTTCAATTTTTCCGCCACTTGTTTCGGCGTCACCGAATTTGGCAATTGCAGATATTGTTTCAACCAATTGAAAGAAATAAGCATATCAAAACTGTTCCAAAAATTTCATCTCTCCGCTTTTTAAAACACGGATTTCGTCAATGCCATATTTGAGCATCACCAAACGATCTAGGCCAAGACCAAAGGCAAAACCCTGAAATTTTTTCGCGTCAATGCCGCCTTCTTTCAGCACATTGGGGTGAATCAGACCGGCGCCAAAAATTTCCAGCCAACCGCTTTGTTTGCACACGCGGCAACCTTTACCCTGGCACAAAACACAGGTGATTTCGCCATTGACCCCGGGCTCCACGAACGGATAATACTTAGGCCGCAAACGCAATTTGGTTTCCGCGCCGTACAAATGCTTCACCACTTTTTCCAACACCGCTTTCATGTGGCTGAAATTAATTCCTTGATCAATCACCACGCCCTCAATCTGATAAAGCGTGTGCTCGTGTCGCGCGTCCGTGGCTTCATTGCGAAAACACCGGCCCGGCACAATCGCCCGCAAAGGCGCGCCTTGCCTACCGTCTGCCTGCCGGTCAGGCAGGGCAGGCAGGCCATATTTTTGCATCGCCCGCACTTGCACCGAGGTAGTTTGCGTGCGCAGGAGCCAATTGGGATGTTTTTTAATATAAAAAGTGTCCTGCATGTCGCGCGCCGGATGATTGGCCGGAATGTTCACGGCGGTGAAATTATAATAATCGCTCTCCAATTCCGGACCGTCCAAAACCATAAAACCCATTGACGCAAATAAATCTTCCAGCTGGTTGCGCACCAAAGTTATGGGATGTAAATGTCCGCGCGGCTTCAGTGGCAGGGCCGGTTGGGTAATATCTATTCTTTCTTCAGCCAATGATTTTAACCACTCGGCTTGTTGCAATTCCGCGCGCTTGGCAGCGAAGGCCTCTGCCACCGCCCGCTTTGTTTCATTAGCCGCCTGTCCGGCAACTTTCTTGTCTTCCGGCGACAAATTTTTAATGTCTTTGAGTAAATTAGTCAACTCGCCGTTTTTGCGGCCCAATAATTTGTTTTCTAAAGTATCCAAATCAACCAAACTTGTTACAGCCTGAATTTCCGACAAAGCTGAATTTTTTATTTTTCCAAACTGCTCCGGCATATTATTTCTTTTTTATTCTGCCAAGATGTTGCTCAATTTTAGATGCTAACTCCTTGATAGACCCCTCAAAAACCTTGCCCTCTTCGGCCTGTCCATTAGTATCAAAAAACATTAAAGCATAGTTGCCATTGCCGCCGCTTTTCATAAGACGCCAACTGCCTTCATAGCCAAATTTTGCTAAAGTGGCGGAAATTTGCTGAACCGGCGTGCCCAAATCAACCTCTCTTTTAAATCTTTCACCATCTCTTCTTCTTTTTTTCTCTTGCCCTCTTAGCGCGCCCGCTGCTTTAGCCCGTCGCGCTTCTTCCTTTTGACCATTTTCGGTTAAATTCCCCTCCGAATCCAACCATTCTTTTCTTAACGCCTCCAATAAATCAACATTATGCTCGTCAACTGCGCCAACCAAAGGCAAGCGCTGACCCCGTGTCTTTCCTGAAATTTTAAAAGTTCTGCCGTCTTCATCTACTAAAACAAGGTCGGAAACTGTTGTTTCAGCGGCGTGAATTGCCTCCTCTGGAGTAAAGATATCGGATTTTTCCATAAAATTTATCCGCCGATTATTTTCTGACCGATTCTTATAAAACTACTGCTGAATCTTATCACATCTTTATACGTCACAAAAATTATAAGAATCATTAACAAAGCAAATCCGGCAGTGTGCGCCCACTCTTCAAATTTTCTGTGCAACGGCTTACCGCGCAATTTTTCAATAATTAAAAATAGCACGCGGCCGCCATCCAAAGCTGGAAACGGCAGAATATTTAAAATCGCCAAATTAATGGAAAGCATGGCGGCAAATTGCATTAAATGACTAAATCCAAGCCGAGCCACGCGGCCGGTTAAAACCGCGATACCAACCGGCCCGGACAAACTCTCGGCCACGCTACCTTGCCCCTGAAACAAACCGGCCAACAAAAACCACAAAGTTCGCGCCACTTCCCAGGCAAAAATTCCGGCCGCGAAAAATCCATAAATAAAAGCCAAATACCAAGGATAAGACACAATGCCAGATTCCAAAAGCGCAATGCCAATACCGCCGCGTTTGGTAGTTTTCAATTGATAAGGAATAATTTCTTTAATAATTATTTCCCCGCCGCGTTGAAAAATAAATTTCACCGATTGGCCATTTTTTCCACTGACATAATTCTGCAAGTCGTTCACTTTTTGAATATCGAGATCATCGGCTTTCAGAATTTCGTCGCCCGCCGCTATCCCGGCCTTTTCCGCCGGCGAACCGGACAAAACCGACATTACTTCAATTTTCGCGTCTTTAATAATCGCGCCGCGATACACCTCATCCAATGATTGTGGAATGCCAATAATAAAACCAATACCGAGCAAAACCGCGGCTAAAATAAAATTCATGGACACGCCGGCCACCAACACCACGGCGCGTTGCCAAATCTTCTTGGCGCCAAAACTGTCCGGCTCGTCAGCCATATCACCATTTTCACCTTTAATCTTTACAAATCCTCCCAAAGGAATCAAATTTAAAGAATACACTGTGCCTGATTGCTTTTCCGCGTCAGTGAGTTCGCGGCCGCCCCAAATCCAGCTCCAACCGCTACGCGAAACATGCGCGCCAAAAATCCTAGGCGGCAATCCAAAACCAAACTCGTCTACTTGGATGCCGTTTTTCCGCGCGGCCACAAAATGACCGGCTTCGTGAGCCAAAACCAACAGAGCCAAAATAGCGACAAAAACAATTAAAGTAACAAGCATAGTTTAAACGGCATTTCTGGCCTCAACGGCGTAATGATAAAAATATTTTTCCATTGATTGCGGAGTGGCGCCATACTCCCGATCGCCATAAAATGTATCGGCCAATACTTCGCGAACGCGGCACAATTCTTTAAGTTTGTGGCCGATCCAGCGCTTATCGCCGATGGTCAAATCCAGCAAATCAAAAGCCCTATCCAGCGCGCGATTGCTTTGCTCAACATTTCCTTTTCCAACCCAATTGGTTGCCCGCCCAACTTCACTGCCTACATTGCCAAGCTGTTCGGCCAAAGACATCTGAAACCAACGCCCGGCGGCTAAATCTTTGTGAATAAACTCAGACATATTTTACCAACTTTTTGATTACTTTCAAAATTGCCGCTCTCGTTTGTTCGCTCTCCACTCCGCGCGAACGATTGCCTTGCCGCGGACGGATATTTACCATGGAATCAAATTCCACAAAATTCTCGCCGCTTGCGTCCGGATACAAATTCACGCCCCACAAATCATCCTGTTGAGAGCCATCCTCCAACAAAACCCGCTCTTCATCAGCGTGCATTTCCCCGCCAATCGCCATTATTGCGCGTTCAATATCCACTACGGCTTTAACCATATCGCCAAATTGTTCTTCGGCTATTTTTTTCAATTCTGACAAAGTAACACTCTCATTTATAATTCGAATATCTCCAAATTGTTCAAGCATATTTTTGGTAGCCAAAATTACGATGACAGCAAAAAGACGATAAATCAAGTATACTATAAATTCTTTTAATCGGCAATTTAAAGAGTGATTTCTTCCGCCTTAACCTTCTCCCCCAAAAACTTACTCCCCAATCGCTCAAAATCCTCCACGCGGTCTGTGGTTAAAAACCTCCTCACACTGCCATGGCCCAGCCGCAAAGCAATTTCCGGATGTCGCGCCAAATAATCGGTCAGTTTTTTTGCCACAATTTTTCCCGGATGCACAACTTGCGTTTGCTTGCCCATTGCTGCCGCGATTTGTTTATACAATAACGGATAATGCGTGCAGGCCAACAATAAAGTGTCAATGCGCTTTTGTTTCAATGGCCGCAAATAATAGCGAATAATTTTTTTAGTTTCCGGCCGATTGATCCAGCCCTCTTCCACCAAAGGCACAAGTAATGGAGCGGCTTGCGCGATAATCTGCAAATCCGCGCGCTGTTTTTTCAATTCAATTTCCAAGGTGTCTGATTGCACTGTCGCTCGCGTGCCTAAAATTCCCACGCGGCCAAAACAAGAAATCTGCGCCGCCTCTTCGGCCAAAGGAATCAAAACGCCCAAAATCCGCTTGTTAGGGATTGCCGCGGTCGCTTCGCTCCCTCGCAATGACAACAAATATTCTTGCTGAAGCCGCCGCAAAGCCACGGCCGAAGCGGTGAAACACGCCAAAATCACCAATTCGCAACCATCTTGAAAAAGCCGTTCCACTGATTCACGCGTCCAATTGTAAATCACCTCTGGTGAACGATTGCCATAAGGCGCGCGAGCAGTGTCGCCAAGATAAACAAAATCATAGCTGGCCAACGCCGGCTCTGATAAAATTTCTGATAAAATTGACAGTCCGCCAAATCCGGAATCAAAAATACCGATCATATTACCCATTTAAAAGTTAATTTGCCTAACTGTGGATAAACTTGACAAAAGAAGACATTTTGTGGTATATTATATTTACAAATGGCTACCGCTTTGGTAGCTCCGAGATTCCTACCCCTCAAAAGGTAGGTTTCGTTTTTTAAATGGGCCTTTCAAAATTTTGATTCTTGCCGTCTTGCTCGTGACCAATGTTAATACCCAAACTCGCCCACCAAATCTCACCCTCACGAAAATATATGACACGCTCGGAAATATGAATTCTTATCTTTATTTTTGTCCACTCTATAAATTTTAAAGCGACTTCTTTGATAATTTCCATATTCTATCATACGATTTCAAACACTTTATTTCTTGAAGAAAAACCCGAAGCAAGTTGCACGCGAGAAGGCGCGACTTTAAAATGCCCGGCCAAGGCCTTTCTAATCGCGGCATTGGCCAAACCATTTACCGGCGGCTCGCGTACTGCCACTGTAAAATGCGTTCCATCAATTTTCTCAATTTTTTCTTCACGAGCGTTGGGTTTCGCCTGGACAAAAATTTTCATAATTTCTAGGGATGAGTCAAGCCAAAA
>CAYIOJ010000036.1:0-9018 GCA_964365025.1 uncultured Gammaproteobacteria bacterium
GGAATGTAAGCGTTCACATCACCGTCTTGCGTTTCAATAATTGGAAAAGCGGTTAAAGATCCGCCGCCAAAATCTTTGTTCAATTTGCAAGCGCGCTCCAATAAACGGGAGTGCAGATAAAACACATCGCCCGGATAGGCTTCGCGTCCGGGCGGACGGCGCAATAAGAGTGATACTTCGCGATAAGCCCAGGCTTGTTTGGATAAATCATCGTAAACGCATAAAACATCTTTGCCTTGATCCATAAAATACTCGCCCATGGCGCAACCGGCATAAGGAGCCAGATATACCAATGACGCCGGATCGGAGGCGCCAGCCACCACCACAATGGTGTAATCCATAGCGCCGGTTTCTTTCAATTTCGCGACAATGCGGGCGATTTTTGATTCTTTTTGACCAATGGCTACATACACGCAAATCATGTCTTTGCCTTTTTGATTGATAATGGCATCAATCGCCACCGCTGTTTTGCCGGTTTGGCGGTCGCCAATAATGAGTTCGCGCTGTCCGCGGCCAATCGGAATCATGGCGTCAATGGCTTTGATGCCGGTTTGCACCGGGGAGTTAACCCGCTCGCGGCTGATTACGCCCGAAGCGATTTTTTCAATGGGATAATATTTACTGGTTTTTATTGGAGCTCCGCCGTCAATTGGTTCACCCAAAGGATTGACCACGCGGCCAATCAACTCATCGGCTACCGGCACGGATAAAATGCGGCCGGTTCTTTTGACAATATCCCCTTCTTTCAAATGTTTGTATTCGCCCAAAATCATGGCGCCGACTGTTTCAGCTTCCAGGTTCAAAGCCACGCCGAAAATTTTGGCCGCATTTTTTTCAGCGCCGGTGAATTCTAAAATTTCCGAGGCCTGGCATTCGGTGAGGCCGCTGATTTTAGCAATACCGTCGCCGATTTCAATAATGGCGCCGACTTCCTCCACTTCGGTTTTAGTTTCAAAGGCGGCAATATTTTTTTTAAGCTGTTCCACGATTGAGTTTACTGACATAGTCTGTTTTTAAATTTTAATAATTGCGTTGATAAACTCGCGTCAAAAATTTTGTCGCCAATAAAAATTTTTACGCCGCCCAAAATGTTTGGATCAATTTTTGTTTCCGCCGTCACTTTAACGCCAAAATGTTTTTTGATTTTTTCTATAAGTTCTTGGCTGATTTTTTCGGCCGCGGTAATTTCAATTTTTACCATACCGGCTAATTTATCCGCGTAATCAATAAATTCTTTAATAATGCTATCTGCTTGTTTTAATTTTCTGTCTCGCGCCAACAGCAAAACAAAATTTTCCAAGGCTTGCTCCAAATTTTTTCCAGTCAGACCAATAGTAACTTCATGCAGAGCTTGGGCATATTGTTTGTTACTGTTTTTTTTCATAAAATTCTATATGCCGAGCCTACTTTATAGTTTTCATCGCCTCTTCAATCATTTTTTTATCTTTTTCACCAGTCATTTTTTCATTAAGAATTTTTTCCAAAGCCGCGACAATCAAATTAGCCGTTTCACCTTTCAATCCGGTCATCATTTCATCTTTTTCTTTCAAAATATTCTTTTTCGCTTGTTCAGCCAAATTTTCAATTTCCCGCTTGGCTTTAATTTTCAAATTTTCCGATAATGTTTTAGCGTCTTTGGCGGTTTTTTCCAAAATTTCTTGCGCTGATTTTTTCGCTTCGGAAATTTTCGCGCGATAGTCAATTTCACTGCGTTCCATTTGTTCTCGCGCCTTTTTGGCATTATCCAGTCCTTCATCAATCATTTTTTGCCGTTCCGTCAGTTTTTTTACCAACGGCTTCAAGACTAAAAACCATAAAATAGCCGCGACAATGGCAAAATTAATCAATTGAAAGGCGAAAAGCCGGCCATCCAAGCCGAGTGATGCCATTAAACCGGCTTCTCCGGCTGTTTCCAACTCCGCCAGCTGACTGACAGCGGCTGTCTCCGACGCGTAAGCGATGTCAATAAAATTCATAAATTTGAAATAATCTTATCCAGCCGGACAAAATCCGGCCGGGATAAAATTACTTCAGTGTAAACACCACCACCAAAGCGTAAATGGCGATAGCTTCGGCAAAAGCGGCGCCCAAAAGCATGGGGACGAAAATCTTGCCCGAGGCTTCGGGATTGCGGCCAATGGCTTCCATGGCTTTGGCGACCAATTTACCAATAGCTAAAGCCGGGGCAAATCCGCCCACAGCAATGGCAAAGGCCTTGGCCAGGACTAAAACAGATGCGTGTTCCATATTTTTAACCTTTCTGATACTTGTTGTCGAGGGGAAATGATTTTTAACCTCGCGTCAAGCATCGTTAATTATTCGGGGTATGCCTATATCTTTTTTTTGCTGCGGACTCATCGCCGCGACCCTGCCTGCCGGCAGGCAGGTGCAAAAAAGATATAGGCATACACCTTATTATTAGTGAGTTGTTTCGTGTGGTTCGGCTGTTAAAACTGATAGATATACCAAGGTTAGCATAGCAAAAACACTGGCTTGAATCAAGCCCACCAAAAGCTCCAAAAGCATAAAAGGTGTGGGCACGGCAAAGGCCACCAAACTGCTCATGACGGTCATTAAAACCTCGCCGGCAAAAATATTTCCAAACAACCGAAGAGACAATGACAAAACTTTGGCCATCTCGCTCACCACTTCAATCAGCCCAACCCCAACTTCAATAATAGCGGTGAAAACGGCAATGGGCCCGTGTTTGAAACTCTTTATCAAACTGCCAATTTGGATAAATTTATTCAAGTGCGTGAAGACACCGACAGTGACTAGGCCATAAATATGCGAAGCAATTACTGCCGTTATAGCCATGGCTACTGTCAAATTCAGATCGGTATTGGCCGGACGCAACAAAAACTCACGGCCCCATTTAATACTGCCGGTGCCGGGTAACAGCCCTAGCCAGTTAGAGAGTAAAATAAAAAAGAAGACGGAACCGACCAAAGGCAAAAAACGCAGTGTTTTTTTTCTGTCGCCGGTCACTTGATCAAAGTATCCAAACAATGTTTCCAAAATAAATTCAAAAAAATTCTGCAATTTGCCCGGACGCAAAGATACTCGACGACTGATTAAAATTCCAATAATCAAAAAAACAATAATGGCCAGCCAAACATTGATAATGGTGTTGGTCACGGGAATACCCCAGATAAAGAATAGTATTTCCGGCGCAAGTGTGGGTATGTGCATAATGATTAGTTGCTGGATCAGACTGTCCGAGAAATGTCATTGCGAGGAGCGCAACGACGAAGCAATCTCGTATTTAAGCTGCGAGATTGCTTCGCTTCGCTCGCAATGACATAAAAAAATGAGTTGTTGGACAGTCTAATGACAACTGCGTTGTCACTTTAAATTTTTATATTCTTCTCCGTATTTTTTCGCTTTTTGATGAATTATCTTTCCGGAAATCAGAGCGGCGACAACAAAAGCAAGTATGGTCAGGTACGGTGTCAAATGATATTTAGTGTCAAGATATTGCCCGATAATAACAAAAATTACCACTGGCGCGGCGATTGAAGCTCCAAAGTCGCCGGCGATTTTTAAGGCAAAAAAATAGTATTTTTTATCGCTTTCTAACTTATTCACAAATTGAGATATTATAGAACTTTTTCCGATAACCGTCAATAAAACATCAATTTTATAAAAGATCCTTCGCTTCGCTCGGGATGACCATATCAGCTAGCTGATATGGTCATTTTTGAAAATAATTTTAAGGTATTTTTAACTGTTTGTCGCGCCACTTCCTCAAGCGGCACATTTTTAATTTCAGCGATTTTTTTAGTAACTTCCATTACCATCCATGGTTCGCAACGCTTCCCGCGATGGGCCTGCGGAGCCAAATATGGCGAATCAGTTTCCACAAGCATCATATCCAACGGCGTATTTTTTACCACTTCAATCAAATCTAATTGCGGTTGAGGATTGGTCTTCTTGGCCGGAAAAGTGATAATACCGGTAAAACTGATGTAAAATCCTAAATCCAAATATCCCTTGGCTTCCCGCCAGTTGCCGGTAAAACAATGCGCAACTCCCCTGCCGGATAATTTTCCCTTTTGACAAAAATTTTTCAAGATCGGCAAAAGCGCCTGATGCGCGCCGCGGCAGTGAATTACCATTGGCAAATTCAATTCCGTTGCCAATTCTGCCTGCGCTTCAAACGCTTGAATTTGAATTTTAGTCACCTCGGCCAGCGTCAAATTTTTGGGCAAATGAAAAAAATCCAGCCCCGCCTCGCCTATTCCCACCACCTTTTCATCCGTTGCCAAATTTTTATAAAATTCATAATCAAATTTTTCTTCACGGCTAAGAAAACTCATTTCTTCTTCATCAACTTCCTGCGAGGTCAAATGTATCGGATGCAGGCCAACCACTGCCCATAGACCATCGTATTGGCGCGCGTATGCCACCGCCCGCTTGGAGGTGCTGGCTTGAGATCCGACCACGATCATTTTTACTTTTTGCTCCAAAGAACGCCGAATCACTTCTTCGGCGTCGTTTTTATAGGCGTTAAATTGTACGTGGCAGTGGGAATCAATTAACATAATTTACATAACTGACTGTATCTGTTTCAGCGCCGCGGGTAGGAGCGGCCACAAAATACTGGAAATTTTGATTAAATACGCGGCCAGTCCTGATTTGAGCATGGAACCGGTGAGCCAGTCGCTAAAAGGAAATTTACTGATAAAAAATAATGTCAAGCCAACCACCAAAACCCCTTCAAACAGCCCCAAAAGACCGCCCAGCAAGCGGTTGATGGTGCTTAAAAACGGGATAATTTTTAAAATGCTGAAGAGCTTTTCTATCAGCCAAA
Source organism: uncultured Gammaproteobacteria bacterium (assembly GCA_964365025.1). Taxonomy (GTDB): domain Bacteria; phylum Patescibacteriota; class Patescibacteriia; order Magasanikbacterales; family UBA10003; genus UBA10003. Next base: position 4,814 of record CAYIOJ010000036.1, read on the forward strand.
AAATAAAGCCGACCAAACGATTGGCAATGATAAAAATAATTATAAAAACAATAAACTTTACGATATTGGGATTGCCGCCGGTGACAGACAATGTCCAGTTGGCAATTGGTTCATAATAATGACTCGCGGCAAAAGCGCCGACCACCGTGCCGATGAGCGAACCCACGGCGTGCAAAAAGCCGAACCACAATCCGAACAGTGTGAACCCGCCGAGAATAATCAGTAAAATTATGTCTAAATGGGTCATAAAATTTTCGGGAATATCGGCTCCCCTTTTTTAATTTTAATTTTTGCCGCGAGTCCTCCCCAAATTTTCGCTTTATCCAATGATTTGGCTTTTTCTTTTTCAACCGGCAAACCCAGCTGTATCCAAATTTTTTCCGCGGTTTCCGGCATTATGGGCAATAAGAGCCATCCCAGCTGACGCAAAGTTTCCAATAAATTATACATTAAATCGTTGAGCCGACCGCGCGTAGCGTCATTTTTTGCCAATTCCCAGGGTTTTTCTTTATCAATCAATTGATTAGCGGTGGAAATTACCTTCCAAACAACGCCCATGGCTTCGTCAAAACGCAAATGATCCATAGCCAATTCGTAATCGCGCCAAATGTCAATTTCACACAACGGGTCCAGTCCTTCCGCCGCCGCGCTGAATTTTGGCACACTGCCATCACAATACTTTTCCGTCATGGATAACACGCGATGAACCAAGTTGCCCAGTTCATTGGCCAATTTATTATTGTAACCGTCTTTCAAGCGCACCAAGGAAAAATCTCCGTCTTCGCCAAATTTAATTTCTGAAAGCAAAAACCAGCGAATAGCGTCATTGGAATAAATTTTGGCCAATTCCACCGGATCAATTACATTTCCCAAAGATTTGCTCATTTTGTCGCCGTTGATAGTGAAATATCCATGCGCGAAAATTGTTTTGGGCAAAGGCAGTTCGGCGGACATCAGCATGGCCGGCCAAAGGGCGGCATGAAATTTTAAAATATCCTTGCCAACCAAATGTAAATCAGCCGGCCAAAACTTTTCAAAACGCGCCTTGGCCTTGACCGCCTTGGAACCGTAATCCGCGCCGGTCAGATAATTTATCAGAGCGTCAAACCAAACGTAAATCGCTTGCTCTCGGTTGTTGGGCACGGGGATGCCGCAAACAAAATTTTGCCGCGAAATGCTGATGTCCGTCATAAAATCCTTGATGTAGTTTATAATTTCATTACGGCGTTTGACGGGTTGTATAAAATCCGGATTATCGGCGATGTGTTTTAAAAGCGCTTCGCGATATTTGGTAAGCCGAAAAAAATAATTTTTTTCTTTAATTTTTTTGGCCGGTTTTTTGTGAATGGCGCAATTGCCGTCAATCAAATCAGTTTCGGTCACAAAAGCCTCGCAACCGGCGCAATAATACCCTTTATAAGTTCCCTGGTAAATATCGCCTCTTTTTTGCACCTTGAGCCAGAATTTTTTGACCGCGTTCAGATGCCTTTTTTCCGTGGTACGAATAAAATCATTATTGGAAATACCCAAAGTGTCCCAAGTCGTGAGCCACTTGGCGCTCATTTTGTCCAGATATTTTTTCAAATCCCTTTCTCCAGCTTTGCGCGCCGCTTCAAAATTTTTCTGACTGTTTTCATCAGTGCCTGTTAAAAAAAACACTTCTTCGCCTTTTAAGCGATGATGCCTTGCTAAAACATCGGCCACAATGGTGGTATAAGCGTGGCCAATATGCGGCACATCATTTATGTAGTAAATTGGCGTGGTTAAGTAAAATTTAGGCATATTTGAAGCTGACACTTGACAAGTCTTTATTTTTGGCTATAATCTATCATAGATTGGCAAGAAAGCCGAGCGCCAAGGTCTGAGAGGGGTTTCCTCCTTCGCCGCTCTCGACTTTGTGGCCGAACTCTTTCTATGCCGATCTCATTGCCCCGGGGCTTTTGTTTTTGAGAAATTCTGACCGTCCCCAGATCCTCAATCTTCCCACGGTCGGATATACTCATTTACAGAGGCCCCTCTTTTTAAACTGATTTTATTATCATCACAAATTCGCCCTTGATCGGGCCTTTTTTTATTTTTTCCAATACTTCCGTGGCCGTACCGCGATAAATTGTTTCAAATTGTTTGGTCAATTCTCGCGCTGCCACCATCTCTCTTTGTGGCACAAACTCTTGCAATTCCATTAATGTTTTTAAAATACGATGTGTTGATTCATAAAATATGATTGTTTCTTCCCGCGCCGCCAGTTCTTTAAAAAATTTTTGCCGCTTATTTTTGTGCGGCGGGAAACCGGCGAAATAAAATTTGTCTGTCGGAAAGCCGGAAATAGAAAGCGCGGCAATCGCGGCGCAGGGCCCGGGGATGGGAATAACGGTCTCTTGGTCATTGCGAGGAGCTGAAGGCGACGAAGCAATCTCGTCTTTGTCATTATGAGCCCCGACATGTTGTCCGGACGAAGAATCCTTTTTCAATATAGAGTTAATCAATCGATTCCCCGGATCAGATATCCCCGGCGTGCCGGCGTCTGTCACCAAGGCCAGATTTTTACTCTCGGCCAGCAATTTGGTGATTTCTTTGATTTTTGATTCAGGCGAATGTTGGTGATAGCTGATCATTGGTTTGTTAATTTGATAATGCACCAGCAATTTTTTAGTCACGCGCGTGTCTTCGCAAAGAATATAATCCACCGATTGCAAAGTTTCCACCGCCCGCCTGGTAATGTCTTTTAAATTGCCAATAGGCGTGGCCACAACATAAAGTTTACCTTTATTCATACAGCTTTATTTTAACAAAAAAGCGCGCAATAAGCAAACCAGTATCCTGGTCCATATGATATCCCCTAGAGGGGGCGAATTCGTCAATCACTGTGGCGAAAGGTGGCAGAGGGGAACAAAAGGGATGAATTGCCCCCTGTAGCCATGTCGTATTGTCAGTTAGCAATGTAGGTGGTGTTTTTTCCTTTTCCGATTGCTTTAATCACTTTAATTTTCTTTAATTTCTGTAATTGTAATTGTGCGGATCGGCGCGGGCAAAATAAAATGTCCTCGACATCTTTAACGGCGATGCGACCGACTTGATCTAAAAAGTCAATAATTTTTAGTTGTTCCTGAGTAAGGTAAATTTGTGATTTGATTTTTCCATCAACATTACGAGTGGATAATGGCAATACTTTGTTTTTTACCTCATCAATTTCTTTTTTAAACCCTTTTACAAAATATTCCAACCAGGAAGTGATATCTGTGCGTCGTTCATCATAAGTTTTGCCCAAGTTGATAGCATTATAATATGACTGGCGGTCGGTATTATAATAATCTTCTAAAGCAAACAAACGTCGAAAATCATATCCGCGCTGATACAGTATCAAGGTGGCGAGAGCGCGAGCTGTACGACCGTTGCCGTCATTAAATGGGTGAATAGCGGCAATTTCCATGTGAGCAATAGCGGCTACAAGCACGGGGCTTATTTCTTGTTTTTCGCTTTCTTTAAGCCACACCACAAATTCAGACATTAGCTGTGGTACTCGTTTGGCCTCTGGCCCGGTGTACAAGATTTCTTGGGGCATACCCAAACGACGGCGGACAACAAAAATTGGTCCGGGTCGGTAGTTGCCACAGAATTGGGGTGCCAAAGTTTTATTGGCGACTAATTTATGTATTTTTAAAATTATTTTTTCAGTTATTGGTTTATGTTCAGCTACCACTTTTTCAATAAAATTTAAAGCATCGAGATAATTTTTTACTTCGTAAATATCTCGGTCGGGCGCGTCTATTTTTTTCTTGGCATAAAGCGCCTCTACTTGCCCCATGTTTAATTTATTGCCCTCAATCTCGGTGGAGTGGTGGGTCATGCGGATAATCGCTTGTCGGCGCAGTTTTATTTCTTGTTGCGGTAAAATTTTGGCGCGGTCAATAATGCCTTTAGCTTCGGCAATGGCCGTAAGGTCGCGCAAAATTTTGTCGGTATGTTTATATTTAGGGTCAAACATATTATGATAGTATGGTTTATAAGGTACACCAGTATCATATCACAAAACAGCGGTTCGCGCAAGATACGCGCAAGATACGCGCAACAGAAAAAGTACTTTTTTGGTGGATGGGCGCGGACGAGCGCTGGATAACATTTTCACTGAACGGTTATGGCGCAGTGTGAAGTATGAAGAGGTGTATGTGAAAGATTACGAAACCGTCAACGACGCCTACACCGGT
>CAYIOJ010000037.1:0-9013 GCA_964365025.1 uncultured Gammaproteobacteria bacterium
TTTGTTTGATAGATATTGGCCAAAAATTCATCGTCTTCAACAATCAAAATTTTTGTTTTTCCCTCTTTTGCCATAGTTGACATATTATACCACACCCTAAATTATTCTTCAATTTTTTTTAAGGCCAAACCCAATGGAATACTGAAGCGTGGGCCGATTTGATCCAGTGTTGGTTTGAGCGACTGATCATAAATAATCCGCGCCCAGGGATCGCCGATGTAGACTTTTAAATTAAGAAGTTCAGCCAATTGCGTATCCAAAAATGGAATCAAAGCCGATCCGCCGGTTAAAATAATTTTTTCCGGCCGAGCGGCGAAATTTTCTTTTTGTTTGCTATAAATTTCAAAACTGTATTTTATTGTTTCTATCAAAGAAGAAAGCACCGGTTCAAAAATTGCTGGAAAACCGGACAAGGCCTTGCCGCCCAAGCCCTGATTTGGCAAGTCGCGCTTAATTTGCTCCGCTTCTTCATATAATACCCCCAAAGTATTTTTTATAATATCTGTGAATCCTCGTCCGCCCATCTGAATGCTGTGAAAAAACAAGGGAATCCCTTTTTCTACCAAAAAGAAGTCAGTTTGCGTCGCGCCCATGTCAATTAAAAGAGCTGGAGCAGGATCTTTACCAATCAAAGCGCTGATCAAGGCATTTGCTTCAGTATCCAAGCTCAATAAATTCAAGCCGGCATTTTTGAAAATTTCAGAATACGAGGCGATTAATTTTTTTGGCGCGGCTGTAAGCAAGGCCATTTCATTTTTTTCCTTGCCATTGTCCCACGCGACAATTTTCCAATCCAAAACCGTTTCAGCCAAGGGTAAAGTGACCAATTTTTCCGCTTCTCTTTTTATAAAAGCCTCTTTGTCTTCTTTTTTAGACATTAAAGGAATATTCACAATAGAGCTGAAAACAGCTGAAGCCGGCAAACTGGCCACTGCCTGCCTGCTCACTGCTTTTGATTTCTTTACCATCTTTTTTAACAGATCAATTACCGCTTCCGCGTTTAAAAAATGCCCATCGGCCTGATCTTGCGACAATTCTTTATCAGTGTAGGCATAAGTAAAAAGATGCGCCCGTTTGCCGCGTTTCTGCAATTCCACCAGTTTAATGCCGTGCGTGCCGATGTCCACGGCCAGGAAATTTTTAGGTTTGGAAAATGGCCACATATGAAAGTATTATACCACATCTCGCCAGCAAGCAACAATAATAAGCAAATAAAAAATGACAACACACGCGTTAATTGCCGGTGTTGTCAGATAGTTAAAATCCTCCTGTATCTAAACTTCGTGCCAGCCGTTGTTCAGCAGGTTATTCTGGAAAACCCGTTGCTTGCCACATACAGGGCATTTATAAGTGGCCACGGCGCGGTGAACGATACCAAACTTCCATCCAGTAAACTGCATTCTCCGCTTGGTGTAGCGCGTCTCTACACAATAACCGGAACTTGGTATAGGGTCTCCACATTCCGCTTTGGAGCAGTAACATTCGATTTTTGTCATTTCCTCTATGACCCATTCTGCAACACCCATGTTTTTATCTCCTTTCCACCGTAATGATGGCTGTATCCAAACATTAACAAAACAGATTTAAAAAGTCAATCTTATGTATCAAACCTGCCAATTTCTTGTCAACCCGTTGCTTTTCTGTCATAATTAAGACATTATGCTAAACATTTACAACACTCTTTCTCGTAAAATTGAAAAATTTCATCCGTTAAAAAAAGGCGTTGTTGGTTTGTACACTTGCGGCCCCACTGTTTATAATTTCGCTCATATTGGCAATTTACGCTCGTATATTTTTGAAGATGTTTTAAAACGCGCGCTTTTGGCTGACGGTTTCCGCGTCAAACATGTGATGAATTTGACAGATATTGATGATAAAACAATAAAAGCGAGTCAAGAAGCCAAACAAACATTAAAAAAAATTACAGCTATTTATACAAACGCTTTTAAAGATGATATTGCCAAATTAAATATTTTGCCTCCCACTAAATACGCGCCAGCCACTCAATATATCAAACCAATGGTCGCTTTAGTGCAAAAATTGCTTAAAAATGGTGTGGCTTATGAAAAAAATGGTTCAATTTATTTCAATATTGCCAAATTTCCAAACTACGGACAGTTGGCGCGATTAAAAAATCAGAAATTAAAAGTCGGGGCGCGCGTAGATGTGGATAATTATGAAAAAGACAATCCGGCTGATTTTGTTTTGTGGAAAGCGTGGATGCCAAAAGACGGTGATGTATTTTGGAAAACTGCTTTGGGCAAAGGCCGGCCGGGCTGGCACTTGGAGTGCTCGGTCATAAGTGTGGCGGAACTGGGCCAGCCGTTTGATATTCATGCCGGCGGAGTGGATTTGATTTTTCCACATCATGAAAACGAAATCGCCCAGTCGGAGGCCGCGACCGGCAAACAATTTGTAAAATATTGGCTGCATGGCGAGCACTTGCTTGTGGACGGCCAAAAAATGGCCAAGTCGCTTAATAATTTTTTCACTTTGCGCGATTTGAAGGCCAAGAAATTCAATCCTTTGGCGTTCCGCTATCTTCTGCTCACCGCGCACTATCGTTCCAAACTGAATTTTACTTGGGAATCATTGCAAAGCGCGCAAAACGCCTTGAATAATTTATACGAGACGGTTCGTGAGTGGGACAAGCCAAAAATCGGTTGCGCGGAATTTGAAGAAAAATTCTTAGATGCCGTCAATAACGATTTAAATACTTCCGAAGCGTTGGCTGTAATGTGGAATTTGGTAAAAAGCGATTATCCCACTTCAGCCAAAGCCGCGAGTTTATTAAAATTTGATAAAGTTTTAGGATTGGATATAAAAAAATATTTGGGGAAAAAAGAAAAAATTTCAACAGCAGTGCAAAAATTATTAACCGAACGCGCCCAAGCGCGGGCGGTCAAGGATTGGAAAAAATCAGATGAGTTGAGAAAAAAAATTGAAGAGTTGGGCTATTCTATTGAAGATACGTCCGGCGGACAAAAACTATGCACTATTTAATCACCGGCGGGGCCGGATTTCTCGGCATAAATTTAATCCGTTATTTGCTGGCCAAGGGTCATAAAATCACCTCTCTGGACATTGCTGATTTTGATTATCCGGAAAAAAAAGATGTAATTGTGGTAAAGGGCGATATTCGCGATAAAATCACAGTTAATAAATGCATGGCCGGAATTGATATTGTTGTTCACGCGGCCGCCGCCCTGCCTTTGTACACACCTGAAGAAATTTTCTCCACTGATGTGCTCGGCACCAAATTGCTTTTGGCCTCGGCCATGGATTTTAAAGTAGAAAGATTTATTCATATTTCATCCACGGCTGTGTATGGTATTCCAGATCATCATCCGCTGATAGAAACCGACAAATTAGACGGTGTGGGGTCTTATGGCAAGGCCAAAATACTGGCGGAAGAAGCGTGTGTGGAATACCGCCAGAAAGGAATGTGCGTGCCGATTTTGCGTCCCAAATCATTCATCGGGCCGGAACGATTGGGCGTGTTCGCTCTTTTTTATGATTGGGCGATGACCGGACACAGTTTTCCAATGCTTGGCAATGGGAAAAATCGTTATCAACTGTTGGACGTGGAGGATTTGTGCGAGGCGATTTATCTTTGCGCCACTTTGGAAAAAATAAAAGTCAATGACATTTTTAATATTGGCGCGGAAAAATTTGCCACGATGCGCGAAGATTATCAGGCAGTATTGGACGCGGCCGGTTTTGGCAAAAAAATTATCGGCTTGCCTGCGAGCCCCGCCATTTGGACATTGCGGATTTTAGAAAAATTGCGCCTCTCCCCTCTTTACAAATGGGTTTATGAAACAGCGAGCAAGGATTCATTTGTATCAATTGACAAAACAAAAAAAATACTCGGATTTAATCCAAAGTATTCAAATCAAGAGGCATTATTGCGAAATTATCACTGGTATTTGGAAAATTTACACAACTTTGAACATCAAAGCGGCATCTCGCACCGCGCGCCGTGGAAACAAGGCATTCTGGCCTTGGCAAAATTCTTCTTTTAGCGCTACATCCATCGTCTTTTTCTAAAAAATACCAGCATGCCCAAAATTACCGTGAGCAATATGCCGGAAAAAGACATAAATTTAAGCGGGTCAAGATAAACCGAAAATGAAGAATCAAAGGCCAGCAGGGCCAAGCTGATAATCAATTCCGAAGCGAAGATGATGGTGGTAAAAATGGTGAAAATTTCCATTATTTTATTACTGCGATAATTCAAAAGCGCCAACTGGCTATCCTGAATGGCCTCAATCGTGTCCTGATAATTTTCCAGCATCACCCACAAATCCTCGGTGTCTTCTATCAATCCTTTTAAAAGTTCGTGCGAAGTGTCGGGAAAAAATTTATTGATTTTGCCGGACAAATGCTGAATTACGCGCGTGTGACGATTCATTGCTTTTCTAAAATTGACGATGTTGGTTTTGATGCGCAAAACTTCGTTAATCGTTTCGGCTTTGTCGGTCTGCGCGAAAACTATATTTTCCACGTAATCAATGTCATTACTGATGTGGATGGACATGGGCAAGCAATAATGTTCCAGCCGTTTTAAGATTTCGTACAACAAATCAATGGGAGAAGTGAAAACATTGGCGGTTTTGGTCACGGCATTTTTTTTGTGTTTGTTGAAAAAATCGGCTATGGGACTAAAAGGTTCCGAAGAATTTGTGACTAAAAAATCTTTACCAATGAAAAAATCCACCTCCACCGGATGAATTCTGCGAGTGGCGCGGTCATAACTCGGGTACAATAAAATCATGAATAAGTATTGTTCCCTGTCAATTATTTTCGGCCGCTGAATCGGGGGAAGCACATCTTTTAAATCCAATTCGTGAAAATTAAAACGGCGCGCTAACTGTTTGGCTTCCAAATTGGTAGGGTGACTGATGTGCACCCAAGACCAATTAGCGGTTTTAATTTCTTTTAAAGTATTTATTTTTGTCATAACTTGCCCACAGGCTCCTGTATTGTACCATACTTTGCCAAAATCATTGTGTGGATAGATTGGAAATGATATAATCGGGGGTGTACATATCTTTTTTTGCAGTCGCGGCGAAGAGTCCGCAGCGCAAAAAAAGATATTTACACCCCTTTAGCTAATATGCCGCTAATAAAAAAAGATAGAATAGAGCGAGACAGGCCGACTTCGGCTGATTTTTTGCGTGAAGCGCCAAAATTAAAGCCAGAGATTGGCGCGCAAAAAGAGTTAGAATCAGGCGGGCCGATGGACGCAGAAGTCAGACCAACGGCCGAGACAACACAGCCCGGGATCGCGGCTGCTGCTTCAGCGCCAACGGCTATCCCCCATCCAGCCAAAAATCCCAATTTGGTAGAAGTGGAAAATATTCTTTCCGCCGGTTTGGAAGACGCCTACAAAGAACTGCCGCCGGAATTAAAAATAAAATTCAAATTGGAAGGCGAGCGCGTTTCCGGTTTAATTTGGCAGATGGTGGAAACGGCTAAAATTCAGGCGCAGAAAATCTTGGATTTAATCCGCCATTGGCTCAAAATGATCCCGCACGTCAACTATTTCTTTTTGGAACAAGAAACAAAAATTAAAACTGATAAAATCATCCTTTTTGCCAAAAAGCGCAAGGAGGAGTGATTTTAAAAAAGTATGGGGGAAGATATTTACTTACCCGATCTTTCCGGCGGCTTGGAAAAAGCCAGCACGGTCAGCGGGCAAATCGCTCAATCCGCGCAGGCCGCGGCTGAATCAGGCGCATGGCTGCCTTACGCGCTTTTGATTTTGATAATTATCGGCGTAATTTTCTTGCTGTTTTTGCTGCGTTTGTGGTTGCACCGTTTGGCGCGCAAGAGATATGCTTTCAAACGTAAAATTTTTTTAATTATTTTGCCGAAAGAAGCGGAGGAAGAGGCCAAGAAAAAAGAATCCACTGATCAAAAAAAAGATATTAAAGAAGTGATCGCCGTGATGGAAACGCTTTACGCCGCTTTTACCGGCATCAGGCGCACCAAAGACTGGACTTATCCATTTTATCAATTTAGAAAATTCTGGATCGGCTCGCACCGGCACATTTCCATGGAAATTGTTTTTGACAAGGGGCTGATTAAATTTTTTGTCGTGGCGCCGGAAAAATTAGGCGAATATGTGGAACAGCAAATCCACGCCGAGTTTCCAAATTCTGAAATTGAAGAGACCGTTGATTATAACATCTTTCAGCCGCAGGGCGCCATTAGCGGCACCTATCTCAAGCCAACCAAAAGTGTTTTATTGCCGCTGAAAACATACAAAAAATTGGACGGCGACCCGACCGAAGGCCTTTTAAATAATTTGAGCAAGTTAAAAATAAACGAAGGCGCGGCCATTCAATTATTCATCCGGCCGGTCAAACACGGCTGGCAAAACAAAGTGCTTGCCATTGCGCAAAAAATGCATAAAGGCGATAAATTGGACAAGGCCCTGGGCGATATTAGCGTTGGACACATTATTTCCACAGTAGTAATGTTTCCTTTCAAAACGCTCGGCGATGTAATCAAGGCCTTTACTTCCTCGGCCAAAAGTAAACAAATTGACGAATCGGAAAAATCCCAATCCAAAAATCCGCCAATGCGCATTTATCAACGCGAAGAAGAAATCATCAAATCAATGGAGGAAAAAATTTCCAAAGCCAATTTTGAAATCAACATCAATTTGATCGCTTCGGCCGATGATTCTGTCCGCGCCAGCCAGATTTTGCGCGATCTTGTTGGTTCTTTTGCGCAATTTACGGCCCACGAAAGCGGCAATGCCCTGCGCGAACAGGTAATTTTGTTTAAAAAAATGTTTATCAGCGATTTTATTTATCGTAATTTTCGCTCGTGGAAAAAATTAGTTTTAAGCACCGAGGAATTGGCCTCTATTTGGCACTTCCCACTCCCCTCTGCCAAAACGCCGAACATCTTGTGGTTGCAGGCGCGCAAATCACCGCCGCCAATGAATATGCCGGATCACGGGCTTTTGATTGGCAATACTGTTTATCGCGGCCAAGAAAAACCGGTTTATGTTTTGCCTGAAGATCGCCGCCGGCATGTCTACATTATTGGTTCAACCGGCGTGGGCAAGTCCGTGCTGTTATCTAACATGATTATTCAAGATATTCAAAACGGAGAGGGTGTTTGTGTAATTGACCCGCACGGAACCTTGATTGAAGATGTTTTGCCGCACATTCCCAAAGAACGCGTTGATGATGTGATTATTTTTGACCCGTCGGATATTGAACGGCCGGTCGGCCTCAACATGCTGGAAGCGGAAACACCGGAACAAATGGATTTCGCCATTCAGGAAATGATTGCCATTTTTTACAAATTGGTGACTGACCCCTCCATGATTGGTCCGATGTTTGAACACAATATGCGCAATGCCATGCTGACTTTGATGGCTGATAAAGAATACCCCGGAACTTTGGCCGATATTCCGCGCATTTTCACCGACGCTGAATTTCAAAAATATAAATTGAAAAACGTGACTGATCCGATGGTGCGGGCTTTTTGGGAAAAAGAAATGGCCAAGACTTCTGATTTTCACAAATCGGAAATGCTCGGATATTTGATTTCCAAAGTCGGCCGGTTCGTGGAAAATGAAATGATCCGCAATATCATCGGCCAGCCCAAATCGGGATTTAATGTCCGCGAAGTGATGGATAATAAAAAAATTCTTTTGGTAAATTTGGCCAAAGGCAAGGTCGGCGAAGTTAATTCCAATTTGCTCGGCCTGATTATTGTGTCCAAATTGCAAATGGCCGCTTTGGCGCGAGCCGACATGCCGGAAGAAAAGCGCAACGATTTCTTTTTATACATTGATGAGTTTCAAAATTTTATCACTGATTCCATTTCCACTATTTTGGCTGAAGCGCGCAAATATAAATTGGATTTGACAATGGCTCATCAATATATCGGACAATTGATGACCGGCGGCGGAATTGAAGGAAAACAGGGTAACAGCAAAATCAAAGACGCGGTGTTTGGCAATGTGGGTACGATTATCGCTTTTAGAGTGGGCGTGGATGACGCCGAAGTGCTGGCCAAGCAGTTTGCTCCGGCTTTGAACGAATACGATGTTATGAACATTGACAAATTTCACGCTTATGTGCGACTATTGATAAATAACGCGCCGTCCAGACCATTCACTATCGCGACAATTTATCCGTCCAAAGGCAATCCGGAGATTGTTGAGCCGATTAAAGAACTTTCCCGTTTGAAATTCGGCCGCGACCGTGCACTGGTCAACGCGGAAATTTTGGAGCGCACGAAATTAGGCGAAGCTGTTAAAAGCGCGACTACCGCGTCCAGCGAGCCGACATTGTGAAAATGAACAAAGCCGTCCATGAATTTTATGTCATTGCGAGGAGCGAAGCGACGAAGCAATCTTGCGACTTGAATTATGAGCACTTTATACCGTAAATATCGTCCAAAATTGTGGAGTGAGGTGGTGGGGCAAAATCACATCAAACTCACTCTGCAAAGAGAAATTGAAACGGGCCGCTTGGCCCACGCTTTTTTATTTTCCGGCCCGCGCGGCATTGGCAAAACCACTTTAGCGCGACTGACGGCCAAAGCGCTTAATTGTATCAAACGCGCGCCGGACGCGAGCGAGCCGTGCGGCGAATGTGATTCCTGCCGTGAAATCACTGAAGGGCGATCCATTGATGTGTTGGAAATTGACGCGGCCTCGCACACGGGCGTTGACAATGTGCGCGAAAATATTATTGATTCCGCTCGTTTCTTGCCCACCAAAAGTAAATTCAAGATTTTTATTATTGATGAAGTGCACATGCTTTCCACCGGCGCTTTTAACGCGCTGTTGAAAACTTTGGAAGAGCCGCCGGCTTATGTGATTTTTGTGCTGGCCACGACCGAATTGCATAAATTGCCGGAAACAATCATTTCCCGTTGCCAACGATTTGATTTTAAAAAAGTAAATATTGAAGATGCTGTCAAACGATTACAAACAATTTCTGATGAAGAAAAAATAAAAATCAGTAAAAAAGTTCTG
>CAYIOJ010000038.1:0-8462 GCA_964365025.1 uncultured Gammaproteobacteria bacterium
ACAATCAACCTTGATTCTTCAAACCTTCCTTCTCTTATTGCTTGATTAATTTCCCATCTGTAGTCATAAGGAGCCAATATAAAAATATCTAATTTCTGTCCACTTGAAGATTCTTCTAGTATTTTTGTTGCTTCTTGGTATGTGTGACCTTTTGGATGTGATTCTAATAGTATCAAATCACCTACAAACCTAAATTTAACAGTACTTAAAAATTGAGCATCGTGTAACCATTTATTAAATTGTTCTATTTCGGCTTGTAACATGGTATCTATTTCTTCAGCTTTCCTCTGTAGATTTGCAGGTTGCAATCCATAGATCGATATTGTGCTAGCTGATCCATTAGCTAAAACCAATCTAATAATTGAATCTATATTGGTAGCCCCTTTTCTATATGCTTGTAAACAATCTGTAGCAACATCAAGGTGTTTTAAATGATCCTCCATATTTTCATCATAGTAAGGGTCTCTTCCAGTCTGTAAATATTTTCTAATTCGTTCTTCTAACTGCTCAGCAATATCTTTAGGTAAACTTGCTAAACTGTCATATTGTGATAAGACTTCTGCTATATATTTTCTCTTAGCGTATCTTCTATTACCGTCAGGAATTAGTAATAGATGGGTTAATCCTTCCATTACCTAATGTTAATCACAAAAGTTTATTAAATAATTTAATGTATTTTTTTAACAAAATCGTAATATTTATATATAAAACTTTATTATATTAAATAAATGGTCTACTTATCTGGAAAAACCACAGAGATTGATTATTTAGGAGAGCCTAAAATTGATTTGAAAAATAAGAAGATACTCGCTGTTCTTAGTCAGAACTGTAGGTTTAAACTTGCTCCATCGCAAGTGGGTAAGATAGTTGGACTCTCCAAGGAGGTAGTGCATTATAGAATAAAAAAATTGGAGAAGGAAGGTATTATTAAAGGGTATTACTCGGTTATTAATACCAGAAAAATCGGTTTTCAAATATTCTTTGTTTATATAGAGTTACAGAATATTTCGCAAACTAAAGAAAATGAAATTATTGATAAACTAATAAAACATCCCTCAACCCATTATATTACATGCTGTTTTGGAAAATATGATATTTTGTTTGACATTCTTGCAAACTCAATAGATGATTTTGATAAAATACTAAGAGAGATGTTTAAAGAATTTGGGCAATATGTAAAACATTACGAAATAAGCACACTATTGGATGTACTTAAGTATGTTGCGTTAATGGAATCATTTTCAAAGGGTATAAATCTAAACAAAGAAAAATTCCAATATGATTTTACTTTTATGAAAGATTTAGAAAATAAAAAAATAGACTATACTTCAGGTAAATTTAATTTAGACGGAAAAGATTTTCAAATACTTTATTTTTTATCGAATAATTCAACATTACAATTAAAACAAATAGCACGAAAAATTAATGTTTCAAGCGATACAGTTAAATATAGAATTAAAAGACTAATCAAACATAATTTAATTATAGGATTCTATCCAATTATAAATATTTCTATGCTTGGTTATCATAATTACGGATTATTTTTAGAACTTAATAACATAGAATTTGAGGAAAAGAAAAAGATACTTAATTACTTGGCATTACACCCTGATGCTATATTTTGTCTTAAATCAAGCGGACAATATGAGATTACATTGAATGTAGCTGTCAAAAATAACCTTCATTTATATAAGTTAATTAATGATCTAAGGCAGAGATATCCCGAACAAATCAAAAAAATAGAAATAGTTTTAATAATCAAAGATCATAAAATAGCTTTTTTACCTATGAGAAAGATAAAATTCACGCAACAATAATTTAAAAACATAATGACATTTATAATTATTTCTTTTCCATATAGAAAACAAGTTCATTTTATTCATCAAACCATAAATTATAAATAAGACTTGTTTTATTTGTAATTAATGCACCAACTAAAATTGTGCAAAACTATTTCTGAATCAAAAATTACTCACATTAATCTAAAATTATTTTTAAAAACAAGCGACCTATTTACTTTTACAAGTGGTATGGATGCCCCGCATAGCATTGTTTTAATGCAATGCATAGGCGAGGTTTTGCGATGTGGCAGAACAGCAAAACCGAGCACTAATTTTTGTGAGCGAAGCGAACAGATTGAATTTTTAAAATTCTTAAATACCAATTTAAAAGGTGGTTTAATTGTCTAAATACATTGTTGTAGCTGGCGGAGTAATGAGCGGAGTTGGGAAAGGAGTGACAACTGCCTCCATCGGCAAGATTCTTCAGGAGCATGGCTATAAAGTTACAGCAATCAAAATAGACCCTTATATTAACTATGATGCAGGCACTTTAAGGCCGACAGAGCATGGGGAAGTATGGGTTACAGATGACGGAGGCGAAATTGACCAGGACCTTGGCACTTATGAAAGGTTTATTGACATGGACATTCCAAAAAGGAACAACATAACAACAGGGCAGATTTACAAGACAGTTATTGACAGGGAACGGCAAGGCGAATACCTTGGGCAGACTGTCCAGTTCATACCCCATATTCCGGATGAAATAAAAAGAAGGATCAAGGAAGCAAGCAATGGCTTTGATTTCGTTTTGATTGAGGTTGGAGGCACAATTGGCGACTATGAAAACATCCCCTACCTGTTTGCTATGAAAAGCCTTGAAAGGGAGGTTGGAAAGCAGAACCTTGCTTATGTTCTTGTCACTTACCTTCCAATACCAAGCCATATTGAGGAGATGAAGACAAAGCCGACTCAGCAGGCAATAAGATTGCTTAGCGAGTCCGGCATTTTTCCGGATTTCATAATATGCAGGGCTAAAAAAGCCCTTGATGTTGTGAGAAAAAAGAAAATTGAAACCTATGCCAACATAATTTCAGAGCATGTGATTTCAGAGCCTGATATTGAAACAGTTTACCAGATTCCGCTGGACTTGGAAAAGGAAAGATTGGGTGAAAAACTGCTGAAAGAGTTTGGTGCTAAGTCAAAAAAACAGCCTGATTGGCAGGAATGGAAAAAACTTGTTGAAAACATCCTGAATCCAAGAAAAACTATTAAAGTTGCAATAGCCGGAAAATACATTGACATCGGCGACTATAACTTGGCTGATTCCTACATATCGATCAACCAGTCATTGCTCCATGCAGGCGCTTCATTGAATATTGGCGTTGAAATCAGCTGGCTTGACTCAAAGATGTTTGAAAATAATAAAAAGAACCTAAACGAATTAAAAAATTACGACGGCATTATTGTGCCAGGCGGCTTTGGGGCTTCTGGCGTTGAAGGCAAGATAAATGTGATTAATTTTGCAAGGATAAACAGGATTCCTTATCTCGGCTTGTGCTATGGCCTGCAGCTGGCTGTTGTTGAGTTTGCCAGGAATGTCTGTAGCTTGAAAGACGCGCATACAACCGAGATTGAGCCAAAAACATCCGCTCCTGTAATTGATGTACAGCCTGCTCAAAAGGAAATATTGGAAAAAAGCATGTTTGGGGGTACAATGAGGCTTGGGGCTTATGCTGCAGTTTTGAAAGGCAAATCGCAAGTTTTAAAATTGTACCAAGAAACTGGTAGATTAAAAGAAGACGATAAAAGAATAAGTGATTTAATGAAAGACAAATCACAGGCTTTCAGGCTGGGCATTGTTGATCAAAATAAAAAAATTGTTTTAGAAAGACACAGGCATCGTTATGAGGTCAATCCAAAATTTGTTGATTTGCTGGAAAAGAACGGAATGGTGTTTTCCGGGTATTACGAAAGATTTGACAGGACAAAGCTGATGGAATACATTGAATTGCCAAATTTAAAATTTTTTTGTGGCACACAAGCACATCCTGAGTTTAAATCAAGGCTTGGAAATCCAAGTCCTTTGTTTTATGGGTTCGTCAAAAATTGCAATAAATAATTGAAAATAGTTGCAATTTTTGAGCGTGCTCGAAAATCTGGTAGTTGTGAGTGAGTTCGGGTAGATGAGCGAGTGAGAGACGAGTTCTCACATTCGACTGAACGATGCTCACTCGCATCTCACTGATTTTTGACATGTTAAGGTTTGTGGGAAATGGGAAATGAAAATCATTTTAAAGCAATTTGTTGAGAAATTGTCTTGTCAAACAAACCTCCTTTCTTGAGAAACTCTGCTGTAGTCAACACGCGCTTTGAGTTAAAATCAGGGTCTGTTCTAGTGCCCACAGTTTTTGTATTTTTTGGGATTTCAGGATTTTCGTTAAATCTGCTCCTCATACACCCTTTCCCGCAGTTATAGGAAACATATGTCCAATAATCAATCTGTTCTTGGCTTAACTGATTTTTACCATATCCTTGACTTCTGGCATAACTCAAAAAATCCGTCTTTCTCTCAGCTAAACTTGCCGCAAAGGCTTCTATTGCGTATTGTACATTTGTGAAATCACCTGCATTATCAAATCTAGTCATACCTATCAGAGTCGTTGTCTTTATCTGACCTAGCGTAGTAAATTGGTTGAAACCCTGCCTTAAAAATCCATCCCTCTTTAGTTTTTCAACATTCACGGGAAAATCATGAACCCCCAAATATGCTGCCTCCATGGCTATATTTGGATTGGAATAATATTTTTGGTCCATAAAAAAATTCAAACCTTCCTTAAAAGCAGCCGCAGTTAAAAATTCTGGAGAAATACCAAATCGATTGTAATTGTCACTTACTGAAATTATAGACTTTATTAGGTGTCCTTCCGTGTAATCGTTTAAATACAAAGTTACATCATTCACAGGTACGCCGTATTTAGCCTCGATTTCAGCTTTCGCCTCCTTGAACTTATAAGCCTGCCGGGCTTTTTCCATGACTTTTACATCCTCTTGACCAGAAAAATAAATTCTTGACGGTTGCAATCTTACTATTTCGTTGTAATTCAAGTCAGCAATATTGCTTTTATCTCCAATGATTATTTTTTTTGGCTCGTTTATTGTTCCTAGGTAGCTCACTCCTTGCGAATTCTCAATGCTTACTACAATAGGAGTTGATCTGTAGTTTTCATTGCTTGCGATAGTTTTAACAGTTCCATCCTGACGCACGTTAATGATAGCCCCTCCATCTGTAATAGAGTTAATGTTTTTCCCATTGGGCTTGGAATCAAATTTCATTAGAATATCAGGGATAAAATCCATTCTGTCCCTGTTCTGCACTGTGATTGTTCCAAAGGTTTGGCTTATTTCAAAAGGAGCCTGCAATTTAATGAAAGGATTATTTGCATTGAATTTTATGCTTTGAGATGCTCCATCCGACACACTTGAAACTACAGTTTTCTTGGCCCTATCCATTGAAACACAACTACATCGGCAATCAGCACATTCCTGTCCGCCAAAGTCTAATCTTACATCGGAATTTCGCGAGTTTACGATTAACCCATTTATCAAACTATTTGAGTCCCTTTTTACATATAGTTTTCCATCCTTTAATACAAAGTTGCCAGCCTCAAGCTTTGCATATATGTTTCCGTAGTAAATCTCATTATTGGTGGCTTGAAGAATGAATGAATCCGTTTTAGGGATATTCAACTGTTTTTTTGGAGGAAAGGTTACTGCTAAAACCTGAGGGTTTGCTTCAATCCAAGCATCTGATTTGGATACAGAAACATAATAACCATTTTTGTGGCTAATTCCTTTATTCGAATACTCAAGAGTTCCTTTTTCTAAGCCATTATTCGGAAGGCAATTAGTGGATTTAGAATCTTTGCATGATGGCAGTCTAACGGCAATCCTGCAATTTGTACATCCTAAGTCTTTGAGGTATTTGTTGCCATCAATCTTTCTGTGGTCATCAATCTTGTCATATTCGACCTGTTTGTAATCCAATGAGCCGTATTTATCGTCTGGCAGATTCTTATAGAATGAGGGATTTTTGTAAACTTGAGGAATTTTGTATATATCCTTTCTTTGATAAACACTTGGATTATTAAAAATGGCTTGGTTACTCCAGTCAACCTTACTTACATCCCACCTAGTTGCATCGGAAGTTTCCAAAAAATTTTGATTTTTGTAATTCTCAGCCTTATTATAATCCCAAGATGGGGTTTGAGAGTACATAAAACTAGCCAAATACAACAGAATAAAAACATATATCAAAAATTTAATCATTTTGCTCATTTTTCACCTTAACACGGTTAAATTAATTAGCCTTAATTCTTTGTTTCCAAGAGAGTCTCTTACAAATAACAAAATATCATGCTCTCCTTCTTGGTCTGGAGTTGGAGTAAAATTTATCAAGCCTGTCGTTTGGTCTATATTGAATAAATCATTAAAAGATTCAAATTGTAGATTTAATCCTTTCGCATTAATTTGTGATTCAAACGGAATACCAACTTGTGCTATGAGTATTATTGGATCTTGCACATACAAAGAATAGTTATAACTTTGCATTTGTTGTTCCAAGCAATTGCTAATCAATTGATTAGTTAAATATTCATCCGCATCAAAAGGAAGATTTTGGCAGGAAATCTTCCTGTATTTGTTAGCAAATACAAATTTTCTTAAAGAATTTGTTTTCGTGTCATTATAATTAATATTAAAGACTAAAGTATCATTCCCAACATTTGTTACATCAACAAAGAAATTATTTTCCGTTGCATTGTTTATAATGCAGCTTATGCATAAAGAATACTTGTCCTCAATCTGCTTGTCAATTAAATACTTATTAAATTCGTAAATGTCATATAATCTATTTCCTCCTATTATTATTTGAAAATTATTTACTTCAAAGGTAATATCCGTTACTTTAATTTTAACAGGTATGGCAATATCAATGATTATTTGGTCTTTAAGGATTTTTGTAGATACATTTTCAATTTTATAATCTATGTCCATTATCTCTGTAAAATTCTTCAAATTATTGAAGCAATAATTTGCATATAACTTGATATATTCAGATAAGGAATTTTCAAATACTTCTATCTTCGGAAATAAACTTTGATCTTCATAAAAATAGAATGCGGTATTAATAATGCCTTCGCTGTAAGATTTTTGAGGCAGAACGTAATACCCTCCCTGTAAACTTGCGTAATCAATCCCTTCAGTTGCTAAGTTCTTAAAACAAAGCTCTAAGAAGTTTCTCACATTTTCTGTTGAAAATACAATAACAGAAGACTGGATAGCTTCGGTCCTAACATTTTCTGAACTTATATTTGAGGATATGAAGTGAAGAAAACCTACTCCTATTAAGATAACAAAACCTAATATAAGAAACAAAGCAATTTGTGCTCCTTTTTGCATACACATTCCCTTTAAATAACAATATAAAAACTTTTCCAAAACCTTTATTAACCATCCTTTTTTCTTAATTTTATTTTTAGTATCGTGGTGGCTAAATTAATGGAGCAAAAAAATATCGAGAAAAAAAAATCCCTAAAGCAAGCTTTGTTTGAAATTTATGACAAGAAATACAGATTATTACTTGTTATTCCATTCTTAATACTGTTTCTTGCCTTAATTCAGGTTGGCTATCAGGTCTATACAACAGGAGAGTTCGTTCAAAAGGATGTTTCGCTGAAGGGAGGCGTGACTGTAACAGTCCCATACAATAAAAATGTGGACACAAGCCAGATAAAAGGCCAAATCTCCGGCAGGTTCCAGGACAGCGACATCGCTGTGAGGACATTAAGAAGCGTAGGAACAGTTGTTGGAATTCTGATAGAAGCGGATATTGACGGAAATGATAAAGCTCAGGTTCAAAACTTATTGCAGGCAATTGAAAGCTCATTAAAAATAGACTTAAGCAAAGTTGACTATGGAATTGAAATTATAGGATCTTCCTTGGGAGCAAGCTTCTTCAAAGAGTCCCTGATTGCATTGGCAGTTGCATTTATGTTCATGGGCCTGGTTGTTTTGGTTTACTTCAGGACATTCATCCCAAGCGCTGCAGTCATTTTGGCTGCCTTTTCCGATATGGTTGTTGCATTGGCTGTGATAAATCTGCTTGGCATCAAGATCGGCACAGCTGGAATTGCGGCATTCTTGATGCTTATCGGCTATTCGGTTGATACCGATATTTTGTTGACCGTCAGGGTTTTGAAAAGGAAAGAAGGCACTGTTATGGACAGAATAATAAGCTCTATAAAAACAGGCATGACAGAGACAATTACAGCAATTGTTGCTGTTACAGTTGCAATGCTTGTCACCCAAAGCGAGGTCATAAGGCAGATTATGCTTATCCTCCTAATTGGCCTGATTGCGGATATTTTCAATACCTGGATTCAAAATGTGGGGTTATTGCGAATTTATGTTGAAAGAAAAGCAAAGAAGGGAGTGCAAATATGAACTATAAACTCAAAAAGCTAATCACAAACTGGAGAGTAATCTTATTGGCATTATTTATTGTTATGTCCATAATAGCAATCCATCCTGCCTTAAGCGAAGGAGTCGCAATCAGAAGCGTTCTCACAAACAGCTCAGCCAGTTTGGCAGGGATTCCCCAGCCAAAGCCCAATGTGCAGCCAG
>CAYIOJ010000039.1:0-8356 GCA_964365025.1 uncultured Gammaproteobacteria bacterium
GATGGAGGCCGTTTGATTTAAAATATCCACGCAATACTTTTCCGCCTCAATCATTTTAGTCAGGCCCTGAATCTGGCCCTGAATGATTTGCAGGCGGCGTAGAGCTTGTTTTTTGATAACGGAGCGCATAAAACTTTTATACCCATACCCCCTCTTACTATTCATGGTATCATAAGAGAAAAGGCCTGTCAAGGCCTCTCTCTATTTTTTCAGTAATTTGGTTTTTTCTTCAAATTCTTTGCTGTCTATTTCACCTTTGGCAAAACGCTCCTTGATAATATCCAGCGCGGAATTGCCGCCGAGTCCCTGGTTGTTCATCAGCCATCTGACCAAGGCGATAATGCCGACGATAATTAAGACCCAAAATAAAATCATAAAAATAAAATTAAACCACCACCAGCCGCCGCTTACGCCGCCGTCCCAACCAGACATATTGTAGTATCCCATCATATTTTCACCCCCTTTCCTGGTTTTATGGAATAAGTCGCTATGATTGTCGCAATCGGCAGGGCTAGCGCAATTCCAATACTGCCTGTCAGTGTTCTAACAATTTCGGCGGCAATCATTTCGCTGTTAATGACTTGGCTGAAGCTCATAAAAGGAGGTTGTTTAATGCTGAAAAGCAAGAGCAATGGCAAGGCGGCTCCGGCATAAGTTAAAAATAAAGTGTTAATGGCCGCGCCCAAGTGAGTATTGCCGATACTAAAGGCGGAACGGAAAATTTCTCGGCGCGTTAAGTCGTGATTGGCAATTTTAAGTTGTTCTACCGCTTCAATTTGACTAAGAATAATGTCGTCGAGCACGCCCAAAGTGCCTATTAAAATTCCGGCTAATAGTAATCCCTGAAAATTAAGTGGTGTTTTGGTTATGCCGGTTAAATATATGGCTTCTTCTTGCGCGAGGCCGGATAACCGAGCTAGATAGGTAAAGAGCCAAGACAGCAGAAAAGTGATGAGAAGGGATATAAAAATGCTGATTATAGCCAGATGGGATTTTTTGTTAAAGCCCTCGGTGAGGTAGATCATAATCACCAAAATCAAAAAGCCGCCGACCAGGCTGATTGTCAAAGCATTGCCGCCGGAAAGAATTTGAGGGACGATAAAATAGAGAATTATTAAAAAACTTAAAATTAGACTGATTAGAGCTTTTAGCCCCTTTTTTCTGCCCACTAAAAGTGTGACGATGGCAAAAATCGCGGCTAAAAGATACAAAGAACCGGTGCGGACATAATCAAAAACCAAAAAAGTTTCCCGGCCTTCGTCGTTTTGGATATAATTTACCAATACTTTGTCTCCCTTTTTGTATCGATTATTACCGATGACTTCCAAGTCGGAGATGCCTTCGAAATTAAATGTTCTATTTTTCCACTGGCCTTTGAGACCCCGCAATTTTAGATTTTGCTGAATAATTTTTGAGCCGTCTTCTTTGATTATTTCTTTTTCAGCTGTTATTTCAATGATTTTTGCTGAAAGAATTTCTTCGTGATTGTCTACCGCTCCGTCGTGAGCCAAAACAGGCCAGGGGAAGAGTAAAACTATCAGTAAAATAATTTTTTTCAGCATAGGTTTTTGATTAGACCACCAGAGTAAGAATGGCCATGCCCAAGATAATCATGGCCAGCCCCATAATGATTTTTTGATTTTTTTTGTTGCGTTGCTGCCATTCACCCATTTTAACGAGCGTGTAGGGATTAGTGGAGAGGGCGAGAATGATAATCAGAGGCAGGACGAACATGAAATTGTATAAAATGAGATAAAGAAAACCAGAGAAAAACGATGTCTGCGAGGCCAGCAGGGCGGTGATCGCCGCGTAAATGCCGCCGGAGCAGGGGACAGAACAAAGAGCGACGAGAAAGGCGGCAATGGCCACGGTGGGAAAAGAGGCCTTTTTTAAAAGTTCGCGGATTTTATCTTTGGAGATATGGGGAATATTCAAATTGAGCCGTGCCTGCGGCAGAAAAACATCACGCAGACTCAATAGGCCTAATATAATCAAAAGCCACGAGCCGAGTTTGGCGAAAAAATGATGCTGGCCGAAAAACATAATGCCGGAAAGTAGGCCCACGCCGATCGCGAGATAAGTCAAAAAAATTATGAAGACATACACCAACCCCAAACCAAAAATGTTTTTAAAACTGCGCTGCAGGGTCAAAAGAAAGGCAATGAAGAAAATTAAAATGGCGATGGCGCAAGGATGGATGCCGTCAATAAAACCGGTGAAAGCCACGAGAGGAATGACTGTGGCCGGAGTAAGAGTGGTGAGAGCCGGAATCATAGAACAAAGTTTATTTAACAAAGGCCGTGGTGGTTAATTCCACCTGCGGTCTGACCGGATCATTGCTTTTGACATAAATTATTCTGTCTTGCTGTCCCGTGCCGTGTGAACCAGAGCCCATGGCGCTCGTGTCATAGCGCACCACAAGTTCGGTTTCTTCGCCGGGATTGAGCTGATTTTTTCCCACGCTCGCCGTGGTGCAGCTGCAAGAAGTGGTGAGGCGCGAGATTTGTAATACGCCCGGGCCGGCATTTTTTATTTTGAATTTTGTCTCGGCAATAACGCCAAAAATCAGTTCGCCGAAATTATAAGACGCGGGCTCTACTATGATTTGCGGTTGCGGCCCCTGCGCGCGTTCGGTTGACGGCACAGACTGACGGTAACCGAAAATCGCGAGCCCCAAAAAAGCCAGCGCCGCGCCGACGACCCAAAATTGCCATTTGTTTAACATATTTAGTCGGGAATAAATTCCGGCCCTTTGTTTTTGTATTGCCGGATGAATTTTTTGATTTTTATCTCGTCAAAGGCCGACAGTTTCAGCAGACGCCCCCAGGCGGAAAGAGCAATCGGACTGTCATTTTTAGCGCGCGGAGAAAGCAAGATTTTTGATTGATACTGCCTCGCCAGCTCTTCCATCTTATTTTTCAAATCCTGATCATTTTTATCTTGATAAGTGATCCAGATGCCGCCGTGCTCCAAATTGTGTATAGCGACTTCATCACTGATTTCGTCTTGGTGTGCGCCCCAGTCAGCGTCCTTGCCGGTATGCGGGCCCGAGGTGGGCGGGTTGGAATTATAAGGCTCGTGCGGCGAGCTCAAGGAAATGTGATTATTGCCCATAATGGGAATTTTTTCACCCAGCTCTTCATAATCAGATGGACTGGAGATTCCCCACCAGATTATGCCGATAATTAAAATAATAATCGCCCCGATCCACCAATATGTTTTTATGGCTGATGATGACATAGTCCCCGCGAAATTTTATAATATTTTCTCCCCATGTATGTTATGCCGGCGATGACAAAAGCAATACTGACAAGGAAGATTTGTTTTTGATAAGCTGAAAGAAACACGGCCGCGCCCGAGGCGCCGATAATCGGCAAAAGTGTGACCAAATTATGCGCGCAGCAGCCGAGCATGGCCGCGGCGGAGACACCGCCGGAAGCGGCCATGGTTCCGCCGCCGCCGTGGCGCGCTAAAAGGTGAATGGCGCGGAATAATCCCACCTGGACGCCAAAGCCGATGATTAGGGGCAAAATAAAATACCAGCGATATTTGAATTGATATAGGGGAGATGTCCAGCTTTGCATGCCCCAGCTTTGGATAAGATAAAAAATTACGCCGATTCCAAGGACGCCAGCAATTCCCCAAAACAGCGGAGAATAGTTTCGTTTCATTTAATTGCTAAGTTAAAGATTAAATCTTTATTAAATCCTATAATCAGAGCGCCGGAAAACTCGCCGTTAAAGGTTAGAGCGGCGCGGAGATGATGTCCGCCGCCGTTTTCTAAAATGGAGTAGTTGCTCGGTGTTTTGCCAGTCAAAGTGGACTGGCTTTTGACATCCATGGTGGATAGGTCAAAGACGTGGTTGTCAGCTGTGAATTCCACGATAGTTTGGCCATTTTCTCGTTTGACGCTCTGCACCGCTATTTCCACGCCGTTTTGCGAAGCGGAAAGAACTTCCGCGCCCGTCGCCGCTGGGGGTACCGCGGAAACTTCGCCTTTGACCACGACCGCGTCAAAGGTAATGGTTTTTTTAGAGTTGCTAACGCCGTTGTCATTGCTGTAAATTGAAATGGTGCGCGTCACCGGGCCGACGGCTTCGGGGCCGTGGGCGTTGGGATCAAAGACAATTTCCAGATTGCCGCTGTCGCCGGGCTTAATCGTTTCCGACCAAAAAGCCGGCCCGCTCGCGCCATGTCCGGGCATGCCAAATTCCGGCGAACGCCGGCCGTTGGCTTCCAGAACAACTTTAGTGCACATGCAGGAAGTGGCAAATTTGGAGATTTTTAAATCGCCCGTGCCGGTATTTTGAATTTTAATTGTTTTTTTGGCGAGCCCCCGCGCCATGGAGATGTCGCCCCAGTCAAAATTGGTTGTTTCCACCGCGAGCTTTCCCAAACCATTGCCGCTCTTTTCTTTCATGGTCGCCGCGACCGCGGCGCCAATGCCGCCAATAACCAAAAGAACTATTATCGTTAAAATAATTTTTGTGTTTTTGTCCATATTATTTGGCTTGCGCCGGATCAATTATTTTATTACTGCTTAAATCATGATATAGGCCCATGCCCCTTACTCCTTGCCTGAAGACATAAGCGCCGTCTTTGGCCACTGTGCCGACTTGCGGCCAGATCTTGACCAGTTGAGGGTAAGCTGACAAATCGCCGGTTAAAATCAGAGTTGGCACGAGCGTGATGCCGTATTTAGCAATCAATTGTTTTCCAACAAGCGATTGGCGGTCCATCATTTCCGCCTTCGCGCTTAAGCCGAATTGTTTGACAATGGATTCGTGAACGCGCGCGTCATAACAATTGGGACAGGTGAAATCGGTCAAAAGAACCATTTTGACGCGGCCTTTTACTTCATTAGCGGCGATGGAAAAAAACGGACCGCCAATGTTTTTAAGAATAAACACCCCGTCTTTTATTTCGCCAGCCGCGGGCAGGGCTTTTTGCAAGAATTCGCCTTTTTCAATTTCACCGGTTAAAATTACGGTTGGTATTTTTTCAATATTGTATTTTTTAATCAGCGCGTTGCCTTCTTCGCTCATCTTTTCCACGGTTTTTGCAATTTTGACGTTCACATTATTTTTTTTCAGTTGTTCCAAGAAATTATTGACATCAACGCAATCGGCGCAAGACGGTTCTTTGATTATGATGGCTTCAATTTCGGCCGGACGCTTAGCTTCCGTTGTTTGGGCGATTTTTTGATTCAAAACGATATTGACGCGCAGAAAATTCACTGCTCCAATAATTAGACCGACAAGAATTATTAGAAAAATACCCGCGGCCAGCCAGAAATTAAGAGAAAAATTTTTAAATTTTTTAAGCATATTGATTAACATCCCCCAACCATGTTAGGCAGATTCTCCGTGCCGCCGGTCGGCGCCGTTGTCGCGGCTCCAAATGATCCGTTTTTTACTTTGCTCAAAATTTGCGCCGACTGCACTGCTTGAGCAATGGAAAAAACAGCTACTATCGCGAGTATGATTGTAACGAGTAAGCTGTTCCACTGCAAAGTAGCGCCGGCCGGCTTTTTTTCCTGGTGCAATTCAGTCAGGATTTGCTCTTTCAGCGTTGCCAGTTCAGATGGCAGAGCCGCCGGAGTGTTTACGGCTTCGGTCGCGTGTTCGTGATGTTGTTGGTTTTCCATATGTTTTTAATTAACACCCTCCCACCATTCCCGGCAAATCCTTGATTTCCGAGGGCAGGGGAGCGCTCGCGCTATTGGCGCTGTATTTAGGCATTTTTAAATTTAAAACAAGAGCGGCAATATCGGGCGTAAATTGTCCGCTTTGCAACTGTTCGCTGATTTTTTTAATCATCTGTTTGGGAAAATATTTTCCTTTCCAGCGCGCCAGTTCGCGCAAGATTTCATCGTTGGAAAATTCAGCGCCGTGCTTCTGAATGAGGTAAGCCGCTAGGCCGCGCATAGCCTGGGAGTGGGCGCAGCCACAGGCAGCCTGGCCGTTTTTGTCAATAATGGCTTTGGCTCCGCAACAAAATTCGCAGGAGATGCGTAGTCCCACGTCAATGTATCTCTGCAAGGATTCGCCGGTTAAAGTAATTTTTTGTGTTCCATAAGTCGGGTCAAATACTTTCATCGCGTTCATGGCCGGCTCAACTTGGTCAAAAGACACATTTAACTCCGCGCCGTAGACCATGGGCGCGCCTTGATGCATGGCGAGCATGACCGCGTCCTGCGCCAAATCGCCGGTCAGCTTTCCATCGCCTTTGCCGCCCCATTTGGCCGCCGCGGCGCTAATCCAGCTTTGGCCGTTATTCATGCCCATGGCGGTCATGGTTTTCGCCATGATGATTTGATTGCCGCCGAAAAGCAACAAAATCAGCGCTAACAGCGCGCAATTCAGCCAGAATAAAAAGCGGCTGGAATGATTGAGTGAAATCATAGATGTATATTACTACTACACAGTGTAGTAGGTATAAAAAATATTGTCAATGAAAGTTATCCACACTGCCATTATTGTTTATTGCAAGAAGAGTGAGTGGAAGCGTATTGATTTATCACAGAACACTCTTTGGTATCGGCAGCCGGAGCCGGCCAATGGCATTGCGCATCAGTTGTTTTTGCCGCCGGCATCTCTACGCAAGAAAGCATTTCTTGTTTGGCGGAAGTGAGGCGCGGTGAAATTAGAAACAGCGCGAGGCCAATGGCCAGAAAAGATAATTTTAAGATTGATAAGCTGGTGAAAATTTTAATCCTCGGTTGATAATTATCGTCAGCCAATTTATTGACCCTCTCTTCAGTCACTTCGTCAAAAAATGACAGAGCCAGTTGTTTTTTCATTACCCAAGATTCTTTCCATTTGATGATTTTGCACAGTGCCCGCGCCAAGGGCATTTTATTTTTAAAATTAGCAGTGGCGCGTTCATCGGCCGACAATTCCGAGTAAGTCAGATATTTGATAGTGAGAGCTCGCCAACCAGGGAGGAAAAATAACAGATTAGTCAAAATTTTAATCAGCATGGCTTTACGAGGTTCGCCAGAGAGCAAATGTTGTTTTTCATGCAAGAGCACAGCGCGCAATTCAGCCGGATTTAGATGCTTGACCAGAGATTTTGACAGGCAAATTTTAGGCCGCCAGAAACCAAAACAAAAAATCGTCGGCTCTTCTTTTTCTATTTCCATTATTTTTCCAATGAGTCCGGTCTGGCGGGCGGCTTTGATCAGCTTGGTTGTCAAATTTTTATTTTTACTTTTCAAGGTCTGTTTTATAAAAGAGTCAGTTCGCCATATCAAACGAATAGTTTTTAAAACCGCGTAGCCGATACACCCGGCGAGTAAAATACCGCCGGAAATCAGGGCGGAGAAAATAAACGGGTGATTAGCAAAATGCCAATGGTTGGCGCAGCCGCACACGGCGGATAATTGATTAGTCAGGCTACGGCTGGCGGCGAGAAAAAACGGGGTTAATCGCCAGATGATGAAACCAATACCGATTAAAATTACAGCGGCGAGCGCGATAATCTTGTAAAAAAATTTATTGGCTTGAGAATAAAAATACATGCGTTTATTTTATACTTTTCAATTTGCGGCGCCATTGTTCCATTTTTTTCAGATTGCCGCTTTCTAAAATATCAAAAAATTGCGCCACCGCCACCTCGCCGTAAGTTTTGAGCAGGCGGCTGACGGCTTGTTTGGAGGCTTCGGTTAAAAAGGAGGCTCGGTTTTGTTTGGGAGTATAAAGATAAGCGCCGCTCTGGTCCAGCTCTCGCTTGAGAATGCCTTTGGTGAAAAGGCGGCTCATTACGGTCATAACCGTGGTGTAAGCCGCCGGGCGGCGTTTAGTCAATTTGTGTAAGACATCTTTTACTGATGCTCGGCCCAGCCGCCAAATGATGTCCATAATAGAGGCTTCCAGTTCGCCGAAATTGTGGGGATAAAATTGAGGCATACTACATAGAGTAGTATAACAAATGGCGAAAGGAGCGGTCAAGACGCTTCAACCAAATAAAAAGCAGACTGTCCGGTAACCTGTTTGGACAGTCTGTGTTGGCAATCCCACTTCTTGCCCGCGGTTTTTCGTCATCGTTTGTAAGCGGAAACCTAATTGAAAATCGTCCACGTTTCTGTATTGTAAAGTTGATCCGGCGGACAATCGCACCTGATTTTTCTTCCTCGCCCTCTGCCGGATAAAAAGACATACAACCAAGCCGGGTGCTTCCAGGCGGCGCCAAATCCTCCGTCAGCAAAGACGATCCAGCGCGTTCCTTCTCCGGTCCAGTTCAAGAACCGACGAGTGGCCATTTCCACATCACCGCTATACGACGATTCTGCCTTGACATACACGATCACACCAGGCTCTGCCAGCTCCGGAAGTCTGTTGTAGACATTATCAGG
>CAYIOJ010000040.1:0-8173 GCA_964365025.1 uncultured Gammaproteobacteria bacterium
TTTTTGGCTTGCGAAGCCCGACGTATTTATTGACCGAAGGGAAACAATTTACAAGCTCCGCTTATACGCTACTCTTCAACTTCCACTTTACTCATAATCACATCTTCCAACGGCCTATCAGAAGAATTAACTTGCGAGGCGGCAATGACATCAACTGTTTCCATTCCCGCTGTCACTTTGCCAAAAATCGTATAGGCGTGAGGCAGGGGCGTATCTTTGTGCATTATAAAAAACTGACTGCCATTGGTATTGGGGCCGGCATTGGCCATAGCCACGGTTCCGCGCGTGTAGCCATTTTGATAAGACGGTGTTTCCGGATTTAATTCATCGGCAAACTGATAACCCGGGCCTCCGGCGCCTGTGCCTGTTGGATCTCCGCCCTGAATCATAAATCCGCTGATTACGCGATGAAAAATCACGCCGTCATAAAAACCTTTTTTTGCCAAAGTGATAAAATTCCCAACTGTCTTTGGCGCGTCAGTGGAAAATAATTCCAAAGTAATGTCTCCTTTGTTTGTTTTGATTTTGACCACGGGCATAGTATTTTGTTTAATTGTTAAATTTTCTTCTTGCTTGGATTCTGAAACAACCAATGGTATTTCAGTTTCAATTTTTTCTATCGGCGTTACCACATCTTTCGCAACCTCTTTTTTATCTCCAAAAATTAAAAAAAATGCGGCTAAACCCACAACCAAAATTATTATCACCCAAATTAAAACTTTGTAATTCATAGAATTTAAATTAATTTTTCTTTTTTCTTTTTTTCTTTGTATCAAACACTCCCGAATCCACTGAATGAAACCTCCCGCCGCAGGCAACTAGAAAATCCCGATGCATCTTTTCCAATTCCAAACCGGCCAATTTGGCAAAAGCGATTTTTGCCGAATCAGACGCTATACGAAACATTTCATCTTTGGCCAAAACTTCCGGATGCACCTGAAACGCGCGTTCATTCCAACCCAGCAAATGCAAACCGGACAATCGCCGCACCCGTGAAAGCGCGACATATCCCTGCCCAAATTCAAACACTTGTGAAAGATCCACCACCGCCTCATCCAAACTAACACCCTGGCTCTTGTGCACGGTAATGGCCCAAGCCAAGCGCAACGGCCTTTGCGTCAAACGCGCCCGCACCTTGCCATTTTCCTCCACAGTCCAATCCATCGGTTCAACTTTAATCCTCTGGCCGCTGCGCGTTTTAACCACCGGGCTATTGTTCATTTTATCAAATCCCAGCACCACTCCCAAAGTACCATTTACAAACCCTTCTTTCAAATTGTTTTTCGTGAACATAACGGCCGCGCCGGTTTTCAAGCAAAGCGACTCGGGTGAAAGGCACCCTTTTTTCATAATCGCCACCAGTCCACCCGGGCCTTCGGCTGACATATCAAACATCCGCTGCCTATTTGGCAATTTGGCCAATATCTCGCTATTGACTCGGTCAACATCCACATTATGCGAAAAAAGTTTGGGCGCGCCTGCCGGCGCCGAATCGCTGGCAATTTTTCTGGTTTCCAAATGGCGCAAATGTTCATTGCCAAAAGTATTACGCCGAATCGCCGACAAAATGGATAAAAAATTCCGGTCGTCTTGCCGATATTGTTCTGTCAGATAGCAAGTAATGAAATTGGCGCGTTGCCACACCGGCGACTCATACGCGAATCTGCCGGAGAGATCTTCAATCAACGAGGTTTGATTATGATTGATCAAGTCAATTTTTGCAATAGGCGGCAGTTGAAAAAAATCCCCGACCAAAATCGTTTGCAATCCGCCAAACGGTTGCGGGTCTTGTTTGATAGCGCGGCAAATCGCGTCAATCATTGACAGTGTTTCGGCCGAAAGCATTGACACCTCATCAATAATCAACACGCGAGCGGACAGCACTCGTTTAACAATATATTCCGTGGACGCGATTTTATCCAAATCATAACTGGTTAATCTTGGTTTGATGCCAAGGCCGCTCCAAGAATGAATTGTCACTCCGTTCAAATGAGTAGCGGCAATGCCGGTGGAGGCGGTGATGGCCGGCTCAATTCCGCGGGCGCGCAAATATTCCGCGTACTCATTGATAGTATGCGTTTTGCCGGCGCCGGGTTCTCCTGTTAAAAAAACATTCGCGCCTGTTTTAAGTATGTTCAGCGCTTCAGATTGGGTCATGAAATGAGAATACTAGTTTTACTCCTATTCTTTGACTTTTACTTCCCCGCCGGCTTGTATTGCTTCATAAGAATCTTGCAATCCGGAAAGTTGCTCTTGCAAATCCGGCTTTTCTTCCTCCGACAAATCCGGATCAGTTATCGCCGCTTCCAAACCGGCAATATATCCTTCCAGATCGGCAATAAATTGTTCTCGCTCCGCTCCCTCCAAAACCCGCTCGTTGAGCATGGCTTCAGGAGGGATGAATCCTTCAGTATCCATATTTTATTTTATTAAATTTTTAATAATCCTCTTAAACTCCTCTCCCCTGGCAAATTCATTCTGCAGCGGGAGCCAAGTGAGGCCGGGAGAAAAAAGAATAATGTCGCCGGGCTGTGCGGATTTGATGGCTTGTTTCACGGCCATCTGAAGATTTCGCGCTGTACTCAAAATGACATTGGGCAAGGGATTCTTCGATCCGCTCAGAATGACAAGGCGGCGCAACTCCTCATTGGCATTGCCCGGCAGTAAAATCAAAACGCGAACGCGAGCAACAATGGTCGCAACCAATTCTTTGAGCGATGAGCCCTTGCTGTTGCCGCCGGAAATTAAAATAATTTTTTTAGCCGGAAATGATTTAAGCGCGGCAATAGCGGCTTCGGGCGAGGTGGCGGCGCAGTCATTGACAAAAGTGATGCCGCGCGCTTTTTTAATAATCTCCAAACGATTGGGCACGCCTTTGAACGCGCGAATGGCCGAACGAATGGCCGGCCACTTGATGCCATACGCCCGAGCGGCGCAAATAGCGGCCAGAGTGTTGGCTTGATTGTGCTCGCCCAATGATTTTGATTCTCTCACCAAACACACGCGAGTTTCTTGGCCGTTTTCGCTGAAAACAAAATACCCATTTTTCAAATACGCGCCGTTGACGACTGACTTTTTTAATGAAAACCGAAACACTTTGGCTGATATTTTTTTTTCCAACCGGCTGACAGTTTCGTCGTCAAAATTCAATACGGCCGCGTCGGTCTTTCTTTGATATTGAAAAATCTTTTCTTTATCTTTTCTGTAATCCTCCAGCGTCGGATATTTATTCAAATGATCAGGATAAAAATTAGTCCAGACCGCCACCTGCGGACTCACTTTAACAGTATCTAAATTATGCAGTTGAAAACTGGAGAGTTCTAAAATAACGGGATTGCTTCGTCGCTTCGCTCCTCGCAATGACATATTAGCGTCTACCCACCGCAAAGGCGATGGGCCGATATTGCCGCCGAGCCGCGCGCCGGGATATTGCCGGCGTGCCATTTCATAAATCAAACTCGCGATGGTGGATTTGCCGCGCGTACCAGTCACACCAATGACATTCGCCGCACCGTATTCGCGGAGAAATAAAGTGATATCATTGTCAATTGGAATCTCACGCGTTTGCGCGATTTTTAAAAATGGAGAATTCATCGGCACATCGGGATTTTTAATCAGCCAATCGGTCGCCTCAAAATCCTTGGTGCGATGCTCGCCCAACACATATTTTATATTTTTATACTTTTTCAACACTGCCAAATTCTTCACCAATTCTTTTTTTGTTTTTAAATCAGTAATGGTTAAATCCGATCCTCGCGACGCCAAAAACTCGGCCGCGGACACGCCACTGCCATTGACAAATCCGCCCAAACCCATCAGAAGAATTTTTTTGTTTTTATAATTCATAATAAAACAAGGGATTCTTCGCTCCACTTCGTTTCGCTCAGAATAACAAGTGGTTGCTAATTATTCAACGCTCTATGGGGGTCTTGACAAAAACCACAAAATGTGCTATTTTTAATATAAAGTCAAAATCGTCCTAAAAACTGGTTTGGGGCGATCCTTAAAAAGAGAGGAGCTAAAATGTTCGGCGAATGGCCCAGGGTACTGATTCCCGAGTTCGCGAGCGCAATTATTACGTTGGCGGTGTTTTTCGTCAGCCAATATCAGGGCCTAACCGATAAAGAGGCCATCATCGTCGCGGTCGCCGTCGGCACCTCCACGCTAAGCTACTACGCATTACGCGATTGGAAGTATGGTTGGTGCAACAAGGTTGAATTAGCCATTACCTATACCAGCATACTTGTGGCCGACCTCGCCGCGCTCTTCACCATCATCACTACCGACATCGCAATTTTAATATTCGCCATCATCTCCACCTTGTTCGTGGTCGTTGCGACGGCTTTCACCGTCGTAAAAATATACGACTCAATACATGTTGTCTGGGTAATGATGTCTTACCTAATCGAAGGGGTCGCCATCTTTCTCTTCATCTACTTCTCCATCGGCTGACAACCCAACCAACACCCGCCTGTGATTGCATCAACGGCGGATTTTTTTATCCCAGCACTTCCAGTCGTTGTCCGCCTGCTGAAATTCGCTCGGCCGAGGAAACCATCGCCTCCAAAATCTTCGTTGCTAATTCATCGCACTCTTTTTTAATCGCTTGATACTCGGCATCGCTTTTATCCAGTCCAACTGGTTTGCCCACGGCCGCGTAAAATTTAATCTTTGGTTCAGTGCCGGAAGGACGCGCCACCACGCGGATGGTTTTTTCCGCGTTCAGGTAAAAAGCCAAAGCATTATCCGAAAAACCGCCATATGGTTTGGATTGATCAAAAATTTCCACCACTGGCACGCCGCCAATTTCCTTTGGCAAATCAGCGCGCAACGCCGACATGATTTTCAACATCTTGTCCATTCCGTCCATTCCAGGAAAATATATCGCCTGCAAAATCTCGCGGAAATATCCATATTCCTTTTTAATAAATTCCAACTGCTCAAATAATGTCCGCCCTTGTTTTTTCAACAACGCGGCATATTCGCAAATGAGCAAAGCGGCAATGGCGCCATCTTTGTCCCGCGCGTAATCACCGTAAAGATAACCATGGCTTTCTTCCGTGCCGAAAACAAATTCGCGGCTTGCCAAACGAGTGTCCATGGCATTGGCAATATACTTAAACCCGACCGGTAAGTCAATTATCACATCCAAATTATTGGCCTCGGCGATTTTTGCCAACAAATCAGTGGTGACAATTGTTTTTATCAAAACCCCATGCTCTGGCAAACTGCCGGCCGCTTTTCTTTGCCTAACAATGTAGTCAAAAAGTAAAACCCCGATCTGATTGCCATTTAAAAAAACATATTCATCACTGGACAAACTGGCGCGGCTAACCACTCCGATTCTGTCCGCGTCAGGGTCAGAGGCCACTACTAAATCCGCTCCGCTCTCTTGCGCCTGTTTGGTGGCAACATTTAAAGAAATCGGCATTTCGGGATTGGGAATATGATTGGCCACCGCGCTGAACTCCGGATCAAAAGGCATTTGTAATTCCACTGTGTCCAGACGACTAAATCCGGCCGCGCGCAAAACCGGCAAAAAGGAAGTGCTGGCGCATCCGTGCAATGGCGTAAAAACAATATGCGCATCGCGATAATCACTTAAAGATAATTTGGCAACTGTTTGCTGATAGGCCATGTCAACTTCTTCGCCCAGCATCACAATTTTGCCCTCACTTACGGCTTGGTCAAAATTATAAAATTCAATGCGGCCAACATTATTAACCTTCTCAATAATTTTCGCGTCATGCGGCGGCACCACTTGCCCGCCTGTGTCCCAATAAACTTTAATACCATTGTCCGAAGACGGATTATGGCTCGCGGAAATCATCGCGCCGGCAATGGCTTTTTTATTACGAATGGTAAAAGAAATCTGCGGAGTGGAGCGGACACCATTGTAAAAATATACTTTCAAACCATTAGCTACGAAAACTTCCGCCGCGGTCTTAGCAAATTTTTCCGAATTGTGCCGCACGTCATAGGTAACCACAACCCCGCGAGCTCGGGCATCTTCTGGAGCAAAACATTCCATCAAATAATCAGCCACGCCCTGCGCTGACTCGGCAATGGTGCGGCTGTTGATTCTATTGCAACCGGCTCCCATTTTACCGCGCCGGCCGCCAGTGCCAAAAGGAATAACCTGAAAAAAAGCTTCATTTAATTCAGTCACATTTTTCGCCTCAATCAGGGATTGAATTTCACTGTGAAATTCCGCGTATTCCTCACTAACCAGCCATTTTTTAATATTGCTAAAAGCGCTGTCAACCAATCCTCGAGTTTTTAACTCCTCTAATTTCTCTAAATTAAACATAAATTTTTATATTAGGGTCTGTCGCCAAATGTGCTTTGGCCTGCCGGCAGGCAGGCAACGAAATTTCAGAATTTTGTGACAGAATGCTTGAATAAATTTTGAGGTTTATCTGAAAGATAAGCTGAAAAATTTTGAAAGCATTGTGGCCAAAATTATAAAATTGCAGTAAAAGAGCATTTGGCGACAGGCCCTATAAGCTGTTTTCAAATTGTATCTCTTTTTGCCTTTACTTGCAACCTTCTTTTATGTTATTATAATAATAAAGAAATTGGCGAGACTTCACTAAAAAAATCATCTAAATTTTATGTCCACATCCATTTTCCAAAAATTCTCCACTCATCTTCAGCAGACCCTGAAGAATAGTTTTAAAATTGCCGCGGAATTAAAGCACAAAGAACTCAATCCATTGCACCTGCTCTATGGATTATTGATTGAAAAAGGAGCGGTCGGAGCGGAAATTCTCTTAAAAATCGGCTTGGATAAAGAAAAAGTCGTTTCTTTTTTAATTAACATTCCCAAAGACGGCGGCGGCGACCTGCCGGATGTGAGCGACGAGACGCAAAAAATAATTTCCAAAGCCGCTGTTATCGCGGCGGAAAATCAGCACCGCTACATTGGCACCGAACATCTGATTTTGGCCATAGCTGAAACTAAAAGCGCTTTATTGGATAAATTTTTTGCCGCTCATAAAATTGACATGGCTAATCTGGAACAAACCGCTTTCAATGTCATCACCGGCACCAATCGTTTTCCGGAAATGACCGCGCTGTTCGGCCCGACGGCCAAAGAAAAAGAACCAACAGCCAAAGCTCCTTCCGCCGCCAAACATAAGCCAACAAAAAATCCGGCTTTGGACTTTTTTACTTTTGATCTGACCGGCGCCAAGGCACAAAAAACATTGGACCCGATTATCGGCCGCCAAACGGAAATCACCCGTCTTATACAAATCCTCTGCCGCCGCACCAAAAACAATCCGGTGCTGTTGGGCGATCCTGGCGTGGGTAAAACCGCGATTGTAGAGGGGCTGGCGCAAAAAATCATGGCGGGAGAGGTGCCAGACCAACTACAAGGTAAAAAAATCCGGCGGCTGGATCTGGGACTGCTCGTCGCCGGCACGATTTATCGCGGCGAATTTGAAAATCGCCTCAAACAACTGCTGGATGAAGTAAAGTCCGACTCGGACATTATTCTTTTTATTGACGAATTGCACACTATTGTCGGCGCCGGCTCGGCCTCGGGCTCCATGGACGCGGCCAATATGCTTAAACCAGCCTTGGCGCGCGGCGAAATCCGCTGTATCGGCGCCACCACTTTTGAAGAATTTAAAAAGCACATTGAATCGGACGCGGCTTTGGAGCGCAGATTTCAGCCCATTATTGTCAACGAACCAACCAAAGAAGAAACCGTCGCCATTCTCCACGGCATTAAAGAAAATTACGAAAAATTCCATTATTTAAAAATTACCGACGAGGCCATTCTTGCCGCCGTTGATTTATCCGCCCGCTATCGCCAGGACAAATTTTTTCCGGACAAAGCCATTGATTTGCTGGACGAAGCCGGCTCGGCCAAAAAATTGACCGTCAAATCCAGCGGCGTTTTGCGCCAGCAAAAAAGTTTGGAAAAAAAGCTGCGCGCGGCCATTGAAAAAAAAGAAACGGCGGTACTGAATGAGAATTTTGAAAAAGCGCTGGATTTTAAAGACGAGGAAGAAACCTTATTAAAACAAATTGAGGAATTGAAACAAAAAATCAATCAGGGTGGACGGCGGCCGAAAACAACTTTGGAAGCCGGCGACATTGCCAAAATTATCGCGCTCTCCACCGGCATTCCGCTCGAGGGCGCTGCCGCGGCCCAGGCGACGGC
>CAYIOJ010000041.1:0-7833 GCA_964365025.1 uncultured Gammaproteobacteria bacterium
GATACCTTGCGGTATACGCGCTTTCCAAGCGCGCGCAATCGACCACTATGCGACCCTTCCATTTATTTTTTCGTTATATTAATTTGGAAATAACAAGATTGCTTCGCTTCCTGCCTGCCGGTAGGCATGGTGCTCGCAATGACATTATCAGTCCTATTAAAATTATTAATATACTCCCCCACTGCGCGACAGTCAGATAAAAATATCGCGTATCAGATAGGGGCAAATCAGTAGCGCGGAAAAAATCCAGGAAAAATCTTGTTACCCCATACCACAGCAAAAGCCAGATCGTGTAAAATCCGGTCGGGTGTTGTTTTTTGGAAAAAATCAGGAAAAAAATTGCCAAGGGCAATAAAATCAAAATTTCCAAAATTGCCATATCTAACCGCGTTCCTTCCGTAAAATTAACACTTAAAAACGAATTTGTCAATCTGCCCGGATGAAGATGCGTCAGAAAGCAACCGACGCGGCCGATGAGCCAGCCAAAAATAAAAGAATATGATAAAATATCAAAGATTTTTTGCGCAGTCGCCCCGGTGTTATAAAGAGCCCTGAATGATAATATAGCGAGCCCGGCGCCAAAAAATCCTCCGGTGGACATCATTCCGCCCTGCCAAACAGCCAAAATTAACCACGGTTTTTGTAAAAATACTCCTAATTCCCCGCCAAATAAAACATAAAACACACGGGAAAAAATCAAAGAAGAAATCACAATCCATAAAATAAAATTTTCAATCACCTCAACTTTTACGCCCTCTTTTTTGGCCTTGGCTCGCGCGATCAACAGTCCAATCAAAAAACCCATTGCCACAAATAACCCCCAAATTTGAATTGACAGGGGTCCGAGCGAGAATGAAGACAAATGAAAATATGGCAACATATCAACCTTTTCGGATCAACTTTTCGGCCTCTTCGGGACTGTCAATAATTTTATACAAACTCGCGTACTCCGGAGCGATAGTGTGGTATTTTTCCAATAAAATTTCTTTGATGAATTTATCCAACGGCGCCCAGAATTTTTTGCCATACAACAATACGGTCATTTCTTGCATTTTTTTTGTTTTCATCAAGGTCATCACTTCAAATAATTGGTGCAGAGTGCCGAAGCCGCCCGGGAAAAAGACAAAGGCCTTTGATGGCACCGTCAGAATCAATTTTCTAATAAACGGAAAATTAAAACTCAATGATTGGGTTAAAAAGGCGTTTTTAACCGCGTGCCCACCATCTTCAAAACGCATGCTAAAACCGATTGATGGCGCTCCGGCATCCATCGCGCCCTTATTGGCCGCCTCCATTATTCCCAATCCCCCGCCGGTAATAATCATAAAACCCTTTTTGCCAAGCAAATTCGCGGTTTTTTCAGCTCCTTGATAAAAAGGATTGCTGGACGACACGCTTTTGGTTCCTAAAATCGTAACATCATTGCTAACTTCGCGCGTTAAAAATTCAAAGCCCTCCACCACCTCGGCCATAATTCTAAAAATTCGCCAATTCATGGACTGTCCGCATGATTCTTCGGCAGGATTGCAAAGCATTTTGCGTACTTTTGATTTTTTAATTATCGCCACAGCCTCTTCCGCCGTGTCCACGATTTGCAACAGCGATAAATCAATATCTCTGATTGAGCCGGTCATCTTGAGTGAGCATTCTTTCAAAAAATTTACCAACGGCGTCCAAAATTCTTTGCCCACGGCAATCACCGGAATTTTTTTAATTTTATTGATTTCAATCAAGTCCAATAATTCAAAAATTTCATCCAATGTGCCATATCCACCGGGGAAAATGATCGCGGCTTCGGCTGGCGAAACAAGCATTACTTTGCGAATGAAAAAATAATTAAAACCGGCATTTTTGGTAAGATAGGGATTGGTGATTTGCTCTTCGGGCAATTGAATTGAAAGACCGACTGAATCAACGCCCGCTTCTTTGGCTCCGCGATTAGCCGCCTCCATGACGCCCGGACCGCCGCCGGTAATCACATCAAATCCGGCTTGGCCAAGCAATTTACCGCATTTATACGCCTCTTTATAGGCAAAAGAATCTTCAGCAACGCGCGCTGAACCAAAGATCGTCACGGTCTTTTTTAATTCGCCGAGCAATTGATAGCCGGTGACGAATTCCGACATAATGCGAAAAATCTGCCAAGTGTCGCGGTAATTTACCGGCGCGTGAAATTTTATAAATGCCTCATATTTTTGTTTAAATAAAGGATTGCTGTGATTGTGGTTATTTTGTAACATATTGTTCAATTGTTTTTCCCAATTCAAATAAGTTATTTTCTTCAAACGGTTTGCCGATGATTTGCAATCCAACGGGCAATCCATCAATCGTTCCGTTGGGAATGGAAATAGCCGGCAGACCGGCCAAGTTTACGGAAACAGTAAAAATATCAGAAAGATACATTGTCAAAGGATCATCGGTATTTTCACCGAGTTTGAAAGCTGTGGTTGGCGTGATTGGAGTGATTAAATAATCAACATCTTTAAATGCTTTTACAAAATCTTGCCTGATGATTTCTTGTACCTGTCGCGCTTTTTTGTAATAGGCATCATAATAGCCGCTGGATAGGGCGAAAGTGCCTAAAATTATACGGCGTTTGGCTTCAGCGCCAAAGCCTTGCGCTCGGGTTTGATTATACATTTCCAATAAATTTTTTGCTTTGTTGCGAACTGACAAGCCGTATTTTACACCGTCAAATCTTGCTAAATTTGAAGAAACTTCAGCCGGCATTATCAAATAATACGCGGCCAAATCGTAGTCAGTGTGCGGCAAACTGATTTCTTTTATTTCCGCGCCATCGTCTTCCAATTTTTTAACTGTGGCTAAAATATTTTTTTTAATTTGAGGATCAAGGCCGGCGATAAAGTATTCTTTGGGAAGGCCAATTTTGATTTTACCGCTGCCCGGACGGGATTGCTTCACCTCTTTGGGGTTCGCAATGACACAGGAAGTGGCGTCTTTAATATCACGCCCTTTTATCGCGTTAAAAATGATTTCCGCGTCCTCCACACTGTTGGTTAATGGCCCTATTTGATCCAAAGACGACGACATGGCCATGAGCCCGTAACGCGAAACAGCTCCGTAAGTCGGCTTGAGGCCGACGAGTCCGCAGAAAGCCGCGGGCTGCCGTATTGAGCCGCCGGTATCTGAACCCAAAGCCGCCGCGCACATTTCTCCTGCCACAGCCGCGGCCGAACCGCCTGATGAACCGCCCGGCACTCGTGATAAGTCGTGTGGATTTTTAGTCGGACCAAAAGCGCTGTTTTCAGTGGACGAACCCATGGCAAATTCATCCATATTGGTTCGGCCGATAAAAATCGCGCCGGAATCTTCCAATTTTTTCACCACTGTCGCGCTGTACGGCGCCACAAAATTTTCTAAAATTTTAGAACCGGACGAAGCAATGTGATTTTTGTATAAAAGATTGTCTTTCAGCGCTATGGGAATACCTTCCAACAGGCCAATTTTTTCTTTTTTAGTAATTTTTGCGTCATCTGCTTTTGCTTTGGCTTTTGCCTCATCGCCCCACACTTCCAAAAAAGCGTGAATTTTTTTATCATCTTTTTTAATTTTATCCAAATACGACTTAACAAGCTCTTGGCAAGAGAGTTGTTTTTTGATAAGTGAATTGTGGATTGATGTAATTGAATTTTTTGGCATATCATTCAAACACCGCTTTTACTTTATTCATATTTCCTTCTTTTTCAGGAAAAGCATTGATTATTGCTTCGCGTTCATCTTGTGGGCAATTGGTAACAATATCAGCGCGCTCAAAACTTTCCGCCTCAGCCGGCATAATGATTTTAGGTGTTTTTTCATGAATTTCTTGAATTTTTTTCACATATTCCAAAATCGCGGAAATATCTTTTTGATACTTCTTTTTTTCAGCCGATGTCAATTCCAGTCGCGCCAAATGCGCCAAGTGGTCAATTTGTTCAATGGTGATGGACATAAACAAATTTATCTTACCATTTTATTTGATTATTTTCAAAAATTCGCTTTCATTTATAATTTTCACTCCCAATTTTCGCGCTTTTTCAAATTTAGACCCGGGCGAGGCGCCGGCTACCACATATGAGGTATTTTTGGACACGGAGGCCGGTGTCTCTCCACCCAAGGCGCGCGCTTTTTCTTTGGCTGATTCGCGGCTCATTGAATCCAGTTCGCCCGTGAACACAAAAGATAATCCTGATAATTTTTCAGCTCCGCTAATTTTCGCCGGGTTTTTAATCTTCACTCCATTTTTTATCAACTCATCAATTAATTTTATTTTTTTTTCATTGTGGAACCAATTAAAAATACTTTTGGCCACCACC
Organism: uncultured Gammaproteobacteria bacterium; assembly: GCA_964365025.1. GTDB lineage: Bacteria > Patescibacteriota > Patescibacteriia > Magasanikbacterales > UBA10003 > UBA10003. The sequence continues at coordinate 4,317 of CAYIOJ010000041.1, forward strand.
TCGCCGATATTGGGAATGCCGTTGATTTTTTCCAATTCCGCGTTTTGTATTTTTTCCAAAGAGCCAAAATGACTGGCTAAATCAATCGCTGTTTGTTCGCCCACATGAATGATTCCAAGGGCGTATAAAAATTTGGAAAAAATAATATCTTTTGCTTTGGTAATCGCTTTAATTAAATTTTCAGCGGATTTGGCCGCGAACCGTTCCAACGGTTCCAAATCCCCTTGTTTCAATGTAAAAATATCAGCCGGAGTGGCAATCAGCCCTTCGTTTAGAAGTTGCTCCACTATTTTTTCGCCCAATCCGTCAATGTCAAAGGCCTTACGCGAAACAAAATGAATGATTTTTTCTTTTTCCCTTGCGAAACAATTTTTATTGGAGCAAAAAAGCGCCACGCTCTCCCCTGTTCCGGCTTTTTCTTTTTTGACTTCCGCGCCGCAAATCGGACATTTCTCCGGCGGATGAATTATTTTTTCCTTGCCTGAACGCAGACGCGGCAAAACTTCCACCACTTTAGGAATAATATCTCCGGCCTTAGCCACAATCACCGTATCCCCTATTTTTAGTCCCAGTCGTTTTATTTCATCTAAATTATGCAAAGTTGCGTGAGTAACCGTGGTGCCGGCGATCAATACCGGCTTCATAGTGGCGACAGGCGTCAAAGCTCCGGTGCGGCCAACCTGCCACTCCACTTTTTCCACCATTGTGGTCGCCTGCTCGGCAGGAAATTTATACGCGATCATTCCGCGCGGCGCTTTGCCGGCCACACCCAATTTATCAAAATTTTTATTATCATTTATAACCACGACCACACCATCGGTCCAATACGGCAGTTTGGCGCGTTCTTTCATTATGAATTTATGAAATTTTTCAATTTCACCCAAGCCAATACAATGTTTATTATGCGGATTTGTTTTAAAACCGAATAATTTTAATAATTCGTGCGCTTGTTCGTGCGTGGTTTGCCCCAAGTCAGTCATCAAAGCGTAAGCGAAAAAATCCAAATGTCGGCTGGCAGTCACTGCGGAATCAAGCTGTCTGATTGACCCTGCTCCGGCATTTCTGGGATTGGCAAACAAGGGCTCGTTATTTTTTTCTTGCTCTTTATTTATCATTTCAAAGGCCTTTTTGGGCATAAAACACTCGCCGCGCGCTTCCAATTCAGCGGGATTTTTTAAAAAATCGCGCAATTTCTTTTCGTGAAAATCAGCGCCGCTTTGTTCGCGCCAATGTAAAAAGTCGGCGATATCTTTTTCTTTCGGTTTATGAATTTTCAAAGGAATCGCTTCGATTGTTTTTAAATTTTGCGTGACATTTTCGCCAATTTCGCCATCACCGCGCGTTGAACCAATATCCAACATGCCTTTTTTATAAATTAAAGAAACCGCCAATCCGTCCATTTTAATTTCCGCGTAAAAATCAAATTTGGCCGAAGGAATAAGTTTTTGAATGCGCGCCTGCCAGTCCTCCATTTCTTCAAAACTAAAAACATCCTCAATGGAAAGCATGGGCGAAGAATGTTTGACTTTGACAAATTCCGCCAAGGGCTCGCCGCCAACGCGCTGGGTGGGAGAGTCCGCCGTCACTAAATCGGGAAACTGTGTCTCTAATTTTAAAAGTTCGTGTTTTAAAGAATCCAGCGCCGCATCGGAAATTTCTTGTTTATCCAAAACATGATAAAGATAGCGATGGCGCTCTATTTCTTTTTTGAGTTTGACAACACGCTCCTCAGCCTCGGAATGAGTCATACAGTGCTCAAATACCATTTTATTACTTTCTCTCCCCACAATAAGGCCGCGAGAGTCGCTGGAGCGAGAAAAACGCCAAAAGGCACAGCGCTTTTAAATGTTTTTTTGCGTAAAACGAGCAAAATTAAGCTGATAATAGCGCCGCCGACATAGGCAAAGAATAATGCGGCTAAAATATTTGGCCAGCCCAAAATCAGCCCCATCAAAATTCCCAAACCAATATCCCCCTCACCAATCCATTTGCCTTTGGAAAAAACCCATTGCAGGGCGAAGAATCCGCCGGCGAGTAGCGCCGCTGACACTAAATTTAAAATTGTTGCGTTGTTTATAACCTGCAAGATGCCGATGATAATCGCCGCGGGCCAGATTACCGCGTCCAAAATCAATCCGTATTGCCAATCAATCATGAATATTACAATCATCGCGCTTACGGAGACAAACAACAACGCGTTTAGAAAAAAATTTTGCGGAGTATAGAATATAACAAATAACGCGGCGGTAGCCAACTCCAACAATGGATACTGCCAGGAAATTTTTTTATCGCACCCGCGGCACTTGCCTTTTTGAATCAAAAAACTGGTCAGAGGCACAAGTTCGTACCAACGCAGTGTTTTGCGGCAACGCGGGCATTTGGAACGTCCGTCCGCTGACTGGCCGCAAGGCAAGCGGCAAATCAAGACATTTAAAAAACTGCCGATGCACAGGCCGAGAAGGAAAATAATGATAATCATAAAACTGAAAGTGTTGAGTAATGTTTTTTGTCATTGCGAGCGGAACGCCTGCCTGCCTGCCGGCAGGCAGGAAGTGGAGCGTGGCAATCTAATATTTTAGCTAAATTGTGACAGATTGCTTCGTCGCTCCGCTCCTCGCAATGACAGATTTCGGATGTCCCCATTATATACCAAAAACCTCCCTGACAAAAGAGAGGTTTGGCTTTCCAAATTTGGAAAAAAGGAAATTTTATTGAATGCCCGCTGGCGTGGCTGTGTGCGTGCCTGAAGCCAAACCGCCGCTGGTTCCCTCCAAAGTGAAGGCAATGCTATAGGTGGCCGTGCCTTTGGTATAACCGTAATCAGCTCCGCCCGGTGTGGGATTTTTTGGAACTTGGCCCATGTACAAAGTAGCTACGCAACTAGAGGCCGCAAATCCATCGCCACCCAAACAACCGGCGGTTGCTCCTCCGAGCACCAAAGCGTCGCCCGTCGGATAATCGCTCTTATCAGTGTAATACAGCTCTAAAGCTGTTTGGATTTGTTTAATGTCGGATAGACGCTTAGCGTCACGAGCTTTTTCACGAGCGCTGCCCAAAGCGACCACCGCTAAAGTTGACAATAAAGCGATGATGGCGATTACTACCAATAACTCAATCAAAGTAAAACCTTTCTTCATGTCAATTCACCCCCTTTCCAAATCGAAATCCTGTGTTGGATCATCATAGTAAAGATGTGGATAAGTTATTTGGCGCACGGCGCGCACGATAAAACCTTTTTAACTTTATCCACAGTTTCAGACGGTTTAAAATGTGCTTTGATCAAGTAATCAACCGCCCCCATTTTTAAACCTTTTTGAACATCTTCTTTTTGCCCCAAATTAGTCAATAAAATTACCGGAATATCTTTTGTGGCCGAATCCTTTTTTAATTGTTCTAATACCGCAAAACCGTCTAATTTAGGCAAAAGAACATCTAAAAGAATGATTTCCGGAGTTTTTGAGCCGGCCATTTTTAGACCCTGTTCACCATCCCCCGCAACAAATACTTTAAAACCTTC
>CAYIOJ010000042.1:0-7241 GCA_964365025.1 uncultured Gammaproteobacteria bacterium
GGCGCTTGGTAAATTATGACTTCGCCTTTTTTTTCGTTTTTTTCTTTCTTCATAATACTACAAAACATTCACAAACCACCGGCTGCCTTTTTGCACAGTGTCGCCTTTTTTGACCTTGGCATCAAAAGAAGAAATTTTTCTACCATTCACTTTCACCCCGCCCTGTTCAATCTGCCGCCGCGCGTCACCCCTACTGGCGCAAATTTTGGCCTCCGTCAAAATTGTTACAATATCATAGGCCGATGGCTTAATCTCCGGAATGTCTGACGGCGTTTCTCGCTTGCTGAAAATACTGACAAAATGCGCTTCGGCTTTTTTTGCGGCCGCCGCTCCTAAAAATATCTTGACCACCTCGCCAGCCAATCGCAATTTTAAATCCCGCGGATTCGCGCCTTTTTTTAAACTCTTGGCCAGTTCACTGATTTCTTCCGTTGACACTTTGGTGCACAATTCAAATCCGTTAATAATCATACTGTCCGCCCAGCTCATCACCTTGCCAAACATATCCTCGGGCGCGTCATTCAACGCCACCATATTACCCTCGCTTTTGCCCATTTTTTTGCCAGTCGGGTCAGCCAAAAGTTTCATTGTTAAAACGAATTTTTCTTTGTTCTTTTTAATTTTCATCAAATCCCGTCCCACCAACATATTAAAGGTCTGGTCATTGCCGCCGACTTCTCCGTCCACATCCATCGCCACGGAATCATAAGCCTGCATTAGAGGATATAAAAATTCATGAATAAAAACAGGTTTGCCTTCTTTCATCCTCTGCTGAAACATATCCCGCGCCTCCATTTGCTGAACCGTGAACAATGAAGTCAAATCCAGCACCTCTTTTAATTTCATCTCTCCCAGCCATTGGCTATTGTAAGCCAGTTGAACCGGATTTTGTCCGGAAAAATTCAAAATAGCCGAGGCCTGTTTTTTATATTCCCGGCAATTTCCCATCACCTGTTCGTGAGTCAAGGGTTGACGCGCGGCCAATTTGTCAGACGGGTCACCAATCATGCCGGTAAAATCTCCGATGAGAAAAATTATTTTATGCCCCAAATCCTGAAATTGCCGCAATTTCATCAAAGTAATGCCATGCCCGATGTGCAAAGTGGCGGCCGTCGGGTCATAGCCGGTATAAAGGGTCAACTGCCGGCCGGATGACAATTCCTTTTCCAAAAATGCCGACGAAGGATAGATATTCTCCACCCCCCTTGTCAAAAGCTCATTGATTTTTTGTTTGTCGGTGTTTATTTTCATAAAAAAGCGGTTTAATTAATAGAATGATAAGACAGATGTAAAATGTTATGTTTTATTCAGAAGCCACTCCCACAGAGGCACAAACTGCACGGTCAGGTTATCCTGTCTAACTTTCCGTTTTTCATCCCAAGTGATCACTGTCAATTTAGCAACTTTTTTGCCCGAGACGGATCCGCCTTTGATTGACAATTCACTGCTTGCTTCCAACAATGCTTTTGTCTCTCTTTGTTCGACATCCGAATTGATGGATTCATAGCAAACCTGCATTAGCTCGACCGCTTCGATTCCATTTTTTATCACAAAATCAACCTCGCGATTATTCCGAGTTTTGTAATAGAACAAGTCTTTATTTGGTTTAACTCCGCGTTTTAGCAGTTCGGTGAAAACCAAGTTTTCCATGAGTTTGCCTTTATCAGGAGAATGCTGAATGGCTTTTGCGCTAACAAGACCATTATCAACGGCATAAACCTTTCGGGGAGATTTTATGCGCTCTCCAGACTTTGGCGAGTATCTAAGCAAAGAAAATATTAGATAGGCCTCTTCCAGATATTTTATATATTTCTCCGTGGTGGTCGCGCTCTTTAAATTTAAAACATCAAGCAGTTTGCGGACAGTGTACAAATTAGTAAAATTGTTTATCAAATGCGCTCCCAGATTTCCTATTTGAGTCGAGAATTTAACTTTATGTCTTTTGACCACATCTTTGAAAAGCAGGGCATCAAACAACACTTCAAGATAATCTTTTGGATCGAGATTGCTCACAACCACTTCGGGAAATCCGCCATTAAACAAATAGTTTTCCATGAGATTCAAAAGCTCGCCGCGCTGTTGAGGGAGAGCGTTGTATTCTTCATTTAGCTCAAATTTTTTTGCGCGGAGAAATTCATTAAAATCAAACGGCATTATTTCTATAGGCATATGCCTGCCGGTCAAATGAGTGGCGAGCTCTTGTGAGAGCAGGTGAGCGTTTGATCCGGTGATCACCAAATTGTAGCCTTCCCGATGTAATCGATTAACAAACAATTCCCAGCTCGACAGGTTTTGTATTTCATCAAAAAGAATTGTTTTTATCTGCCCATACGCGGCGTGCAATTCCTTCATGAGTTCGTCGGTGGCTATACCGCCGGCGTTCGACAATATTTCGTCGTCAAAATTGAAATACATAAACTGTCTATTTTTCAGAAGCGTGAGGGAAAAAACCGACTTTCCCGATCGTCTCGGTCCGAGAATTACTTTTATCAAATTAGAATCCAACCATTTTTTCGCAAATGGCTCCTTAGTTCTATTTATGTAAGTAAGAGCTAAAAATTGCTCTTTTTGTCTCTTTTGGCTGGAAACTATATCTTTTAGCATAGTATTTTACTTCTATTGGACAGAAAAGGTTAATTTTGTCCACTACAAATAGTATACTGGACAAAATGGGAAAATACAATACAAGAGGATATCCTTGAATTTTAAAATAAAGAGCCCGCCGTTGATACAATCGCAGGCGGGCAATGACGGGGTTTAGTTGATGGAAAGATAAATTGGCAGAAAGATGGCCATTGTTTCCACCAGATAGGATGCAACTACCCAAAATATGGGCAATTTGTATTCCTTGGCGGTGGTGACGGCGAAGGCGACGGCGGCGGCGGTGGTGGCGAAGGTGGCGACGACGGCGGCGGTGGTGGTGACCGGCGAAGGTGGCGAAGGTGGCGGCGGCGACGGCGAAGGTGGCGACGACGGCGGCGGTGGTGGCGAAGGTGGCGACGGCGACGGCAGCGGCGGTGGTGGTGACGGTGGTGACGATGACGGCCTCTTTATCTTCCAAGCCAAAGTATCGGCAAATAAAGAACACCGCCAAAACCAAAAACACCATTGCCGCTTGCGGTATCAGTATCTTGAGCCAACTTCTGTTCATCACTGTTCCTCCTTGTTGTTAACTGTCTAAGACACCTAAAAATAGTATACACTATTGAATGAATTTGTCAAGTGGGCCACTCTTCAACAATCAGCATCTCTTTTTCTTTGGGCGGCATCATCTGATACACCGCCTCTGTCACAAACGGCATAAAAGGATGGAGTAATTTTAATGAATCAATTAAAACTTTATAGAGCACGACCCGCGCGACCTGTCTGTCATCACGAAGCGCCGATGAGGCGCTGTGGCGATCCAGACTGGGTTGCTTCGCTCCTGCCTGTCCGGCAGGCAAGTCGCTCGCAATGACATCAATTAAGCGTCCTTTAACCTCTTCCAGATATTTGTCGCAAAATTCATGCCAAAAAAATTGATAGATTTCCTCGGCCGCGAGATGGAACTCAAATTTATCCAAACACTTGGTCACTTTTTTAGTTGTGGCGGCCAGTTTTTTCAAAATCGCTTTGTCCTCCTGCTGCAACTTTATGTCATCGCGAAGCGCCGATGAGGCGCTACGGCGATCTAGACTGGATTGCTTCGTCGTTTTCAACTCCTCGCAATGACATTCTGAAAAATTCTCTCCTAAATTCATCAAAACAAACCTGCTCGCGTTCCAAATTTTATTTGCAAAATTGCGATGGGCTCGGATTTTATCTTCAGAAATCACAATATCATTGCCGGCGGACACGCCAAACACCAAAGCCATGCGAAGAGCATCCGCTCCGTACATATCAACAACACCTAATGGGTCAATCACATTGCCTTTTGATTTTGACATCTTCTGACGATCTTTGTCTCGCACCATCCCGTGCAGATAAACATATTTGAAAGGCACTTTGCCCGTGATATAAATTCCTAAAGCCAACATACGCATTACCCAAAATGGCAAAATGTCCCAGCCGGTTTCCATCACGCTCGTAGGGTAAAAATTTTTAAAATCTCCTGTTGCTTGCAATGTCGCAAACGGCCATTGGCCAGATGAAAACCATGTATCAAAAACATCAGTTTCCTGTTCTAATTTTGTGCTACCGCAATGTGGACACTCTTTAGGTGCCTCGCCGTCAGTTACAATTGGCAAACAGTTTTGACTTTTGACTTTTGACTTTTGACTTTCTGTACAGTACCACACAGGAATCCTAATGCCCCAAACAATTTGGCGCGAGATATTCCAGTCGTGAATGTTTTTTAACCAATGGAAAAGAATTTTTTCAAATTTTTTGGTTACGAATTTCACATTGCCTTCTTTTACCGCCTTGACGACCGCGTCGCGTAAAGATAGACCGCCGCCATTGGGCTTTTTTGTCATTGCCACAAACCATTGTGGCATAACCAACGGTTCAATCACGCGATTGCACTTATAGCAAACGCCGATCGCGTGTTTATGGGACTCTTCTTTGACAACCAATCCTAGCGCTTTCAAATCCTCCACCACCAGCAACCGCGCTTCTTCTGCTTTTAATCCACGATATTTTTCCGGCGCGGCAACAGTAATTTTGCCGTCCTTGCCAATCACCTGAATTTTTTCCAAATTATGCCGCTCGGCAATTTCAAAATCCAATGGATCATGCGCCGGCGTAACTTTAACCGCGCCTGTGCCAAACTCCATCTCCACCGCCGCGTCAGCCACAATTAAAATATCACGACCGACCAAAGGCAAAATTACTGTCTTGCCAATCAAATTTTTATACCTCTTGTCTTTTGGATTTACAGCCACGGCCGTATCACCGAGCATTGTTTCCGGACGAGTGGTGGCAACGATAATATATTTGTCGCTATTTTTTATGGGATATTTTATATGCGTAAGCGTGCCATCTTTTTCTTCGTGCTTCACTTCCAAATCAGACAGAGTTGTCTGGTGCTTGACGCACCAATTTATAATCCTCGTGCCGCGATAAATCAAACCGTCGTCAGATAATTTTTTGAAAGTTTGCAGAACAATTTTAATAATCCGTTCGTCCAAAGTAAAAATCTCCCGACTCCAATCGCAAGATGCGCCGAGACGACGCAGCTGCCCTTCCATGACTTTTTTATTCGCCTGCGTGAAATCCCAAATTTCTTTATATAATTCCTCGCGCGGGATGGTAAACCAATTACGGCCATCTTTTTCTAATTTTTTCTGATAAACAACTTGCGTTTCAAAACCGGCATGGTCAGCACCTGGGAGCCACAAAGTCGGCTCGCCTTTCATCCGATGATAGCGGATCATAATATCCTCCAAAGTCACAAAAACAGCGTGGCCGATATGCAAAGAGCCGTTGGCATTGGGCGGAGGCATAATCACGCAAAACGTCTTTTTTTTGCTCTTTAAATCAAGCACGAAAAATCCGCCCTCTTCCCATTTTTTATAGATTTCCAACTCGTATTCGTTGGGATTAAAATTCTTGGGTAATTCCATACAAAATAGCGTCATGCCGACTTGCCTGCCTGTCCGGTAGGCAGGTTTCGGCATCCCATGTGAGATTCCGAAATAAATTCGGAATGACAGCATCAACATTCTACCTTCTTTAGCGGCCATTGACAAGCTTTCCCGCCTGTTATATTATATCCTATTCACCTTATGGCCCTAAACTTGAACCAGCAGATACAGGAGGCCATTAACCGCAGCCGGCAGATTCTCATTACTTTCCGCCAAAACGGAGACGGGGATGCTATCGCGGCGGCTTTAACATTGGCGCAAGTCCTAGGACAGCAAGGCAAGCAGGTGGAAATTGTTTGTGATTCTTTCACCATACCCGGCCAACTTAAATTTTTATCTTCCATTGAAAAAATCAAACCGCAACTTTCTCCTTTGCAAAAATTTATCATTAAAGTTGACGTTACCAAAAACAAACTGGAAACCTTGAGCTATGATGTCCGAGACGGATTTTTATACATCTATATTACCCCGCGCGGCGGACTCATCAATCGCTCGGACGTGCAGACCGCGGCTACGGATCTAAAATTTGATTTGATAATTATCGCAGATTCTCCGGATTTGGCATCGCTCGGAAAAGTGTACGAAAACAACACCGAGCTGTTTGTCCGCACGCCGACAATAAATATTGACCATAATCCGGCCAACGAACATTTTGGCAAAATAAATTTGGTGGAACTGGCCGCCGCCTCCACCTGCGAAATCATTTTTGAATTACTATCGCAAATCGCGCCCGAACAAATTGACGCCGATGTCGCCACATTGCTCTTAGCCGGCATGATTGTCAAAACCAAAAGCTTTAAAGTCCCTCACCTCAATTCCCGCACTCTGGATAATGCCGGCAAATTGGTGGAAATGGGCGCGCGACGGGAAGAAATCGTGCAAAATCTGTATCGCAACCGCTCACTCGCGACTTTAAAATTATGGGGTCGAGCCTTAGCTAATTTAAAAAACGACAACAAGTTTGGTCTGGTATCTTTAAACCTGACCAAGCCTGATTTTTTAAACAGTGGGGCCACGCCGGCTGATTTGCCGGAAATAATTGACGAACTCATCGTGAACGCGCCCGAGGCCAAAATTATTGTTTTACTTTATGAAACCAATCAGGCAGTGGAAGGAATTGTTTCAGTGAATCGCGGATTGGACGCGCTGGCACTAGTGAAACCATTCAACCCGGAAGGCACTAAAGAAAGAGTCAAAATATCCATCAAAGACAAGGACTTGGTGACAGCGGAAAAAGAAGTGATTGAAAATATCGCTAAAATTATGAAACAAAATCATCCGTAACGGATGAACAAAGGAGAAAGCATCGTGAAAGGCTTCTGCGATAAGTGCAACGAGTGGAAACGCCTAGTTAATACCCGTCGGGGAAAAACAGGGCAGAATACCTGCCAAAACTGCTATCGTCTGGATGCGTCGCATCACGAAATTTGCCTTTGCTGCGGAAGAAGGCAACCGGTGATGTTGCGTACCAAGTACGGTAACGCTTTGTGTCTGATGTGTTACAAGGCAATCAAGCATTGGTTTACTTACGCTTATGGCAAATGTGCCCGTTGCGGTAAACACAAAGAAGTATACGGGTTTACGAACGATACCGGCCTGCCACTCTGCTATAGGTGCAAAATCACTACTGTTGCGTTAACTTAAATTTATCTTTAATATTTTATCTAATTTTACCTC
>CAYIOJ010000043.1:0-6956 GCA_964365025.1 uncultured Gammaproteobacteria bacterium
ACAAATATGAAAGAAAAAATCTATTCCGGTTAATAATGCCGTAATCAATTTTTTCCACTTTGCGCGCGGCCAATACTTCCACTGATTTTTCATTGATCGGCAAACCCAGAATTTTCGCCAAATAATTCTTTTTTTGTCCAATGGGCAAGAATCCAAAGGTAACGTCCAAATCAGCGGTGCGCGTCAGAATCCGCGCCAAAGTGTCATCATTCCCCACTATCACCACATTTTTCACGCCATGGCGCATTTCGTCTTCCACCAAAACTCGCGGATTGGTAAAAGTGGACAAACGGATAATTTTGCCGACAATTTCAAAATCCCCCAACCGCGTCTCTATAATGGAAATTATGGGCTGAAAAGGCCGTTCTTTCAAATAACCGTCGTAAAGATACAAATACGACTCTTTGGGAGTGCGGTTGACTTCGGTGCGGCGCGCGGCCTCGCGCTTTACCAGCTGGTAAAGTTTTCTTTTAATCGCGACGGGCTTTTTGCCAATTTCACCGATTTGATCATCTTTTTTCAAAGACGACTTAAGAGTTGGGCGCGTTTTCGTCATATCCTTCATTCTTGCCTTTTACTTTGCGGCCTTTTTCATTTTCATCCATGATACAGCGGCCGTGAAGGATGGCGCCGGCGGCGACAATGATAGTTTTGGTTTCCACATCGCCGTAAATCTTGGCGGTGGGCGTTAACTCCAAAGTTGAGCCGATTTTCATATTACCGTGCACCTCGCCTGAAACCAAAGCCGACTCCGCGCCGACATTGGCGTTAATTTTTGCCCCTTCCTCCACCCGCAGGTGCTTGCCGGTTTTCACCGTACCGCTCACCTGCCCCTCAATTACGATATTGCCTTCAGACACAAATTCTCCTTCCACCTTTACTGACGGGCCAACTATAGTTTCCACCTCGTCTCCCCCCGGAAGCACTTTTTTGTCGCTCATATTGAAAATTTAAAGTTTAATTAGGGTCTATCGTCAAATGCGCTTTGGCCTGCCTGCCGGCAGGCAGGCAACGAAATTTCAGAATTTTGTGACAGAATGCTTGAATAAATTTTGAGGTTTATCTGAAAGATAAGCTGAAAAATTTTGAAAACATTATGGCCAAAATTATGAAATTGCAGTAAAAGAGCATTTGGCGGCAGACCCTTAGGTGATTGTATTTTAGAAAAAAGAAGAGAAAATGTCAACCCGCGCGCTTTATCGGCAATCTAAACCCAAAAGTCGCGCCTTGACCCGGGCCGGGACTGGTAACAAAGACCTCGCCGTCATGCGCTTCAATAAATTTTTTAACAACAAACAATCCCAAGCCAACGCCGGTGGCGGTAATTTTTTTCGCCTCTTCAGCGCGATAAAATTTTTGAAAAACATTTCCCAAATCCAATTTAGTCAGGCCAATGCCGTTGTCCGAAACCTGATAGACAATTTGCCGTCCTTTTTTAAATAATTCCATTTTCAGCCAGCCTTTGGGCGTGTACTTGATGGCGTTGGTTAAAAAATTCAACATCACATTGCGAATTTTTTCCGCATCCACCGTCATTTCCGGCAAATTTTTAGCAATTTCCACTTGGAATCGCAAGCCTTTTTCTTTAGCCGGCAAAGAAATTTCCGTTACCAATTCTTCCGCCACTTTTTTCAAATCGGTTTTGACAAAAGTATAACTGGTGCGGCCGCCTTCAATGCGCGACACATCCAAAAAATCATTGACCAAATAAATCAAATGTTCATTGCTTTTATAGACATTATCAAGCACTTTCTCTATTTTCGGATTATCCAATTTGCCGTAATCACCTTCCTGAATCATGGAAACATAGCCCTTGATGACCGTGAGCGGGGTGCGCAGTTGATGCGCTGAAATGGAAAGAAATTCACTTTTCAATTTGTCCAAGGCCTGCAGTTTGGCGTTGGCTTCATTTAATTGTTCTGCTAATTTTTGAATTTCTTCGCGGCGTTTGATTTCATGCCGGACTGAACGAATCAGCATTATGCCGAATATGCCAAAAGCCGCTACTGTTAAAGATCTAAAAATAATTTCGGTGCTGTTTTTTGATAAAAATAAGTCGGTCAAAAGAATAATCGCCAAAAGTCCGGTAAATAACTCCGCCGAAACAACTTTTATATCCATCAATTTATACTTTAACATCGCGTAAACCGTCAAAACAACATAAACGCCGACGAGCACATTGCCCCAAGGGGCGATGTCTATGCCATACCACAGCGGATAATTGGTGGAACCGCCAATAAAAGCCACCACAATACCGGCTAACAATAAAAAAGATGAGATTCTCTGTGAACCGCGTGACTGGCGATAATTTTTAAACAATAAAACGGAAGCATAAACAACATGCGCGAAAAAAGCCACTAAATATGGCGTATAGAAAGGGCCGGGCAATGGCCAAAATTTAAAATATGAACGCGCGGTAATGCCGGCCACGAAGTACGGCGTCAAATTAGCTATTACCCAAAATATTGAAAAAACATAAAAGACAACCAGGGTAATTTTGTAAAATTTCAAATTATCCAACTTAAGAAAAACAAGTACCAGGTGCAAATAAGAGATGGAACTAAAAATAGCGCCGAACATCAAAGCGCGCGCCCAGAATAGCGCCGAATCGGCATTGGTGGAGATCTGCCAAAAAAAATAACAGTAGCTCCAAGCGGCTACTGACACGCAAAAAAATAATAGATACCGGGCCACGCGTTTACTAAGGCCGGTAAAGACAAGATAAAACCCGAGGACAGTGCTCGTAACAGCGTTAACCAAAGCCGACGCTGGAAAAAACCAAAGCGAAGAATTCATACACGCATATTATACCATAAAAAAAACGAGCGCCAAAGAAATTGACGCTCGCCGCGCGAAAAGTCCTGTTAAGGACAAGTGCGCGAAGGTTAGAAGTTTCTTATTTTGCGGCAAACGCCGACCGGGTGGATACGGTGAGGTTCAACCCGCATCTCAATCTCACAGTGAATGAATCCTGCCTCAAACAGGATCCGCCGATATGCTCCGACCGTGCGGCGAATGAGTAGCGACCAGTTAATGGCCCACCGCACCGCGAAGGACCAAGCGCTTGGCCCGATGTGCGCGCTCACGAACAGTCCATTCGGCCGCAGGATTCGCCGAATCTCGCGGCAAATCTCCACGGCCGATTTCCACGGACGATAATCCAGGAAGCCGACCATCTCCACGATGTCCCATAAATCGTTGAGCTCACCACGGACAAAGGTTTTCACGTCCTTCACGTGGATATGGACATACGACTCAACGCCGCGCTCCTTGGCTAGGTGAATTGCCCTCAAAAGCGATGATCCGCTCAAGTCCACCAGATGCAATTCCACCATACCCCTGGCTTCGGGCTTAAATTCCAAAAAGCGCGCCAAGGCCTCAATCGTGGCCTGAGCTGATCCGCAAGCCAAGGACAACACGCGGATCTGTCGCTTGTTAGCAGTCCACAGCCGGCACAACTCTGTCAGTAACTCCTTGTAAGTAATGCGCAAACGATTGCGCACCGCTTGCCCGTCCGGCTGGTTCAGCCAAAAGCGAACCAATCGCCCCCTAATGGTGTTCAACTGGTCGAGCTGACGCAGCACCGGAACAGCGTTGATACCGTCCAACGCCTGCGAAGTAAGCACGCCGTAGCGGACGCGCTCGCCAAGCCAGTGGCTGTCAAACAGCCACAAAGCGTGTCGCGGTCCGAGAAGCCAGCGCAGATTGTACTCATTCAGCCGCTCTCGTCTGCGCTCTTTTTCAACCTGCTCGGCGACGCTGTCATCAGCAGACGCCCGGATGTCTGACCGCTTGAACTTCGGACGATGAAACAGATACCAGTACAAACGGAAAATCCACACCTTGGGTACGACCCAGAGGGCGCAGCACATCATCAGCGGCCAGAGAATGATATAAGGCCAACGCGAATACTCCATCTCCTCCATGGTTTGTGTGACCTGCAGCAGCGAAAAGTCAGTGGCCAAGGAATCATCAGCTTTCTCTGTCCTGATAGTCGCGGCTAAGGTGCCCACCCTATCAAACCATTCGTCACCGTTGCCGTTTCCCACGATTTGAGCTTGCAAACGAGCGGTAGCTCTCCTAGGTTTCATTGTCCCCTCCTTTACTTTGCGGGCGTTATTGCCCTGATTCCATAGACTATTTTAAGTCTACAAAATCAGGGCAATAACCATGTCCTTTTATGTTAAAGAACGATATCTTATCCTACAAAAATTCACCAAAACTGTCAATCCCCGCCAGCATAAAAGGGAGCGACTGCCGCTCCCCTTAAAATACAACGGCAAATTCGGGTCACATCTCCTTCACCACCGGTATGCCCAAAATCCGCAAGCCGCTCTCCATGACTGATTTTACCGCTTTGACCAATTCCAACCGCGCGTTGCGTAATTCTTTATTTTCCGCTTTCAATACCGGGCATCGCTCATAAAAATCACTGAACAATCTGGCCAATTCGTATAGATACTTACTCAATTGCGACGGGTCGTTTTTCATAGCTGATTCAGCTGCGGCCTCGGCAAAATTTGCCAATTTCAAAACCAATTGTTTTTCCGCGCCGGATTGTAAAATCGTTAAATTTTTTCCGCCGCTCTTGGCGCCCGTTTTTTCCAAAATACTATTCATTCTCGCCACGCTATATTGCAGATACGGCCCGGTAAATCCGTCAAAAGACAAGGCCTCTTTGATACTAAACGAAATCGTCTGCTTGGGCCCGACTTTAATCATGCTGAATTTCAAAGCGCCCAACGCCAAAGCAAAAGCCGTGGAACGAATTTTCGCCGCGCCCCAATCAGCGTGGCGTTTCTTGGTTTCCGATTCGGCTAAGGCCACCGCTTCGTCGCGTAAGTCCTCATATAAAATCACATTGCCAAGACGCGAGGACATTTTCCCCTCTGGCAGAGACACCAATTCATATGATACATGCGTCATCTGATATTTAAATCCTGACAGTTCCATAATTTTAAATAATTGCTTGAAATAAAAATTTTGCTCCGTGCCGGTAAGATTGACGCTTTGCGTCACTTTGGGAAATTTTTTAGCCTTAACTTTAGCTAAACCCAAATCACTCGTCAAATACAATCCTGCGCCGTCGCTCTTACGCAAAAGACCGATATCTAAACCGAATTTTTTCAAATCAACAATAATCGCTCCGCCCTCGCCAATTTGCGCGATTTTCCGACGTAATAATTCGTCCACCATTTTCTGGCCGATATCTTTAACATCTTTTTCAAAAAATGTTGTTTGATGTTTTACTCCCAATTCTTTAAAAATCTTGGCAAAACCGTCCAGACTCCACTGGCGCGTGGTTAAAAATAGTTTCCAAATTTTTTTGTCTTTACTTTCCAATTGGCGCAGATATTCTTTAATTTCTTCTTTTTTCTCCGGATGCTCGGCTAAAAATTTACTGGCTTCGGCATACACTTGCCCCAGCCACTTTTGTTTGTCTACCGGCGGCTTTTTGCCTGCTGGCAGATTATTCAAACCCCACAAACACTTGGCTACATGCGCGCCAAAATCATTGATGTAATTGATGGGAACAACTTTAGCCCCGGCCATCTCGTAAAGTTTTACCAAGGCATTACCAATACAAATATTGCGCAAGTGCCCCACGTGCACTTCTTTGTGGGTGTTATTGGAAGGGTATTCAATCAAAATTTTCTCGCTTTTTTTCGCCGACGACGCGCCAAATTTATTTTTTTGTTTTTTAATTTGCCCCAAGACCAATTCCGCCGCCGCGCCGGCATTGAAGAAAAAATTCACATACGGCCCAGCGGCTTGCACCTGTTCAATCAATCCGCCCGCCATCTTGTCATTCCGAGCCACAGGCGAAGAATCTTTGAATACCTTATTTCTCAAAGATCCCTCCACTCGCCCCTGCGGGGCTCGCTCGGGATGACAAATTAAATTCGCCAACTCTTTAGCCGTCTCCACCGGATTCTTCCCATTTTTTTTAGCCAAATCAAAACAAGCGAACGACCAGTCGCCCATGTCCGGATTGGGCGGCGCGGTTAATTGAATAACGCCACCCACCACGGCTTGTCTTAAAATTTTTTCAATTTCGGATTTGATATCTGGTGACATATTAAGACCTTATCAAATTCATCACTATTTTAATCAAGACATCTTTTTCTTTCGGGTCGCTTTCGGCAATGAGCAAGGCCAGAGCAACCAAAGCGTTGTCATTGATTTTCTTTTCTCCGTC
The DNA here is from genome assembly GCA_964365025.1 of uncultured Gammaproteobacteria bacterium. Lineage (GTDB taxonomy): Bacteria > Patescibacteriota > Patescibacteriia > Magasanikbacterales > UBA10003 > UBA10003. The sequence continues at coordinate 6,200 of CAYIOJ010000043.1, forward strand.
TTCTTTATACAAACAATTATTTTTGTCCAGAAAATAAACAAACAGAAATGACCCAATGCGCTTATTGCCGTCAGAAAATGGATGGTCTTTGACTAAAAAATATAACAGATGAGCCGCTTTTTCTTCAAGAGTGGCATAGAGTTCTCGGCCGCCAAATGTCTGACAAAGATTTTTAACAATTCCCTCAAACGCGCCGCCTCTGGCCGAACCAAACAAATCGCCGGCTTCTTTCTGACTGACTAGTTCGGTTTTGATTTCTTTAATAATTTTGACGCAATCCTCATATTTCAAAACAAATTTGGCCTTGACGCCCTTGGGTTTGACCACTTGGCCAGTGTCGTATTGTTCCAGCAGAGAAAGTGTTTTGGAATAATTGGCTAGCAAATTCAAAATCTCTTGAGATTGCCCGGTTAATAATTCTTTTTGCGATTTTTCGCGCAAAAAAGAAATGGTGTTTTGAAGCTCGTTGAATTTATCTCGCGCTTCCATCAGCCGTTTTTCATTAATGGTATAGCCCTGAATCAAATGATTCTTGAGCGTTTTCGTGGCCCAAGCGCGGAATTGAGTGGCGCGTTGAGAATTGACGCGATAACCGACTGATAAAATTACATCCAAATTATAAAATTCAATATGCCGTTCTATTTGACGACTACCCTCTTTTTGAACTGTTGCAATTTTTGCAACAGTTGAATTTTCCAACAATTCGCCGGAATCATACACATTTTTAATATGCCTGGAAATACCGGATTTGTCAGTA
>CAYIOJ010000044.1:0-6946 GCA_964365025.1 uncultured Gammaproteobacteria bacterium
GAGGGGTCTTTTTTATTTTCTCCTATTTTGGTATACTGTTTTTAGATTTTACAGATAAACAGGACAACGATTTGACACCTTTTCCAGCCTATGCTATAATACCAACATAATCAAAAGCCCCCCGAAGGGCTTTTTAAAGACCTAAATAACATAATTATGAACATCACCAACAAAGTCACGGAGTATTTTAGAACCTCCCAAATTGAGCTTAAAAAAGTGGTTTGGCCAAGCAAAAAAGAAACCACGCGTTATTCTTTGATAGTGATTGGCATGAGCTTGGGCGTGGCTATTTTTTTCGGCATTTTGGATTTTGTTTTTAATCTTGGCTTGACCAAATTAATTTCCCGTTAATCATATGCCAAAACAAGTATTGCAACAAGGCCGACGCTGGTATGTTTTGCACACCTATTCCGGCTATGAGGAAAATGTCACTCGCAATTTAAAACAAAGAATTGAAACCATGGAAATGCAGGACAAAATTTTTCAAGTGCTGGTGCCAACAGAGAAAAAAATTAAAATTAAAAATGGCAAGCGCAAAATTGTCACTGAGAAAATTTTTCCGGGATATGTTTTGGTGGAAATGATTGTGACGGATGATTCTTGGTATGTGGTTCGCAACACGCCGAATGTGACCGGCTTTGTCGGCTCCGGCACAACCCCGACCCCGATTGACGAGGCCGAGGTTAAAACATTGCAAAAGCGTATGGGAGTGGAAGAGCCGGAATTTGTGATTGATGTGGAGGTGGATTCGCCTGTTCGCATTGTGGACGGACCGTTTAAAAACTTTGAAGGCAAGATTTCCGAGATTGACGACAAGCGCGGCAAGGTCAAAGTGCTTGTTTCCATGTTTGGCCGCGAAACACCGGTGGAGCTTGACTTTTTGCAGGTAAAGAAGATATAATAAAAGTCTATAAAATATATGGCTAAAAAAATTAAGACAATTATCAAATTGCAGATTCCGGCCGGCAAGGCCAATCCGGCGCCGCCGATCGGCCCGGCTTTAGGCCAGCATGGCTTAAACATTGCCGAATTTTGCCAGAAATTCAATGACAAAACCAAGCAGTTGGGCGGAGACATTACGCCTGTTGAAATCACTGTGTTTGAAGACCGCACCTATACTTTCATTTTAAAAACCCCTCCGGCAGCGGAATTGTTGAAAAAGGCCGCGGGTATTGCCAAAGGTTCCGGCAGGCCATTGCAGGAAAAAGTTGGCCAAGTGACCAAGGCGCAGATTAGAGAAATTGCCGAGAAAAAAATGCCTGACCTGAACTGCACCTCGGTGGAATCAGCCATGAGCATGATTGAGGGCACGGCCAAGCAAATGGGCTTGAATGTTATTTAATATTATGGTGGGAGACGGTTGAAATCCGTTGTAAATACCACTTTAATTTTATGCGAAGTAAACGCTATCTCAAGTTTAAATCTGCCACGGACACAAAGAAAAAATATTCTTTGGCCGAGGCGGTGGAGGCGGTGAAAAAAACCGCCGGTGTTAAATTTGACGCCACAGTGGAAATGCACGCCTGCTTGGGTATTGACCCGAAAAAAGGCGAAGAGCAAGTGCGCGGCACGATTGTTCTGCCGCACGCTTTTGGCAAATCAAAAATCGTGGCGGCTTTTGTGCCGTCAGGAAAAGAGGACGAAGCCAAAGCAGCCGGAGCGGATTTGGTCGGCGCCGAGGAATTGATTGAAGAAATCGCCAAGAGCGGCAAAATAAATTTTGATGTGGCCGTGGCTTTGCCAGCGATGATGCCCAAGCTCGCGAAAATTGCGAAAATTCTCGGACCCAAGGGCTTGATGCCCAATCCTAAAACAGAAACAGTCGGTCCGGATATTAAGAAATTGGTGGGCGAGTTGAAAAAAGGCAAAATGTCTTTTAAAAATGATGACACCGGCAATATTCATTTGGCAGTTGGCAAGGTTTCATTTGATAGTGTCAAATTGACCGAAAACGCACAGGCGGCATTGGATGCCATTAAAAAAGGCAAGCCAATTTCTTCCAAGGGCACCTATCTCAAGACCGTTGTTTTGACATCCACCATGGGTCCGGCGATAAAATTGGCGGTGTAAAAAAATTCCAATTCAATAATCAAAATCCCCAGCAATGGGGATTTTTGGATTAGGATTGTTGGAAATAAAAGACAGAAAATGGTATAATAGTTTTAGTTCAAGTTAACCATGAAAAATGTTAGGGGTATTGACAATTGTGGATAACTTTGATATAAATAAATGCTCACAAATATGACAATATCTTTACCAAAATTGAAATCCATAATTAAATACTTTTGCCTAAATACTAATCCGGTATTTTTAGGGAAAACAAAACTAATGAAACTGTTTTATTTTTTAGATTTTACTTATATTAAAAAGTATGGAACAAGCATAACTGGAGATACATATTATCATTTAGAATTTGGTCCTATACCAACTACCATAAAAAATTTAGTGGATTCTGTCGGCGATAATCCTGAAATGGCAATGCTTTCGGATGTAATAACAATTCAGTGTGAAGACAATCATGATATACACAAAGTAATTTGTCTGCAACCTTTTACCGAAAAGGACAAAGAATATTTTAGTGAGGCAGAGTTTGAGACAATAAAATCTATCTGTGTGAGATTTAAGGACTATAGCACCCCTCAAATAGTTGATTTTTCACACAAAGAAGCCCCGTGGCTATTAACGAGGCAGTTAGAGGCAATACCTTATATGCTTGCGGCGGAAGATACTGATTGTTCCGTAACTAAGCAAGATATCAAATTATTATCAGCTCTTTAATTATGATTAGTTTTGGTGATATTTTTAGATTTGGAGACAGTGTCTATATACATCTCGCGGCAAAAGACGATGGAGTGACTCGCTATGCCGCTAAAGTAATTTCTGATCCCGAAAATATTAAGGAGTTGTTGAATAGAAAGAATCATTTCAGAGACGCGAGTGTTGGCCATCAAAAGAAAAATGTGTCAGAATATTTGGACTGTTGCATAAAATTAACCACCGCGCCCTTCCAAGAATGTTTAGCTTTTTTGGCTGGTTCGGATAAGCACGGTATCAATGACGATTGTCCCAAATTGGGAAATTTAAATAACGATGATGTTGAAGAGTTAAAAAAAGCGATAATGGAACATTGTAAAGTATTGCCTCCGGTTGTGGTTGATTATGTTGAAGAACTTAAGAATATAAAATAAATTGTAAGTCAATGTCTATGTCATCCTCCACCAGGGGGATTTTTAAATTTTTACTCCTTTTTTCCACAGCGCTTCAAATAGAATCACCTGTGTTTTATAGATTGCTTTGTTATCAATAATCACAATCATTAAATTTGGTTCATAGGTGATAAAAGCGCAACGGCCGTCAGCGTAAAGATAGATTTGGGTTGGTATCAAACCAGTATTTTCTGGCAAAAAACGATATTCCCTCAAAGGATTGGGATTGGTTTTTATAAAACTATAAGATGCCAATTCTTTGGCCACCAGTATTTTTCTTTTTATTCCTTTTGCATCTTTGCATTTAATTGTTGCTTCTGTTTCTGCGCGGCCAAGAGTTTGAAAGATGGCACTGGCTTGGCCGGCGATATGCATATAGGATTGACCGGAATTTTCAATTTCTTCATTTAACTCCTGCCAGCAATTTTTTCCTTCCAAAAATCTTATCTTCGTTTTTGCCGGTGGCGCTTGCCACAGAGCTTTTAATTGAGGCAGTGCGGCTTGCAAATCAGCCATTTTATTTTTTTCGATTTTTTCCAAATACTCGGGATCAGCCACGGCATATTTATTTTTAGCCCCATCTTTAGCGATAGTTATTAAACCGTGCATTTCTAATTCTTTAAGCAATCCATAAATAGTTGTTCTCTTAATTTTGGCTTTTTGCGATAAGGCCTGAATAGAGCAAGGGCCTAATTCCAAGCCAGCCAGGTAAATCTGGGCTGTGGGCTCGCTTAAACCAATGGATTTTAAAGCGTGAATAAGCTCAAACATATTTATTTAAATTTTGTCGTCAAATACGACAACAATATTTTGATTCTATATTATCATAAAAGACAGAGTTTGTCAAGTTTTTGATATCTAATTTTGTAAGGCATTTTTAGTGTAGAATAAGCTAAAAAATGATTATATCGCAGAAATTGACAGTTTTTAAAAAATGAGGTATTGTATAAAAAGAAAGAGTCGCAATTTCGCGACCAAACAAGGAGGTGTTGTCGTGAGAAACATTATTCCCGAAGAAGTAAGGACTTTGCTACATGGTGCAGAAAATTGGTCGAATTCCAGGAAATGCGGGTATCGTTTCGTCGGCGTCGCACTCATGAAGTCCGATTGCTCGCTTGAGGTGGTGCAGGCCGAGTGCAGATTTTTCGGATTCTGGCGAATCTTGCACTATACACAGATTGATGTCGACACGCTTAGACATTACGCGGCGTAGCAACGCGCCACGGAATGATTCTCCGTGACGCAATAACAACGCGCCACGGTTTTTTATACCTCCTCTTCCGGTAAAAAACCACCGGCCTGGATTTGCCAAAGATGTTTGTATAAACTGTCTTTGGCCAAGAGTTCATCATGCGTTCCTTGTTCAAAAATTCTGCCATTTTTAATCACCACCACGCGATCCATTTGCCTGATAGTGGAGAGACGATGCGCGATCACCACCACCGTTTTATTTTTCATGAGCACAGCGAGCGCGTCTTGAATCATGGCCTCGGAATGCGAGTCCAAACTGGAGGTGGCCTCGTCCAAAATCAAGATCGGGGAATTTTTTAAAATGGCGCGGGCAATGGCTACGCGTTGGCGTTCTCCGCCGGAAAGTTTAATGCCGCGCTCTCCCACAAATGTCTCATATTTCTGCGGCAGATTTTTAATAAAATCATCGCAATGAGCCAGTTTGGCCGCTTGCAACACTTCTTTATCTGTGGCCTGGCGTTGGCCATAACGAATATTTTCAATAAGAGATCTGTGAAAAAGTATTGGATCTTGCGGTACCAAACTTAAATTATCATGCAAATTTTCCTGGCTGACTTTTTTAATTGATTGTCCGTCAATTAAAATATCCCCGCTGTCAATATCGTGAAAACGAAACAGCGCTTTCATGAGCATTGTTTTGCCAGCCCCGGATGGGCCAATTAACGCGATTTTTTCACCCGGTTTTATCACCAGATTGATATCACGCAAGACCTTGCGTGTTTGGTGAAAACCAAAATTCACTTTGATAAATTCAATTTTTCCTTTTTTAACAATCAATTTTTTGGCATTGGGTACATCAGTTATTTCATGCGGAGTATTGAGAATTTCGGTAATTTCCTCGGCATCGGCAAAGCTTTCATAAATATCCCGAATGTGCCGGCCCACATCCCAAAGTCGATTTATTAGAGTAAGCAAATATGATTGAATTAAGACAAAATCACCAACGGTCAACGCACCTTGTTGCCAGAATTTTATGGCAAAATACATTAATAAAAATTCCACGGCAATGAAAAGGGCGGCTTGAATCGCCTCAATAATAGACCCGAGATTCCAAGTAAATGTTTGCAGTTTTTGCAGTTCGTCCGTTACTTTTTTAAAACGGCTGAATTCAAATTGATGTCCGTTAAAAAGCTGGATATTAACTTGATTGGTGATAGCGTCAGCCAACACCGCCACGGTTTCCGTGTCTTTGGCGCTGCGAGCCGTATCATATTTCAATTTCCAAACAGAGAAAAAATAGTTGATGGCGATGAAAAGTATTGTCCAGGCGAAAAGAATGTAGGCGACCGTGTGGTTAAAAAGATATAAAACAATGGTGGCGCCGATTACGCGAATGGCCAAAGTAAATAGGTGCCAATATGCTCTATCGGCAAAAACTTGAAAAGCCCGCGAGAGCTTTGTCACTTTGCGCACCAAAGATCCGACAAAGCGATTGGTGAAAAAGTTGTAAGAATGTTGTTGCAGATATTTGTAAGCGTATTGCAACAGGTCGGCTGACACATGCGGTTGAAAATAGTCGCTGGTAAAAGTGGTAAAGCGGTAAATTATCCAGGCGATGGCATTGATCGCCAAAATCGCGAATAAAGTGTTGAGCAAGGCCGCGGCAGTGACAGAAGTTGCTTGCGTACCGGTTAAAATATCAAAGAATTTTTTGTAATAAATCGGAATGATTATTTCCAATACAGTGACGATTCCGAGCGACAGCATCATAAAAAACAGCAAGAATTTGTAATTCCTTACTTGAGACCAATATAGCCGCAATGTTTGCTTGGTTCGTTGCTTCATACTGCATCATTATTATATCCTTTTTTTAAACTTCTATCCACTGGACTCTAATTTGCAAAAAGTATATGATAGAGGAATAAATTTAACATACAAAATATGCCCACAATTCAAAAGAATTTTCGTCCGTCTTGGGATGAGTATTTTATGGCCATTGCTCGTATCGTGGCTACTCGCGCCAGTTGTGACCGTTTGCACGCTGGAGCGATACTGGTAAAAGACAAGCGTATTATTGCCTCGGGCTATAATGGAGCGCCGCCGGGGTTGCCTTCATGCGATGAAATCGGACATTTATTGGAAGATGGCCACTGCGTGCGTACCATTCACGCTGAACATAACGTGCTTTTGCAGGTGGCGCGTTTGCAAAGTTCATCCACCGAGGGCTCGACTCTTTACGCCACTTATTCGCCCTGCATTCATTGCGCCAAGTATTTGGTGGCGGCCGGTATCAAACGAGTGGTTTTTGGTCAGGTGTATCGCAACAGCGATGTGATTGAATATCTGAAAACAGCCGGCATTGATGTGGATATTTATCAGGAAAATAAAAAGTGGTTGGAGAAGTTGCAAAATTTGTTTAGCGGCGAGGTGGATGTTAAAAAAGCCAAAGAGGGGGATGTGAAAATGAAGGTGGTGAAGTAGTTGGTTCTAATTTTTATGAAGAAAGAAAAAAACGAAAAAAAAGGCGAAGTCATAATTTACCAAGCGCC
>CAYIOJ010000045.1:0-6908 GCA_964365025.1 uncultured Gammaproteobacteria bacterium
AAGGCAGCAAATCCACTTTTTTAGTGGTAAATACCATTGTAACCTTAGGACGATTTATCTGTGTTAGCTTTATGTCGCCATAAAGATCGGACTATATCATCTCTAAAACATTTTTAGAGTCTGGCGTATAGTCTCTGAGGATTCTTCAACCCAATATTATATTGAAGTCTTTCCTGCTGATTGTCTGCTTCGGTCATAGATTATTACCTGCTTGGTACCATGACATGCGCAGGGTTTCCAGCATATGGCCAGATTTTGTAACTACAATCGTCAACTTATAGTTATCGCCGGCGTTCATCAGCGCTTCGGTTCAAAGCTACTTTCCGATTGCTCGGAAATCACCTCTCCCCTTAACGTTCTGACACTGGCCAGGCATCAGCCCCTATACATCACCTTGCGGTTTCGCAGGGACCTGTGTTTTTGTTAAACAGTCGCTTGAAATCGTTAACTGCGTCCTTGATAAATCAAGGAAATGCTTATTCCGAAGTTACGCATACTATTTTGCCGAGTTCCTTAACGAGGGTTCTCTCGTACACCTGAGCACATTTACGCCCACCCACCTGTGTCGGTTTACGGTACGGTTTTCATACTTTTAACGCCTAACACCTTTTCTTGGCACTGCTCCAACCCGAATTGACTCTGCCTTGCGGCTTTGTCTCTTCCTTGCGGAACGAATATAACCAAAACACGCTCGCATCTTTGCAATGCGCAGTGTTAAACAAAAGTACGAAAGTGGCTGAATATTAACAGCCTCATCCATCGGCTACCCTTTGAAATACATCAAAGACTCACCTTAGGGCCGACTAACCCTGGGACGATTTGCGTTGCCCAGGAAACCTTGGGTTTACGGTGGGCCGGGTTTTCACCGGCCTTTATGCTACTTATGCCAACATCCTCTCTTCCTTGCTCTCCACCGGTCCTGACGGATCCGGCTTCACTGTGCAAGGAATGCTCCTCTACCGCTCTAACTTGCGTTAGAGCCCGTATCTTCGGTGCTAGGTTTAGCCCCGGTACATTTTCGGTGCGAAACAACTTGACCAGTGAGCTATTACGCTTTCTTTAAATGATGGCTGCTTCTAAGCCAACCTCCTGGTTGTTTGAGTCATTTCACCTCCTTTTACACTTAACCTAGACTTAGGGACCTTAAATAACGGTCATGGGCTGTTCCCCTTTTGTCCTGTGGAGCTTAGCCCCCACGGACTGACTCCCGGAATATAATCTCTGGCATTCGGAGTTTGGTTGAAACTTAATGGATTGCTCCACCAAGTCTCATTCAGTGCTCTACCGCCAGAGGGATCTTCCGAGGCTAGTCGATAAACTATTTCGAGGAGTACCAGCTATCACCGAGTTCGATAAGAATTTCTCTCCTAACCACAACTCATCCACCAGTGTTGCACAGCTGGTTGGTTCGGGCCTTCCCCTTGATTTCTCAAGGGTTCACCCTGGTCATGGTTAGCTCACCCGGTTTCGGGTCTTATAAGTGCGACAAACGCGCTATTCACGCTCGCTTTCACTGCTCCTTCGGACCAAAGGCCCTTAAGAAAGCCGCACCCAATAAACTCGTTGGCTCATTCTTCAATAGGAACGCCATCATCCGACGCTCTTGCGAGCGTTCGAACTTTGACTCCTTGTAAGCATATGGTTTCAGATACTATTTCATCGCCCTCACCGGGCTGCTTTTCACCTTTCCCTCGTGGTACTTGTCCACTATCGATCATCAAAAGTATTTAGTCTTGGACCGTTAGTCGGCCCGGATTCTCACCAGATTTCGCGTGTCTGGTGATACTTGTGAACGATCACTATAAAGCTATACCTCCTTTCGTGTACAGGGCTATCACCTTCTTTGGCTCCCGTATTCCACGGGATTCTACTAGGAAAGATAATTCTTTACCAATCTCCGCAGGGAGATTGCATAATCGCCACGCAACACCTCTTGTCCCATCAGGCCTGCGCCCTTCTAACGCCTTTCAAAACTGATTAAAACCAATTCCTACAAGCGCTAAAAAGATAAGAGGTTTAGACTGCTCCCCGTTCGCTCGCCGCTACTTGGGGAATCTCGATTGATTTATTTTCCTTCGGCTACTGAGATGTTTCACTTCGCCGAGTACGCTCTCCAACTTGCGCCGGAGTTACGCGATTCAACATCGCGCAGGGTTGCCCCATTCGGAAATTCCCGGATCAAAGGTTGCTTGCCACCTCCCCGAGACTTTTCGCAGGCTGCTACGTCCTTCATCGCCTTTTGATGTCAAGGCATCCACCATATGCTCTTTGTGCTCTTCTTCATCTTATTAGAGATTTTTATAATTCCGAGGGGCGAACCAAATTGAAAAATTTATTTTTCAATTTGTGAGACCCGACGGAATTTCAAACTTGTTTATTTCGCCTTTACCCATTTATTTGAGATAACTTTGTACTTTGAATTGTCAAAGTGCTTGAGCGGTTTTGACCACTCGCTCTGAATCGCGCAATCGCGTAATTCATGGCCATTGGTCAAACAAAAACCGTCCCTTTCGGGACGGCTATAATAATAGATAGCGTTATGTCCCGCTTGATGCCTCTAAATGTAAACTGTTTGTCATACAAATGTTTAATCAGAGGTCCAAGCGGTTTTTGGCTTTAACTGGTGTGTTTTCCGCTGTACTTGAGGATAATTTTCACGTGCTTTTGATTTTACTACAACCCCAAAAACCTGTCAAGAGGGGTGTGGGGATAAAGTGTGGAAATAAAAATCAACCCATTATCGGGCTGATTTTACTCCCACTCAATTTTTCTATTTTAATTTTTTGCCACCTTGGGGAGATTGCAAAAAGTTCTCCCCGCTGACTACTTTTTTACCGGTTTTACTTTCCAATTCTTGGCGCGCGTTTTTAGCAATGCGGCCGCCTTTTCTGGCCGGTATTTTATTTTCTTCCAAGCCACGCGCTTCCATTGTCTCGGCAATCTGGCGAGTGGAAAGTTCCGCCAAGGCCGTAAAAACCAACTCGGCATCGGACATGTGGTCGCGCAAATTTTCCGTTTTGAGATTTTTTAGCGACTTATGTTTCTTGACCGACAACTCACTCCATTCTTCCTGTTTCCGTAGCCATTTCTATCTGGGGACAATTTGTCCCTATGTAGTTGGCGAGTTCAATATCTCTTTTTCTCAACTTTTTCAAATAATCTGTCGGATTGACGCTTTCAGTAAGCGCAAAAATAATATCAACCACTGAAAAATACCATGTTTCAGTTTTTTCGTCGTAAACTCTACGCATCTTTTGACCTTCAAAAATGGCGATTTGTTTGTTGTTTTTTTTCATAAAAATTATTTGAATGAATGCTTCTATTATACCTGATTTATGAGATGATTGCCAAAACTTTTTTCACAGACGCGCAATTGGTCGGCGCTCATCGCGGTCTCAAATCATTTACCGGCAAAACGGAACATATCCGCTCTAACTCTCAAACTCGGAAGCAACCGACCGTCTTGCACAAAGGCGGTCTTTTTTTAATTCAAAAAAATCAGCTCATTGTCGGACTGATTTCAAAATAAAATTTGGGCCGCCTGGGACTCGAACCCAGAATCTCGACGCTTAAGAGGCGTGTGCTTTACCATTAAGCTAGCGACCCATCAGGCATATGGTAACTTTGACATCCAACTTTCCGGTCTGATCGGCTCTCCCAATACTTGATTTAAAAAATGACTTAAGCTACCTAAAATTTCAAAAAGTAAATATGTGCTTCCTTGTCGTTTGACAGTTAACTTAACTGTGCCATTATACAAAATATTTTTTCTATAACCTGACCCTTCTGGTTTTACAAAACTCTTTCCAAAATTTTGTATTGGCACGCCTGTTAACTTTGACCAATACTCCTTGATTTTATTTTCATCCTGTCCTGTATGCAAATGTAAATGGATACTAAATTCATGATTGGCTACTTTAAAAAATTCTTTAAACCATTGTGCCATAAAACGAATAACTCTTGGATCGGAATTTGCCACTGCGGCAGAATGCGAACCTTTATTCCCCTCTGCCCAGTATAACATTAGGCCGGCTATAAAACGTTCGCTAGTTGTAACATTTTTCCCACTCCGCGCTACGCCGCGCATAAAAGCATCGCACCGTCTTTGCCAAAACATTTTTTGTATTGCTTTAATTCCAGCCAAAGTATTATCTCGCTTATTCCATAAACGATGTAACTGCTTTTTCGTTAATTTAACATCGCGACACCACAAACTAATAGTTGATTTGGCCACTGGCACCTCGCACTTAATTTCTTTATAACTCCAACCTTGCGAACGGAGCAAGCGAGCTTTTTCTTTTAATTTCCAATGTCTTTTGGAAACATTTTTAAACTCCTCTGTCATATGTTATATAGTATACAACAGAGTGTACGACTTTGCAAGATTTTTGCCTCCAAAGGGAATCGAACCCCTATTACCTCGTCCGAAGCGAGGCGTTTTATCCATTAAACTATGGAGGCTCAAATTACCACCCCTTCACTTTCAATCCCGCCTGCGCGGCCTGGGTCTGCGCCTCTTGCTTGGACATGCCTTGGCCTCGCGCCACCTCCACTTTTCCCAAACACACCGCCACCACAAAATGCTTGGCGTGATCCGGCCCGGTTTCTTCAATCACTTTATAAGTCGGGGTCACTCCTTCTTTTTCCTGCGCGGCTTCCTGGAAATTGCTCTTAGGGTCAATATATAATTTATTTTCCAAAATCACGGGCAGATGCACCAGCAAAAATCGATGAATAAAATTCGTGGCCACTTTCATTCCTTCACTTAAATAAATAGCGCCCACCACCGATTCAAAAGTGTTGGCCAAAATATATTGCCGCGCCTTGCCTTTGTCTTTGGCCTCGCCATGGCTCAAATACAGGTATTCCTCAAATCCCAAATCCTTGGACACGTCGGCGAGCATCTTGGCGTTGACCAAACTGGCGCGCCAATTGGTCAGCTCACCCTCGGGATTATCATATTTATTGTAAAGAAATTCCGTTACCGCGAGCTCCAGCACCGCGTCGCCGAGAAATTCCAGCCGCTCATTGTGCTCCAGTTCAAAATCCGGATGTTCATTCAAATACGACCGGTGCACCAGGGCCTGCTGCAATAATTTTGGTTTTTTAAACTTCACGCCGATAATCTTTTCCAAAAGAGCAATATCTTTCATATTAATTTAGATCCCCGCCTGCCTACCGGTCAGGCAGGCTTCCGCGGGGATGACGCTACGCGTCATTTTTTATCTTCTTTCGCGCCCTCCAGATCAATTTTTTTTAATTCCTTTTTATCCGCCATTTCGCGATAAATCGCGCCCAAGACGCCGTTCACAAATTTGCCTGATGAATCTCCGCCAAAGGTCTTGGCCAATTCAATCGCTTCATTAATTGCCACCTTGGACGGCACGGTTTCGTCAAAACGCAATTCGGCAATTCCCAAACGCAGGATATTTCTGTCCACCAAAGTAATCTGCTCCAATGGCCATTCGGGCGCGTATTTGACAATCATCCGGTCAATGGCCGGCAAATTTTTTATCACTTGTTCCGCGAGTTCCCGGGCAAAGCCGTTGTCTTCCAGACCGGGCGCGAATTCTCGCAAATTATGCGCCACAATTCCATCAAGCCGCCCTGCCGGCTGACTATTAAAATCCCATTCAAAAAGAGATTGCATGGCAATGGAACGAGAAAGATGGCGATTGGACATAAAAGAACAAAATTACGCTTCGCGTGGTCCCCTGATTAAATCAGGAACAATTCATTACTTCTTTTTGGCTGTCTTTACTTTTTTGGCAACCACAACTCTGCCTTTGAAAGTGCCGCAAAAGGCGCAAGCATAATGTGGCCGAGCCGGCTTGTTGCATTTGGGGCAAGTGGTTAATTGAGCTGGTGTTAAAGCAAAATGCGCGGAGCGGCGGCGCTTGTGAGACGAAGTTCGACGATGGCCGGGTAAACCCATATATATGTATAGAAAAATTTATTATGTTCAAAGTATATCTCAATTTGCTTTTTTTGGCAAGTTGAGCTGACTGAAACAGTATTCCAAACTATCAAAAGTGTTGTCTTGCATCATAGAACATGATAAAATAGCCATAAGTTATGGGAGCCGTCCTATAAGTCCAAAATTACAAAAATTATATCATCTTTTAGCCATTATTACCACTAGTTGGTATAAAGGTAGTTGGCCAAAATCGCTCGTTCCGCTCGCTCTCGTCGGAGTCCTCGCGGACTCCTCCTCGTTTTGCCGAATGGGCGGCGGTGCCCGCCAGTTCTTGCTCTGTCGCTCGCTACGCTTCGCGACATCGCCGAACTGTCGGATATGCGTCGCTTCGCTACATCCCGCCCGTCCGAAAACTCTGTTTTCGTCCGGACGGGACGTCGCATATCCGCCGCCCATTAGCTGAAATATTCCTTTTCTTTTCTGGGCTATCGCCCAATTGTTTTAAAAAAATTTCAAATTTCTTTTTCTTTAATTTATAGAGGGGGATAAGGTGTTTTCTCCGCTCCGCTACGAAAACGATTTATTTATGATAGAATAAAGAAAAATTAAACAACAATTTATTGGCAAAGTATAATCACATATTTATGAATCAAAAATTTTTTCTAGCCATCACAAACATACTGACACTTTGTTTAATCATTGGTGCGGTTAGTGTGTTTCTAGTTAACGACGGTTACTGGATTGGTTTTGTCTTAATTTTATTAGGCATTCTCTGCTTATTATCACTTTTGCCATTTAAAATAAGCTTAAAATCCGTTCAGCCTGATATATTTTTTGGGGTTATAGATAATGGGATATTGGCAATAATGGCTATTTTTGGTGGTCATTTCGCTGGAGTGACGGGAGCTATTTTGGGTGGAGTTGTTGGTAACGCCATTACCGACGGCATTGCTGGAATATTTGAAGGATATTCTGCTGAAAAATTAAGATT
>CAYIOJ010000046.1:0-6649 GCA_964365025.1 uncultured Gammaproteobacteria bacterium
CTTTATGTTTGACGCTTACCATTATGACAAGTCAAGGGAAAATGTTGTTTTGAAATTGCATTCAAAATTAGCACCAATTAAAATTGGAGTTTTTCCACTTGTTTCAAATAAAGCAGAGCTTGTAAAGAAAGCAAGGGATGTTTATGATGAATTAAAACAAGAATGGACTTGCACTTTTGATATAAGTGGTTCGATTGGTAGAAGATATGCAAGAGCTGATGAAACTGGAATTTATGCTTGTGTCACAATAGACCATGAAAGTTTGGAAGATGACAGCGCCACAATAAGAAGCAGAGACACAACAGAGCAGATAAGAGTTAAGATAAGGGATTTGAAGGAAATATTAAAAAAATTCTTAGAGGGAGAGAGGTTGGGGAAGTTGGGGGAAGTGGTGGAGTGAAATATAAAAATAAAGGTAAACTGCGTTTAATAGTTGTTATGTTCAATAATTTTTAGTGGCTAAACGACTGATTGGGGGACATTTCTAAACGACTAACGAAAACGAACGAGAGGGTGGGGCGGACGAAAACAGATAATATTTATAAGTATGTAGGTATATTTTCCTTATAGATATTAAAATGGATACAAAAAAGATTGTGGATCAAAAACTTGAATATTGGAAGAAAAAACTTATTGATTTATCAAAAAGGAATAGTCTTGTTCGATATAGGTTCACTAAGTCCAAATCAATTAAAGTAATTAAACTGAACACCAAGCAAGCATTAGATGACCTTTATCATGAGCAAAACATAGTTTTTTTAAAAAATAATGCTGATAAAGCAAGAGATAGGCAATGGATAGCATCAGAAGATGAAAAAACTGTAGAAAAGAAGTTTTACAATCTTTATAACAAAACACGAGAGAATTTTCAAGAATTGGGGCTCAATACTTGTTTTGTTAGTATAGGGATTCTCAAATATAAAGAGACAGATTCTTCAGAGATATATTTGGAAGCACCTATATTTTTGTTCCCAGTTGAGATAGAGCGATTAAGGGGGGTATTAAAAGAGATACATCAGTTTGAGATAAACTCTAACTCGGGAGAATTGCTATTAAATCCCGCTCTTAAGGAAAAATTATCCCATGAATTTAGAATAGAATTAGACAATTTAAAAGAAGAGCAAGCATTATCTGATTATTTCAAGTATTTTTTGGAAAAAATTTCTGGAATGAAAGATTGGAAAGTAAGTGAAGATATCTACATGGATATCTTTTCATATCAGAAGTATATTATGTATGAGAACCTAAATACTCACAAACAATTAGTCAAAGATAACATTCTAGTTAAAGCCTATGTAGGGGATAGAGATGCACTACAAGATGATATAGCAGAATTTCAACGTGAAGAATTTGATGATACAACTAGTGTAGATGTTCTACCAGCAGATTCATCTCAAAAAAGAGCTATTGAACTGGCAAAAGCAGGAGTCACATTTGTACTTCAAGGACCTCCAGGAACTGGAAAGAGCCAGACTATCGCAAATATAATCGGTGCATTGATTGAGAAAAATAAGAAGGTTTTGTTTGTTAGCCAGAAGATGGCAGCATTAAATGTAGTCCAAAAAAGACTACAAGAAGTGGGTTTAGGGAGATATTGCCTAAATTTGCATACATATAAAGGAAATAAAAGGGAAGTTATTAATCAATTAATGACAGAATTATTAACATCTCCAAAAATATCAAGTCTTGTAGAGAGGTATAGCTTTGAAGATTATTTACAAACACAAAAAGAAATAAACCAATATTATGAGTATTTGTGCCAAAAACATTCTCCATGGGATATATCAATTTATGAGGTAAGGGGTGAGTTAGCCCAACTTTATGATATTGAGATAATAGATAAACCCTTAAAAAATATGTTAAAACTAAATCACAAGGAATTCTTAATGTTGAAAAGCAAAATAGAAAGGCTTGACCATTATTTTCAAAATATCCAAGATCCCTTTAATCACTTATTTTTTAACTATAAAAAAGAAAAAAATACTACACTTGCAAGAAATAAATTCAATAATGAACTTGGCGAATTAATATCTGAATTGAAGTTACTTAAAAAAGAATTAGACACCATACAAAAGAAAACTGATATAAAGTTTGATACATTAAACAAATTGGGTCAATTAGCAAAAGTTGAGTCAGAACTCGGTAAAATAGATTCAAAAATTATTCCATCATGGATGATAACCAAAGATTTTAAAGAAAAAGAAATGGCCATTAACGGTCTTAATAAGATACATTCCGAAATACAAGAACTTGAAGCCAAATTTTCAGAAAACGTCAAAAAAGAGTTTTTAGAGAGGAGTACAAAAGATTCTGAACACGTTTTTAAAAACACATCTTTCTTTAAAAGGCTCTTTAGCGTAGATTACAAGAAACACAAAAGCGAACTAAATAAACTATCAAAGAAACCACTAACACATAATGCTTGGATAAGTCTATTTGAGGAAAAATTTAGATATGCCGAAATAACGGAAAAATTAGAAGTAGAAATTCAAAAGAATAAAAAAATCTGCTCTTTTATTGGAGATTGTAAAGATAGGAAGACAATACAAGAATTATACCAGATTAACTCAAAACTTTCCCAAATAATTGATATCGCCAACAATATAGATAATAATGGATATCAGTTAGTATCGTATATCATAGAAAGAAAACCAAAATTAGAAAAGAATATCAAATCTATTGAAGAGCATTCAAAACAACTTAACGAATTTTTTGAAAAGGAAGTATTTTCTACAGATAAAGAAGTTAAAACGTTGTATGATATATCATTATTTACAGATAAAGAAGTTAATAATCTCAATGACGTTTTGGCATTTAAAGAGGAAATCAGTTTAGTACAAGAAGAAATCAAAGAATTCATGAAAGAATATGTAAAATCAAATACTAAAGTAAAATTCTCTTTAATGTTATTAAAGTCTTATTACCTACAAATACTTGATAACTTGGCACAAACTAGTAAAAATGCCCCTAAACAGTTAATAGAGAAATTCAGAAATGAAGACCTAAAAGTTAGAGATATTTGGCGTTATAAAATAATGAGCAGTATTGAAAATAATCAGCCTAAGGAGACTTATTCTGGTAGTGGTGCAAACGAGGTTCATATTCTCAAAAGAGAGAATGAGAAAAAAAGAAGACTTAAACCGATAAGGGACCTCTTACAGGAGATACCTAATTTAGCTTTTGTTCTTAAACCTTGCTTTATGATGAGTCCGCTCACAGTAAGCCAATATATTGATCCTAATTTGATTAAATTTGATGTTGTTATTTTTGATGAAGCATCACAAGTAATGCCTGAAGATGCAGTTCCTTGTCTAATAAGAGCCAAACAAGCGATTATAATGGGGGATACACAACAACTACCACCTACATCATTTTTCTTAAGTCAAGATGATTATGAAGTAGAAGAAGAAATAGAAGATCTCGAGAGTTTCTTAAGTGAAGCCAGCACAAAATTTAGAACAAAATCCCTTGATTGGCACTACAGAAGCAAAAATGAAAACCTTATAGCATTTTCCAACAGATTTTTTTATGAAAATAGGCTCATAACATTTCCCAATGCAAAAATTAATGACAAATCTGGGTTAGATTTTGTTTATGTAACAAAAGGCATTTACGACAGGGGAAAATCAAGAAAGAATACAGAAGAAGCAAAAGTAGTTGTAGAAACATATAGAAAGTTAAGAAAACAATACCCCAAGGATTCCATTGGGATAGTGGCATTTAGTATACAACAAGAAAGTGCTATAAGAGATGCATTTCAAGTTGCAGGAGTTATCGTCGAAGAAACTGTTGATCCTCAAAATGAGGGCTTGTTCATAAAAAATCTGGAAACAGTACAGGGAGATGAGAGAGACATGATAATCCTAAGTGTAGGTTACGGAAAAGATTCTAGCGGAAAATTAAGCTATAATTTTGGACCGCTAAACAGAGAAAGTGGGTATAAAAGGTTAAATGTTGCAATAACAAGGTCTAGGTTTAAGACCGTAGTAATAGCTTCAATACTTCCAGAAGAGTTAGATACTGATAAACTGAGTGCACAGGGCTTAAGACATCTTAAAAATTATTTAGATTATGCAAAAAATAAAGACTTCACAAAATTTGTGATGACAGAAGGAATCCAGTTTGACTCTACATTTGAAGAATCAGTATACGAGGCACTAATAGAAAAAGGATTACAAGTAAGCACACAAGTCGGATGCTCTGGATATAAGTTAGATATAGCAATTAAACATCCACAAAAACTAGGCGAATATATCTTAGGGATAGAATGTGATGGGGCACAGTACCACTCATCAAAATATGCAAGGGACAGGGATAAAATAAGGCAGTTAATTCTAGAATCTCTGGGATGGAATATTCATAGGATATGGTCTGAAGACTGGTTAAGCAATAGAGATTATGAATTAGAAAAAATCAAGAATAAAATTCAAGCAATTTCAAAACAAAAAAGTCTAATGACAATCAATAAAATAGAGCAATTTTCAAAAATAGAAGAGGTAAACGATTTTAAAGAAGTAACCCTAAAATCAAAATATAAAAAATATGAAACTTGTGAGCTACCACAGAAAAATATAACTCTACAATTTAACAGTTATGGAGACCTAAATAGTTATTATCACTCAAACGATCTTAAGCAAAGACTATTAAAAGTAATAGAAGCAGAAGGTCCAATAGAGAAAGAGCTTCTCTTCAAAAGGGTTCTTGATAGTGTTGGTATACAAAAACTAGGAAATCGCATAGAAAACTTATTTGAAGGATTCCTCAATGAACTAAAAGAGGATAAAGGTATCTATATCAATCAAAATACCGTTGCTCTAAATAAAATTAATGTGATATCTCCCGTGAGAATTTCTACAGAAGAACAAAGACCTTTTGTTTTAATCCCAAAAGAGGAATTAGGATCGGCTATAGTCGATATTCTCAAAACTCATTTTAGCATTAGTAAGGATGCTTTAATAATGGATATTGCAAGAGAAATTTATAATAATCAAAGAACTGGCAACAAAATAGGAGCGAAGATGGGAATTACTATTAAGTATCTCTTAGCAAACAAATTTATTGAAGAAAAAAACGAAAAAGTGCAGTTAATAAAAAAATAGAAAACATTAAAATTAACGCCCCACCCCTAACGAACGAAACTACTAAACACCGAAATGTCCCCCCTTGACGATTATTCTTTATTGCTCACTTTGTTCGCTAGATAGAACACAAGCCACTAAAAATTACTTTTCGGTCGAAATTTTCCCGAACTTCGTAGCGGGAAAAGAACTTAACAAGAATTCTATAAGTTATGTTCAATTGTCGGCAGTCGGCTCGCTATATTTAGGTTTGGGCGATAAATTTAAATTCTAACATTATTTACTCTATTTATGCAATACGATATTCCACTCCCAAGAGAAGTTGTGGGAACTGAGTTGATTGAAGCACTTAAAAGAGTTGCTTCTAGAAATGGATGGGAGTATGAAGATGATGTAATTGCTCTTTCTGTTTATCCTATTTCCGGTTCAGTTGATGTAGCACCTAAGACCTTGGATGTTGCTATAGATCCCAACCAGAGAATGTTAGGCATATTTCGTGATATTGGTAAAATTGAATTAAGAGTTGATTTAGATGAAAAATATTTAGCAATTATCGTAAATCCTGCACGTCCTAGACATGTGGATGGAATACAGGGTGTGGATAGAGTAACTAAAACAACTTTAGAAACATTTGTAAAATCATTATATCAGGAACTCAGGTAATTTTTCATTCTTCGCCGACCCCCATTTTTTACTCTTGTGCTGACAATTTTGAGTTTTTCTTTCAGAACGCTGCACTAAAACTCAACCCTTCCAAGTATTCATGGGAATATAACAACCGGCATACATTAAACGCAATTCAAAACCACAACCTTTATATACTATAGCCACTTATATACTTACTATGGCAACTACAATACAGATAAGTGAGAAGCTGTTAAAAGAGCTGAAGCAGAGAAAGCTTTACGAAAAGGAAAGCTACGAGGAGATGATATGGAACTTGATTGAGGACTCTATGGAATTAAATGAACAAACCAAGAAAGAGATTGAAATTTCAAGGAAGGAGATAAAAGAAGGCAAAGTCCACACTCTTGAATCTGTCAAAAAGAGGCTGGGTCTTTAAATGTACAGCGTACTTTTCTCTGATTTGGCTTTAAAACAGCTTCGCAAACTACCCAAAGAGGTACAGCAAAGGATTGTTTCTACCCTTGAAAGAATCAGGATAAGACCAGAAGTGTATGTAACAAGGTTAGTTGGGCAAGAAGGTTTTAAGCTTCGTGTTGGTGATTATAGGATTATAATGGATATTCAGCATAACAATCTTCTAATTCTTGTTATAAAAGTTGGGCACAGAAGGAACATCTATGATTTTTAACCACTGGACATCTCTGCCTAAACTATTTAAATAATAAAATCTTACTATTTTTCTATTGAATTTAAAATTTGTTTTCATATATAAAACCAAAATATTTAAATATAAGCGATGTTTAGAAAAGCACTACATATAGTATATTGATGACATCTGACACACTATATATTGTGTTTTCGGGCAAGTAGTAAAAAGAGGTATTTTTGAATGTATTGGCGAAGCCGAGTGTGTGGCAGACAGCGAGGCTGAGCACAAGAATTTG
>CAYIOJ010000047.1:0-5597 GCA_964365025.1 uncultured Gammaproteobacteria bacterium
GTTTGCTTTCTTTTCCGAGCGAGCGCAGATAAAATACCCCGCGGGTTCATTTTTGGCTTGCGAAGCCCGACGAAATTTCAAGCTTCGCTTATATGCTTTTAGGTTTGGATTACGGTGAAAAAAATATCGGTCTGGCTGTGGCTGATGAAAATTCAAAAATGGCTTTGCCGTATAAAGTTTTGGAAAATAAAGGCGAAGATTTTGTTTTGCGAGAATTAAAAAAAATAATTATTGAAGAAAAAATTATCAAAATTATTATCGGTTTACCTTTGGCATTGTCGGGAAAAGAAAGCAAAAAAACAATAGAGGCGCGCGGATTTAGCGCATTTTTAGCCAAAAATCTTAATATTCCAGTTGAGATGAAAGATGAAAGATTATCTAGCCGATTAGCAGACACGCTCGCGCAAGGCACCAAAGGCAGTCGGGACATCGGCGCGGCCATGGTGATATTGGAGGACTATCTGTTATGACATTTAACACCATTGCCATTATTCTCAATCGCCGCGCTTTTAAAGAATCGGATTTGCTTGTTACTTTTTTAAGTCGCGATTTCGGCAAAATGACCGCCATGGCCATTGGCGCGAAAAAAATCAAAAGCAAACTGGCCGGACATTTGGAACCATTGCGCGAAGTGAAATTAATGGTGGCTGTGGGCAGAGAAATTCATAAATTGGGGCAAGCTGTGACGACGAACACTTTTGGTATTCAGCGCGTTAAGTCGCCCGAAGCTGTGTGGCAGGCGCAAAGAGCAGTCAGGTTGGTGGAAAAAGTGTCGCCTCAATGGCAAAAAGAAACGAAAATTTACGATTTTTTTAAAAATTTTTTAGCACTAAATTTCCAAACGAAATTTTTTCCCAATCTTTGGTCTTTTTTTTCTTTTGAACTTTTGCGTTTGACCGGTCTGGCTCCGGAATTGCAAGATTGCCTTCATTGCCACACAGCGATTAGTCCCGGTCAGAATCGTTTTGATTTTCAACACGGAGGATTGATCTGTTCCGCCTGCGCCGCAAAAACCAAAGAGGAAAATCAGCCAATTAGTAACGAAGCCATTAAGGTTTTGCGTTATTTACAACATTATTCTTTGGCTAAAAGTTTGACTTTGAAATTAAATGACAATTTATCTTTGGAAATTAAAAATTTAGCTGAAAATTTTGTAAATTATCAAATTTAGTATGTTAATAAAAAATTTATCCGAATTTTTAGGCCAAGAAGTTTCCATCAAGGGCTGGGTGTATAATTTGCGCTCGTCCGGCAATATCTTTTTCTTGCAAATCCGCGATGGCTCCGGTTTTACGCAAGCGGTAGTGAGTAAGGGTAGCGTGTCAGAGCAGGTTTGGGCTGATTGCGCGAAATTGAGCTTGGAGAGTTCGGTAATAATCAAAGGCAAGGTGACACAGCATCCACGCAAATCCGATGTTTTTGAATTGCAAGCAACTGATTTGCAAATTGTGCAAGTCGCTGTGGAATATCCGATTGGCAAAAAAGAACACGGTCCGGATTTTTTAATGGAGTATCGGCATTTGTGGTTGCGCAGTCCCAAACAGTGGGCAATTTTGCGCGTGCGCGACGCCATTATGCTCGCGATTGAAGAATATCTGCATAGCGCGGATTTTGTTCGTGTGGATTCGCCGATTTTTACGCCCAATGCTTGCGAAGGTACCACCACTCTTTTTCCCGTGCCGTATTTTGATTTGGGCACTGCCTATCTTTCGCAATCCGGCCAGCTGTATTTGGAAGCGGCCATTGCTTCAGTCGGACGGTGTTATAATTTTGGGCCGGTGTTTAGAGCGGAAAAAAGCAAAACCAAACGGCATTTAACCGAATTTTGGATGATGGATGCCGAAGCGGCCTTTGTGGAACACGAGGAGAATTTACAAATTCAAGAAAATTTAGTGAGATATATTATTAAATATTGTTTGGTACATTGTCAAAAAGAATTGGAAATTTTAGAAAGAAATACCGAGGCACTGGTTAAAGCCGACGCGCCTTTTGTAAAATTGAGTTATAAAGAAACGATTGCCCAATTACATCAACTTGGTTCGGATATCAAAGAAGGTGAGGATTTGGGCAATGACGATGAAGCGCTTTTGACCAAGGATTCAGCTGTGCCAATATTTATTGAAAAGTGGCCCGCGAACATCAAGCCATTTTATATGAAACGCGATACGCAAAATTCGGCCGTGGTTTTAAATTCTGATTTGATAGCGACTGAAGGAGCGGGTGAATTGATTGGCGGAAGCCAACGCGAAGATGATTACAACGCGCTTTTGGAGAGACTCAAAGCAGAAGGACTGTCAGTGGAGGATTATGAGTGGTATTTGGATTTGCGCCGCTATGGCAGTGTGCCGCATTCCGGCTTTGGAATTGGCCTGGAACGCACGGTGCGCTGGATTACCGGCGTGGAGCATGTGCGCGAGTGTATTCCCTTTCCAAGAACAATCAACAGATTGAAACCTTAATTTAGTAACCAAACAACCAAGGGGGTGCAACAATGGAGCTGAAAAGCGGAGCTTCAATCATTAAAAATGAAGAGCAGATTCAAGCAATGGTGGAACGGGTGGCTGACAAAATCTTCAAGGACTACGGCGATGAAGAATTGGTCATCATAATTTTGCTAAACGGAGGAATGTATTTTGCCGTTGACTTGAGTCGCGCTTTGGAGCGTCGGCGCACGAGTCGCTCTCTCTACATTGACACCATGAGTGTGTCTAGTTGGCCGGATAACAGGCCTGCTAACGAGGTTAGAATTCTGAAAGATATCAGTTACCAAATCAGCGGTCGGCATGTGCTAGTGGTGGATGAAGTGGCTGATACCCGCCGCACTTTGGAAAAAGTGAAAAGTCACCTTTGGGTCAAAGGGCCGAAATCGTTGAAGATCGTTGTGGCTGTTGACAAGACCGGCGAAAATCAGCGCCCCAAAGTGCGGCTTGACTATGTTGGCTTTCCTGATTTGGAAGGTTATTTGGTCGGCTATGGCATGGACGACCGCGGAACAGGTCGAGGGCTGGAACATATTGAGAGAAAGCTTTAGGAGGCAGCGGCACAGGTGAAACTACCTGTGCTTTTTTTATCCTCATCGCTCCTCTTGCTCATAATGAGCCGTTTTGATAAAATATACTCATATGCGAACACTAATTAAGGACTCAGTCAATCAAGTCGGGGAGGAAATTACAATTAACGGGTGGGTGCAGACCCGCCGCAATTTAGGCAAGATAATTTTTTTGGATATTCGGGATAGATCAGGCCTGATACAAGTAGTTTGCGCTCCCGGCGAGCTCGGAGCGGATTATGACGCGGCCAAAGAAGTGCGGCCGGAATTTGTGGTGGAAATTACAGGCGTGGTTAACAAGCGCAATGAGAAAAATATTAATTCCAATTTGTCCACTGGTACGGTGGAGCTTTTAGCCAAGGGTTTTAAAATTTTAGCCAAGGCCGAGCCATTGCCTGTGGATCCGGCTGAAGAAAAAATGGGATTGGATGTGTATTTGGATTTATTGCCTTTAACTTTACGCACGGAAAAGAATCGCGCGCTTTTCAAAATTCAAGCGGAAATTATCAACGCGTTTCGCAATTTTTTAATCAGTAAAGATTTTGTTGAATTTCCTTGCCCGAAAATCGTGGGCGCTTCCACCGAAGGCGGAGCCAATGTTTTTAAAATTGACTATTTCGGCCAGCCGGCTTTTTTGGCGCAAAGCCCGCAATTTTATAAGCAGATTATGGTCGGTGTTTTTGAACGAGTTTTTACCATTGGCAATGTTTATCGCGCTGAAGAACATGCCACCACGCGCCATATCAATGAATACACCAGTTTGGATTTGGAGCTGGGATTTATCAAAGATCATTTGGATGTGATTAATTTGGAAATTGAGTTTTTGAAGTTTTTAAAACAATTTTTGAGCGAGCGGGTTGGAGAGGAATTAAAACTTTGGAATTACGAGGAAATGAAAATTCCCACGGAAATTCCTATTATGAAATTGCGAGAGGCGCAGGAATTGATTAAAAAAGAAACCGGCGTTGATCACACTGCCGAGCCGGATTTGGAACCGGGTGAAGAACACTGGCTTGGCGAATACGCTTTGAAAAATCATAATTCTGATTTTATTTTTATCACGCATTATCCAACTGCCAAGCGACCAATGTATACTTATCCCGATGAGTCCGATCCGGAGTTTACCAAAAGTTTTGATTTGCTTTTCCGCGGGATTGAGGTGACTACCGGCGGACAGCGTATTAATGATTATGAACAGTTGGTTGAAAATATCAAAAAGTGGGGCATGCAGCCGGATAAATTTAAATTTTATTTAGAAGCGTTTAAATATGGCATGCCTCCGGAGGGCGGACTGGCCATTGGATTGGAGCGCCTGACCGCGCGATTGCTTGGAATTGATAATATTAAACGCGCCACGCTGTTTCCCAGAGATTTGAATAGAATTGATTTGCAAATAAAAAATTAATTTAAAATACTATGATTTCCAAAAAAATCATCGCGTACCTTGACAAAAGTAAGGTCAAGTACGATTTGGTAAAACACAAAAAAGTGTTTACGGCCTTTGATTTGTCGCAGACATTAAAAGAAAAAATGCATAAAATCGCCAAAACGCTGTTGGTTAAAACAGACAAAAAATATGTTTTGGTGGTTCTGCCGGCGCATTACCGCCTGGATATGGCCAAGGTCAAGAAGTTTTTGAAAACCAAAAAGGCGGAATTGGCGCCGGAACAGGTGATGAAAAAGGTTTTTAAGGTCGTGCCCGGAGCCATGACACCGTTTGGTTCTTTGCATAAAGTGGAGGTGATCTTGGATAATGCCCTGATTAAGGCCAAAGATGTGTTGATTAGCGCCGGGTCATTTACGGAATCAATGCGTTTAAAAGCCAAGGATTTGCAAAAATTGGAAAACGCCTCGTTGGCTGATTTGGGCAAAATGGCGGAAAAAAAGATTAAAAAAGTCCTGAAAAAGAAAAAGAAATAGAGATGTTTCATCATAAGGCGGAACAATTTGAAGGTCCGTTAAGTTTGCTTTTACAATTGATTGAAAAAGACGAGTTGGAAATAACGGAAATTTCTTTGGCCAAAGTAACGGAGGATTTTTTAGTTTGTTTGAAATCACAACAGATTCCGGAAGATGAATTGGCAGATTTTTTGGTCATTGCGGCTAAATTGCTTTTATTAAAGTCAAAAAGCATCTTGCCCAGTTTGGTATTGGATGAAGACGGAGGAATCAGCTTGGAAGATCAGTTGAAAATGTATAAGGAGTTTGTGGAAGCGGCCAAAAAAATTGAAGATAAAATTAAGAAGAAACATTTTGCCTATTTTCGCGAAACAATTTTCAAGCCAGAGGATATGGGTTTTTTTCCTCCAAAGGGATTGAATTCAGGAAAAATGCGACAAATGTTTGAAGAAATTTTGGAGCGGTTAAAACCATTGTTAGATTTGCCAAAAGCGACATTGGAGAAAACCATTTCCATTAAAGAAAAAATTCAGCATATTCATAATTTATTGGCGCAATACAGCCGCGTGGGGTTTGGTAAAATTTTGAACAATGCCAAAACTCGCACCGAGTTTATTGTTTCTTTTTTGGCCTTGTTGTTACTGACCAA
>CAYIOJ010000048.1:0-5508 GCA_964365025.1 uncultured Gammaproteobacteria bacterium
TGAATGGTATAATATAAGCCTTTACCGCTTTGGCTATGAAGAGGAACGGTTAAGAAGCGCCATCAGGCTCGCCAAGAACGCCGAATGCAAAAAAGAGGCAGGGCAGTTAGCAGGAAAATTAAGAGAGTTAAATGATGAATACAAATGGCTTGACATGAGGGAATTCAGAAAAAAGGAGCTTGCATATCACTACAATGAAAGCGGGGAAAGGCTCGAAAAACTTTACAGCATAATTGAAAGCGATTTTGAAAGAGTAAACCTGAGATTTGGCTGCATTGGCGCCTTTGTTTCGGCAAACTGCTACAATGACAGCATGCTTGCAAAAAGCTATGAAGCAAGCAGGGGCTTCTTTGAGGATTTGGATAACGCCTATAACTTTATTGCTGAATTAAAAGGCCCTGTGAGATTTTCCAAATCAACAGGCATAATATACAGCGACGAGCAGGCAGAGGGCAGGGGAAAGGGCTGTGTGAATGCTGCAGGCAGGAAAATCGGGCTTGAAGCGAGAATAGAAAAAGACGGCCTGAAAGATGTGTTTGACTGCCAGGTGAAAATCTCTGAATTAGAAATTAACAGGATAAATGCCCTGAAAAAAGGCAGGCTCCTGCTTCCTGATTATGGTTTCAGGATTCAAGAGCCATTTTTCTTTGGCGGCAAGGATGAGAGCTTTTTCATTTTTCTTTATTATAACAATAAGTTCTTTTTCATAGGCACTCCAAGGGAGATTGAGGCAGAAGTGCCGAGATTCTTTGAGGCAATCCTAAAGTGAGACTAAATCTTTCTGCAGTAGAATTTGATGTTTGTCATTGCGGCAGGAGAATTCTAGACAAATTTAAACAACAGGGAGATTGCCATCAAGATTAAGCCGATTATAACGAGCCACGCGGGGATTTTGCTGAGGGTTGAAGCTTCCGTGTCTATGCTGCCAATCTCTTTCATCACATTGCCGGTTATTGTGCCAAATGCCTGGCTTGTTGTCTTTATTTCTGAGCCTGATGTGTTCATGACAATTGAAGGGAGCATCAACAGTATGCCAAATGAAAAAACAAGAAGTCCTGACATAAAAAATGAAACCCTCATAAATATCCCATTATTTCAGGATTAATAAAATTTTCTGTTCAGGGCTTTGCAATATAGGAGGGACTTTTATGGAAAGTATCAGGAGAATTATTGTCAAAAGCCCTGCAAATTAGACAATGCCCCCTACTGCAAGGGCTTTGCACATTTTCCCAGAATAAATCATTGTCTCTCACCCATGCTTATGCGCAAAGCCTGTTCAGCCTGTAAAGCCAAAAACCTTTCCGACAATAAAGCCAACGAAGGCGGCAAGCATTCCTATAAACATCAATTGCATGCCCTTTGCTATAAAATTGCCAACTGTCAATTTTGCCTCTATCGCCCCTGTTATGAACAGGGCAATTGCTGAAATGATTAATGACAGGATTATCGCTGATTTTATCTGCATAAAGAAGAATGGCATGAGCGGGATGAACGAGCCGACAAGCGCTGAAACCAAAACAATTAAAGCGCTTTTCACAGGGCTTAAAAGTTCCTTTGTCAAGTTCAGCTCTTCTTTCATCATTATGTCAAGCCATCTCTTCTTGTTTGAGGTTATATGCCCTACAATTTTATCCAGCAATTTCCCTTTGAAGCCTTTTTGCTTGTAGATGTCATAAATCTCAGATTTTTCCAATCTGGGGCAATCTTTTATTTCATATCTCTCTCTTGCCTCTTCGCTGTTGTAATAATCCTCCATGGCTCTTGTTGATGTGAATGCAACAGCACCCATGGATATTGATTCTGCAAATGCAGCTGCCAGCCCTGCGATTATGACAATCTTTACATCATGGGTTGCAACTGCCAATCCAAGAATAATGCCAAGAACATTAACCAAGCCGTCTTGCCCGCCAAGGATAAACTCCCTGAATAAAGCAGCGCCTTTTTTGTGCTGCTCCATCATCCTTCTTTTTTTTCTCATGACTACATGCATGGTTTTATATGGGAATTATGATATAAAAAGTTAATTATTCAGGTTTCCTCGCAATCTTCCACAGCAACTCAAAGTATTTCCTGTAACCATCTGAAATCTCCTTATTCTTTATTAGTATTGCAAGCGGCTGCTCCCTGCTCCATAAGATAATCGCAACCTTGTCTGCATAGATATTCACAGCCACTGGATTTGAATATTTCTCTGGCAGGAATCTTGTTTCGCTTAAGGGGGTTTTTATTTTTCCCTGCCTGCTTGAGAGGATTATCCTTGCCTTTATTTTTTCCTTTTTCCTCCTCTCATCATACCATTTGAAATAAAAAGGGAGAACATTGGAAAATTCTGTTGACGCGCCGAGAATCAGGATTTCTTTCCTTTCCGAAAGCTGGTCCTCAAAAACGCTCTTCAGGCCATTTTTGCCCTTGTAGAAATTTGTCTCCTGCTTCTCCTTCTTTTCCTGAAACTGCTTTTCAAGAACTGGCAGTATGCCTGCTATTTTTTGCTTCTTTTCCTCTAGAATCTCAAGCAGTCTTGCCGGATTGACAGCCTCAAAGAATCTCCTGTTGTTTTTTAGCATATAGCCAATCAGGCCTTTTTTTATGAGCATCTCTGCCGCATCATATACCGAGCGCCTGTGCAGGCCTGTTCTTCTTGCTATCTGCCCAGCCAGGCTCGGCCCCAGCTCAATTAATGCCTTGTAAACCAATGCTTCTGTCCTTGTCAGCCCAGCTTCCTCTATTTCCATGACTGATTAAACTTCCTGCGGTTTTTAAATTTTTCTTTTGTGGTAAAGAATATCACCACACAAGTTAAAATAGCGGTTTTTGCTTGGTTGGTTATGGAGGTCAAAGAAAAAAAATGAAAAACAACATTGAAAAAATTGTGCTTGATTTAATTGCAGCAGACCGGCTGGACATATCATTGTCAAGCATGCACCAGAAACTTGCAAAGAAAAGGAAGAGGATTGCACATGATGTGGCATACAGCATTAAAGACAGCTATTCAAGCGAGAGAGTTTTTGCAGATGTAATAACAGAGGAGAACAACAAGGCAAGAGGCTATGTTGGCGGGGTTGCAGCATTTTCAGAGAAGTATCCCCAATACGGCAGGATACTAAAGAGAATGATAGAGAAGAAAAGAACAGAGAAAGACAGATATCTCGAGTTTGGCATGAACACCGGCAAGAAACTCGCACTGCAGGATTATGTCTCGGTCATGACTGGCCTGGGGCTGACAGGGAAACAGGCAATCGGCATGTATCCCGGCATAGTGGAAGCCAGCAGGAAACTTCAGAATGCAAGGAATGAGACAAGAAGTGTCTTGCTTTAGTAATTGCTGCAGGATTTATTTTTTATTTCTTTTTTTGTATTTACTTTTTCTCTGTCATGCCGGCAATTGAGTTGATTATTTGAGCATGGAAAAATATTTTGTGAGGATTTCCTTCAGTTTTGCCTCATCCTGCTTTTTGCATGAAACTCCCAGCTTGTTCAATGAAACATTGTAGAGAGTAATTTCAAAAGGCAGTCCTGCAAAATATCCCCTGTTCTTTCTCATATCCTGCTCGAGAGTTTCAGCTGCATTATAAGCATTGATAGGCACGTCAAATTCCAGCTCGCATTCCGGTTCTGTTTCAAGCTCTGATTCCAAGTCTGTCATTTTAATCATCTCAGGAATTCCCTGAGCAGAAACCACCTCTTAAATTTCAGGGCAAAAGGGGTTTAAGAAGTTTGCTGTTATGAAAAGATTTAAATTGGTAATTTTCTGGGCAATATATGGCAGAAGAGATTGTGTTCCATTCTGTTGAGGAATTTGAGAGGCATTACTTCCCAAAACGGTATGAGGAAAATAACAGGCATAAAAAATGCCCGGGGGAGATAGGGAGAGAAATAGCAGACAAAGCCCTTGAAGAAGCAGGAAGAATTCTCCGCAGTGTATAGCCCATAGACATATGTCCTAGGGCTACCGAAAATTAGTTCTCATCTAATTTTCAATTTCTTCTATGAAAAAAGAAGAAATAAGAAAAGAATTTTTCAAGTTAAAGATTAAAGGGCATACAAATAAACAATGTAGAAAAATTCTTCTTGCACAATTTGGTTATGAAGTAACCATAAGAACGCTTAGAAGATGGACAAACAAACTTAATAACACCGATTGGGATTTATTAGATAAATCAAAAAGACCGAAGACAATTCATTATAAAGTAACTTCTGAGCAAGAAACAGAAGTTATTGGAATTAAAAAAAGAACAGGATGGGGAGAAAGAAAAATAGCGGATTTTGTTGATTTAGGGCACACAACCATTAACAAAATTCTAAACAAGCATAATCTAACAAAACCTAATCCTAACAGAAGAAAAAGAATAAAATATATTCGCTGGCAGAGGGAGCATCCAAATTCCTTATGGCAGATGGATATTTCTGATCAAAAGATTAATGGAAAATATTGTTTTGGTGTTATAGATGATTGCTCAAGATATTGTGTAGGATTAATAGCATTAAACAATATATCGACGAATATTGTTACACATATTCTCGATAACTTAATAAAAACCAATGGAAAACCAAGAGAAATTTTAAGCGATAATGGAAATGTTTTTGGATTAAGAAGCAAACACTCAAAATTTGATGTTTGGTGCAGGAGAAGAAACATCAAGCATATCAGAACAGCAATTCATTCTCCAACGACAACGGGAAAGATTGAAAGATTCTTTCAGACATTAGGCAGGGAGTTAGAATTCTGTAATGATGATTCAGAATTATTTAGAATGAGGTATAACCATTTCAGGCCTCATTCAAGCTTAGAAAATAAGAATCCTTCGCAAGTTTATTTTGATTTTTCTAAGCTATTCTAAGATAGGACATATGTCCGTGGGTCGCACACTCTGGGTTTTTGGCTCTGTTGTATGGCTTTGCGGATGAATAATTATATTTTTATATAAGTCTAATCTCCAATCTTCATATTTTTTGAAATTGATGCAAGCGGGGAAGATATATTCAGCTCAGATTACACTATTGTTATTGCAGACAAGAATAATCTGATAAGGGGGCTTAAGTTTGATGGGGAATTAATCAGAAAGTTAAGATTTAAACATGCTCAAGGGGGATACAGATATGCAGACTCGCAACAAGGAAAAGCCCTATTGAAAGTTAGAGTTTACTGCGTCATTATTCACTATCTCTTTAAAAATGTAGATTTTAGGCATAACAACAGGGAAGCAGATATTGAAATTTGCAAGGATTTTCAAGGGCATGAAAAAGACTTAACTTCAAATTTAAAATATTTCTTGGGAGACTTGCTGAAACTTAAAACTGCCATCAGATACACAAAACTTTCTGAGGAATTGTGAGGATGTATGCAAATATGCTGTTGACAACAATTTAAAGAAGGTTAACGAAAAAACAATCAAAAAAGCCCTGAAATAATCTTATTCTTTACTGCTTCTCCAACTTGCTTATCTTTTCAACTTGTTTTAAGTCAATATCAACGAATAGAAATATATTTAAACCAATTATCTTTATAAA
>CAYIOJ010000049.1:0-5145 GCA_964365025.1 uncultured Gammaproteobacteria bacterium
ATTCGCGGGGGGTTTCTCGCCGAAATGGGTTCGGACTAATTCAAGAATACTGCAAAAATACCACCTGCGCTTGACAGATTTCCGTATTTGTGGTATACTTAATCAATCATTACTCTTCAGGTTGAATAAAGATTGTTTCACGCTCATAAATTTGCGCGGGATATTCTCTATTTAATCTCTCTTAATTTAAGGAAAAACAACTGTTTTTCCCAACTCTTATTTATGACAACTCATTTTTGGTCTGGACAAAAGCCGCGAACAAGCGGCGCACGTCCAGCCACATCGACTCATGCCAAAACTGGCATGGCTCACATTCGGCCATTGGCCGGACCGCGTCCGGCGTCTCATCAAGTCGCCACGCAATCTAATCGCTCTGAATCCGGAAGTGATCGTCTTAGAATTATTCCTTTGGGCGGTTTGGAAGAAGTCGGCCGTAACATGACCATATTTGAATATGGCAATGACATTGTGATTGTGGACATCGGTTTGCAATTTCCCGAAGAAGACATGCCGGGCATTGATTACATTATCCCCGACATCAATTATTTTAAAGGCAAAGAAAAAAATATCCGCGGGGTGATTATCACGCACGGCCATTACGACCATATCGGCGGCGTGCCGCATTTGGTCGGTAAATTGGGCAACCCGATTATCTATACCGCGCCTTTGACCGCCGGCATTATGCGCAAGCGCCAGGAAGAGTTTCGCGATGCTCCGCCTTTGCGCATTGTTTTGGTCAATGGACAAACCAAGGTTCCATTGGGTCAGAATTTTGTTTTTGAACCGTTTCACATCAATCACAATATCTCGGACGCTTTTGGCGTGGCTCTTTCCACTCCTTTGGGTCTGGTTTTGCACACAGGGGATTTTAAATTTGATTTTACGCCGGTGAATGATGAACCGGCCGACTTGCACCGCATTGCCATGTTTGGCACAAAGAATGTTTTGGCCTTGATGTCCGAATCCACCAACGCGGAAAGTCCGGGACACCAAATTTCGGAAAAAGTGGTTGGCGATGAATTGGACAGAATTATTGCTTCAGCTCCCGGTCGCATTATTATCGGCACTTTCGCGTCACTTTTGACTCGCACCCAGCAGATTTTGTCGTTGGCTGAGAAAAATAATCGCAAGGTTTTTATTGACGGCCGCAGCATGATTAACAATATTGAAATTGCTCACGAACTGGGTTACATGAAATACAAACCCGGAACTATTATTGAAGAAGGCGAGGTTAGAAAAATCGCTGATGAACGGTTGATTGTCGTTTGCACCGGCGCTCAGGGTGAAAAAAACGCGGTTCTCATGCGCATTGCGAACGAAGAACATCGGTTTATTAAAATTAAACCAAATGACACGATTATTTTTTCTTCTTCCGTGATTCCGGGCAATGAACGCACGGTGCAAAGTTTGAAAGATACTTTAGTGCGTCATGGCGCGCGAGTAGTGCATTACAAAATGATGGATGTGCATGCCGGAGGCCATGCCAAGCAAGAAGATTTGAAATTAATGATGCGCTTGACCAAGCCAAAATATTTTATTCCCATTCACGGCAATAGATTTTTATTGCAAGCCCACGCCGATCTGGCTGCATCTATTGGCATCCCCAGAGAAAATATCTTTGTGGCTGATAATGGCCAAGTGATGGAATTTGATAAAAAAGGCGCGCGTTTGACCACTGAATATGTTCCATCTGAATATGTGATGGTGGATGGTTTGGGAGTGGGCGATGTGTCCAATGTGGTGTTGCGAGATCGGCGCGTCATGGCCGAGGACGGCATGTTGGTGGTTATCGCCACCATTGAAAAAAAGACCGGCCGATTGATTGGTAATCCCGATTTGATTTCTCGCGGATTTATCTATATGAAAGAAAACAAAGAGTTGGTGGAAAAGACGCGCATGCGCGCCAAGAAATTATTGCGCGATGGCGATCCACGTTCCCCGGCTTTTGCCGAATTCATTAAAAACAAAATTCGCAATGATCTCGGGCAGTTTCTCTATACCCAAACCAAACGCCGCCCTATGGTATTGCCGGTGATTATTGAGGTATAATGTATTATATGTCTACGCCTCGTTTATTTTCCGGTATTCAACCATCGGGCATAATTCATTTGGGTAACTATTTGGGAGCCATTAAACAATGGCTGGAATTGGTTAAAAAATACGACAGTATTTTTTGTATTGTGGATTTGCACGCCTTGACTGTGCG
Source organism: uncultured Gammaproteobacteria bacterium (assembly GCA_964365025.1). GTDB lineage: Bacteria > Patescibacteriota > Patescibacteriia > Magasanikbacterales > UBA10003 > UBA10003. The sequence goes on from CAYIOJ010000049.1 coordinate 2,207, forward strand.
GCAAAAGCCAGCTGAATTAAGAAAAAATACTCTGGAGTTGGCAAAAATTTATTTGGCTCTGGGTTTGGATCCGCAAAAATCAACAATTTTTGCGCAATCGCAAGTGTCTGAACACACCGAGCTGGCGTGGATTTTAAATACTTTGACTAAATTGCCGGAATTGGAACGGATGACGCAATTCAAAGATAAATCTCAAGCGCATAAAGAAAATATCAATGCTGGTTTGTTCACTTACCCAGTTTTGATGGCCGCGGATATTTTACTCTATGATACGGCTGTGGTGCCGGTGGGCGAAGATCAAAAACAGCATGTGGAATTGGCGCGAACTTTGGCGCGGCGTTTTAATGATTATTTCGGCGAAACATTTGTCGTTCCCGAGTCATTGATGCAAAAACAAGGTGCGCGCATTATGGGGTTGGATGACCCGTCAAAGAAAATGAGCAAGAGCGCGGCTTCGTCGTTTAATTTTATTGCTCTAATTGATGACACAAAAACAGTGGAGAAAAAAATTGCTCGCGCTGTGACTGATTCAGGCAGAGATGTTATTTCCGGCCCGGACAAACCGGCTCTGACCAATCTTTTGACTATTTATTCTTTGCTGACTAATCAAACAGTGGCGGTGGCGGAAAAAGAATTTGTGGGAAAGGGCTACGCGGATTTTAAAAAGGCCTTGGCGCGAGAAATCAATAATTTTTTACAGCCGATTCAGAAGAAAATATCAGCAATGGATGACAAAACAGTGTTGAAAATTTTGTTTGACGGGCAAACGCGCGTTAAAAAATTGGCTGAGAAAAAGATGAAAGAGGTGAAAGAAAAGGTCGGGTTGATTTGACCTTTATCGGCCAGATATTGTATAGTATATTTATGAAACAAGCTGTGTATAACTTGAATAACAATAATAATAACTCCGCTTTGAGCCGGAGGGTTTTCTGATTGCGCGCCGCGTCACAGCATCAGATCCCTCCGACAATCGGAGGGTGTTTTAATTTTAGCGCCAGTTTTCTCGGGTAGTTTAATGGTAAAACGCCTCGCTGTTAACGAGGATAGTGAAGGTTCGATTCCTTCCCCGAGAGATTTGTCGCGAAATAAATTATTTAACGGGGCCAGGCCCCAACAAAAATATGCCAAATAAAGTATTAGGCAAGGAGGATGTCTTGGCGTTGTGCCAAACGCACCATGTCAAATTTATTGATCTGCAGTTCACGGATTTATTGGGGCAATTGAAGGCCGTAACCATTCCGGTTTCCAAATTGTCCGAGGCGATTGAATACAACATTTGGTTTGACGGCTCGTCAATTGAAGGCTTCGCGCGCATTTTTGAAAGCGACATGTATTTGAAGCTGGATTTGGGTACTTTCGCGATTGTGCCGTGGACCAACGGTTTATTCAAAGATGATTCCATCAAACATTCGGTGACCGCGCGCGTTATTTGCGATGTGCACACTCCGTCAGGCGAACCGTACGCGAGCGATCCGCGCCACATTTTAAAAAAACAAATTGAGCGCGCTAAAAATCTTGGCTATACCTATTATGTCGGGCCGGAGATGGAATTTTTTCTTTTGAAAAGGGATTGCGACGGCGGACTTATGCAAGAGCCGCACGATCAGGCCTGCTATTTTGACCAAGTCATGGACAAGGCCGGCGAGGTGAGAAAAGAAATGACGCGCGCTTTGCAAGAATTGGGGATTGACGTGGAGGCTCTGCATCACGAGGTGGCTAACGGCCAGCAGGAAATTGATTTTAAATATACCGACGCTTTGAGCGCGGCGGACAGCGTAGTTACCCTGAAATATGCGTTGAAAAATATCGCCGCGCATTACGGACTGCACGCCACTTTTATGCCCAAGCCGTTTTTTGGCATCAATGGCTCGGGCATGCACGTGCACCAAAGTTTGTTTCAGGACGACCAGAATCTTTTTTTTGACTCTGTTGATTCTTACGGTTTGTCGGCTTTGGCGCGGCATTTTATCGCCGGACAATTGAATCATGTGAAAGCGCTTTCGGCGATTCTCAATCCTTTAGTGAATTCATACAAGCGGTTGGTGGCTGGTTATGAAGCGCCGGTGTATTTGAGCTGGGGGCGCACCAATCGTTCGGCCTTGATTCGGGTGCCGCGCATCAATCCGCAAAAGCCCAAAGCCACGCGCGCTGAATTGCGTTCGCCAGACCCGTCGTCCAATCCATATTTGGTGTTTGCCGGCATGCTCGCGGCCGGTTTGGATGGTATTGAAAAAAGAGTGGTTTGCCCGGCGCCAATGGAAGAAAATGTTTATGAATTAACCGAAGCGGAGAAGGTCGGCCGCGGCATTGAAACATTGCCGCCTGATTTATATGGCGCTCTGCGCGCTTTGGACAAAGACGAGGTGGTCAAAAATATTCTCGGAGAGGGAGTTTTTCAGAAATATTACGACATCAAGATGCGCGAATGGGATGAGTTCAGGATTGCCGTCACCGAGTGGGAAAAAGAAAGGTATTTGGAGGTGTATTAAAAATTGATACAAATATACGCATTTTTGTATCAGAAAATGATACAGATTGACAATTTCAGGCTGAATTTAAACAACAACACCTCCGATTTCGGAGGTGTTGTTGTGTCCTTGATTTGCTCGTAAGCCGAATTTTGTTTCTACCTGCCTGCCGGCAGGCAGGAATGATCATCTATCTGGGCCGTGACTCGCGCCAAAGCTCAAGCTCTCGTTTGGGACCTGTCACCAAATGCCGTTTTCGGCTGCAATTTAAAATTTTGGCTGCAAATTATTTAGAGCTTCGTCGCCTTATACTGCTGTATAGGGCTCCTCGCTCTTCATAATTTTCGCTCAAAATTTTGAAATTTCGCTACCTGCCTGCCGGCAGGCAGGCGAAAGAGCATTTGGTGACAGGTCCCTTGAGATTGCGCCAGGTAGGGTTTTCCACATCGTTTAGTTGCCTAAACGCGAGAG
>CAYIOJ010000050.1:0-5139 GCA_964365025.1 uncultured Gammaproteobacteria bacterium
TCAACTCTTTCACGAATTTTTACCGATGATTCGGCTTCTGATTCTTCGGTTAATTTTTGAAATTTCAGTCGCGGCACCTCCACATGCAAATCAATTCTGTCCAACAACGGCCCCGAAATTTTTTTCTTGTATTGGCTGATTTGCATTGGCGAACAAATGCATGGCTTATCCGGATCAGAAGCATATCCGCACGGGCAGGGATTTTGACTGGCAACTAAAATAAAACGGGAAGGAAACGACAAAGTGCTTTGCGCGCGAGAAATGGTGATAACACCGTCTTCCAATGGTTGGCGCAAATTTTCCAACACCGCGCGGGAAAATTCCGGAAATTCATCTAGAAAAAGCACGCCGCGATGCGCCAAAGAAATTTCTCCAGGGCGAGGAATTCTCCCGCCACCCACCAAAGATGCGCCGGAAGCAGAATGATGCGGAGTACGAAATGGCCGAGTGGTCACCAAAGGCCTATCAGTTGTAAGTAATCCCGCCACTGAATAAAGTTTAGATACCTCCAATGATTCCTCCATTGTCAATTGTGGCAAAATGGTGGGCAAAGTTCGCGCCAAAAGTGTTTTACCTGATCCCGGCGGCCCGGACATCAGCACATTGTGCCCGCCGCTGGCCGCAATTTCCAACGCGCGCTTGGTATATTCTTGCCCGCGCACATATTTCATGTCAAACTCGCTTTCCACTTCTTTTTCCAACAAACTGCCAAAAGAAACATTGGCAAATGGTGTAATTTTTTCCTGATCCAACAAATGACGCAATAATTGACCCAAATCCCGCGCTGGGATTATTTCCAATCCTTCCACCAATCCAGCTTCCGGCGCGTTGGCCTCGGGAATATATATTGTTTTAATGTTTTGTTCTCGCGCGAAAATCGCGATGGGCAAAATCCCATTGGTGCGGCGCAGGGTCCCGTCTAGAGCCAGCTCGCCGACAAATAAACTGCCCTCGTGATTAAAATCAATTTCCAACGATCCCAAAAGAACCCCCATGGCCATTGGTAAATCATAGGCCGGGCCTTCTTTGTGAATATCAGCCGGCGCCAAATTAACCACAATGCGGCGCGTGGCTGGAAAATCAAAACCGCAATTGCGAATGGCTGATTTCATCCGCTCCTTGGCCTCTTGCACAGACGCGTCCGGCAAGCCGACAATGGTGAATGACGGAAACCCGGCGCCCAAATCCACCTCCACCTCTACTTTTTCACAGCGCAATCCGAGCACGGCCGCTGATTGAACTTTTGCCAGCATAAAATAATAATTCCTATGCCAATCATTACATCAGCCAAATTAAAATATGAAATCGGCCATAGATGAAAATAGTCAATGACAAATTGATAAACAATTCTATCAAAAAGATTGCTTAACGCGCCTAGAATAATTAAAAACAGGCCGTTCAAAAACAACCAACGCCGCGTCTTAAACGCGCGCCACGCGAAAATTATCAGAAAAAAAATAATAATGGCCGAGGCCGCAATGATAAAGATATTATTAAAAGGCAAACTGAAAGCGCCAGCGTGATTGGCAAAAAAAGTGAACTTGAAAAATTTGGGGATAATAAAAAAATCCCCCGCAGAAGGCGCGGAGATTTTTTGTAAAGCAATAATTTTTAAATATCTGTCCAGCAAAAAAAGAACAACAACCGCAAAAAAGAAAATTCTATTTTTCATCTTTTGAAATTAAATTTCTTGCGTCAATTGTTTTTTACAACTAATACAAGCCGAAGAAGTCGGACGAGCCAATAGCCGCTTTTCGTCAATTGGCTTATGGCAATATTTACAGATGCCGTATTTTTCATCCTCAATATTTTTCAACGCGTCTTTAACATCGCGCAATTCTTTTTCCAAAGTGTGCTCCAAACCAAGTTCGTCGCTGTAGGTAGCCACCTCGGAGGCATTTTCATCATATTTATCGCCAAATTGTGGAAACTTGGCGTTAAAATCATCAGTATTGTGGGTACTGCGGTCTGTAAACTGCCCCAATTCTTGCGTCAAACGCTTTTCTTCCTCCAAAAGCTGTGTCTTGATTTTAGCGATTGTGTTCGTATCCATAAGAATATGTTTAAACTGTATTGGGGTATTATAGCAGAGGGCGAAAATGGAGGCAAGCCCGCTTGAAACAATGTCCCAAAAGCGATACAATGAACAAACAATATGCCTCAACTTATCGCTGATTTGCACATTCACTCCAAATACTCGCGCGCTTGTTCGCCAGAGCTGTCGTTGTCAAACATTGATAAATGGTGCCGTATTAAAGGCATTGATTTAATTTCTACCGGCGATTTTACGCACCCAATTTGGTTTAAAAATATCGAGGATGAATTAGTTGAAGAGGGCAATGGATTTTTGCGCTTACGCGACAGTGATGGAGCTGTGAAATTCATTTTGGGCACCGAGGTTTCTTGTATTTATTCTCAAGGCGGTCAAACGCGTAGAGTTCACTTGTGTCTTTTTTTTCCTGATTTGGCGTCAGTGAAAAAATTCAACGCCAAATTAACCGGCGCTGGCAAAAATCTGCGCTCGGACGGCCGACCGATTTTAGGCATGTCGGCCAAACAAGTTTTAACAATAATGAAAGAAATTACGCCGCGCTCGGTAATGATTCCGGCACACGCATGGACTCCATGGTTCGCGGTTTTCGGTTCCAAGTCCGGCTTTGATTCATTGGAAGAATGTTTTGAAGAATTAACTCCGGAGATTTTCGCGATTGAAACAGGACTTAGCAGCGACCCAGCCATGAATTGGCGGTTATCAGCTTTGGACAAAATCGCCTTGGTTTCCAATTCCGACGCGCACAGCTTGCCCAATCTTGGCCGCGAAGCCAATATCTTCGCCTTGGATATTCAAAAAACAAATTATGATGAATTAATGAAAACCATCAAAGAAAAAAATCCGGCCAAATTTTTAAAAACAATTGAATTTTATCCGGAAGAAGGGATGTATCATTTGGACGGCCATCGCGCTTGCAACTCTCGCCTCACCCCCAAAGAAACCAAAAAAAACAAAGGACTCTGCCCTGTTTGCAAAAAAGAGCTGACCGTCGGCGTTTTAAATCGCGTGGAAAAACTGGCTGATAGAGAAGAAGGATTTGTTCCGCCCAAGGCCGTGCCTTTTGTGAGTTTGGTGGAGTTGGACAAAATTATCGGAGAGGCCTTGGATATTAAATCGCGCAAAAGTACGGCGGTTCAACGAGAATATGCCAATTTAATTAAAAAAGGCAACAATGAATTTAATGTTTTACTCAATTTATCTTACGCCGATCTTGCCAAAATCACCTTGCCGGAAATCGTGGAAGGCATCCGCCGCGTGCGCGAAAAAGAATTAAAAATTGAGCCTGGTTTTGACGGCCGATACGGCCGCGTCACCATTTTCAGTCCGAAAGAAAAATCCGAACGGCAGAAAAGTTTGTTTTAATTATAAAAAGAGCCAGACGCAGAAAACGTATTCTGCGAATGGCTGTTAGAAAGACGATTATCGTCCGACTCACTTTGACTTTGTTGCGTACTCACTCTGAAGCGTGCGAAACGCATCCATAGGGTACGTATCATGGGTTGTGGAATCATCCGGTATAAAGAGAGTATTGGCGATGGCCAGGAGTATGCTACCGTCCTCTTCCACTTGATAGGTGTGCAAAATGAAAGGCGGCATCCACACTCCCATGTCGGTTGTAAGGACTAAATCCCTTTTGTCACCAAAAAGATCCTCGCACGTCCAGCGTACCGAGCCCTGTAGCGCAAATACCATTTCTCCGCGAATCCGATGCCACTCCGTACCACCAATCCTTCCTTGCTGTAGATCGCGGACTGTGTAGGCTCTAAGCCCACGGATGTCACGGGGTACGGAATTACATTCCTTCTCATTATAGCGGAAAAATCGGCCATGCGCCGTGGCCAAGGATATTGCCAAGATCACGTTGAGTGTCCCGCCGGATTTAGTATTCCACGGACCACTAGCGTTAAGAATTTGAACATCCTTAACGATCGGAATAGCGCGATCTGCCCTTTTCATAAGTAAGCTCCTCCATTGATTAAGTAGCTTTGGTATGACTTCAGATCGGGCACGAAGGCATGTCCCCCGCATCGTAAGGTTTTGAGGAAAACGCGACAAAACGCGTCTGCGGAGCAAAATCAAACCGATGCGTGTGGTACGGCGGGATTCTGATCACAGACCCCGGCGCAACCACGAACCGTTTGACCTCGTCAACAATTTTTCCTTTCGCGTCCACACGCGCCGTCCGGATGGTTCCACCACCTTCGAGGAAGCAGAATATTTCAAACTTTTTCCGATGGTAGTGTTGGCCGAGCGGCTTCGTTGAATCTAGGACCACAAAATCCTGAAAGGCCGAGTCGTTGAATCCGAACTCACGAAGATTGCGCCTCGCGTCGCTTGCAACGAGCGACAGCGCGCCGCATTCCACGTCCTCTTGTGGTTGTGGAGGGAATACGTGATCGTAGAGATCAAGAATGGCCGGGAAAACCGATACGTCAACCAGTTGCTCTCGATTGAAAGCAATGATGCCCGCCGCTTCGTACTCCACTTTATCAAGGTTGGTGGCGGCCAACGCTATTTCTTCCGCCGTCAGCTCGACAGTAAACGTGTAGCCGAGCATGTGGCAACCGATGTCTTGCGGTGCTTGTGCGCGATCCTTGCAGAAATAATCAAAGACCGCAACAAGCCTCAAGCGATCTGCGGTAATTTCGAGTCCGGTCTCTCGCTTGAAGTTTCGGATTGCCGCCTCCTCTTTGGTTTCGTGTACGGCCATACGGCCGCCGATCCACCACCACCCCGTCATCGGTTTCGATGCTCGACGCGCAAGGTAAATGATCCGCGAACGAGTATCTACTGGGACAATGTCGGTGCATGCGGGAACGAAACACTGAAGCGCTCTTCCGTATTCATCATCTGCAAGGCGCAACGGAAGAATCGCTTGATATCCGTTCTCCGTGTATGTTCTTACCAGTGTCACGACACACCTCCTGGTCGTAGTTGTGAATGTGCTGTAAACCAAGTCACTGCAACTTGATTTCCATCTATCCTAACTTATTTGCATTGTTTTGTCAAGGATGACGCAACAACGCAAATTTTTGCCTCAAAATTTATGAAATTCCGTTTTTTTAATAATTAATTCCGAACAAGTT
>CAYIOJ010000051.1:0-5130 GCA_964365025.1 uncultured Gammaproteobacteria bacterium
CGGTAGTCTCAGCTGGTAGAGCGCCTCGTTTGCAACGAGGAGGTCAGGGGTTCGAATCCCCTCCGGTCCATAACCGGTCCCAAAACAGAGCTAGCCGAGGTAGCTCAGTGGTACCTGCCTGCCGGCAGGCAGGGAGCGAAGGACTGAAAATATGCATTATGTATATGTAATCAAAAGCCAAAAAGATGGCAGATTATATGTAGGAATGACGACTAATCTCGAACAAAGAATTAAAGAGCATAATGCCGGCTACCAATTTTCAACTAAAGATTACAAACCATGGACACTAGTACATTTTAGGACTTTTCCGACTCGCCAGGAAGCGCGAATAATGGAAAAATATTTTAAATCCGGCTACGGAAAAGAGCATTTAAGAACAATAATTGAGCCGAGGTAGCTCAGTGGTAGAGCGAAGGACTGAAAATCCTTGCGTCGAGAGTCCGATTCTCTCCCTCGGCAAATTAAAAACTCCGTATTGAAACGGGGTTTTTGATTTTTATATCGCACACATTTGACACTTTACCTTATTCCTGCTATAATTAACGCTTATAGTCCATTTATATTATGCTAAACATCCGCAATGTCGCCATTATCGCCCATGTTGACCACGGCAAAACCACGCTAGTGGATGCTTTGTTGCGCCAATCCAACACCAAAATGCGCAAAGATTCGGCCAGTGAATTGATCATGGACAGCAATGAATTGGAGCGCGAACGCGGCATCACCATCTTTTCCAAAAACGCCGCGGTGGAATGGAATGGCGCTAAAATCAATATCATTGACACGCCGGGCCACGCTGATTTTGGCGGCGAGGTGGAGCGCGTTTTAAAAATGGCGGATGGCTGTTTGCTGTTGGTGGATGCCAAAGAAGGGCCCATGCCCCAAACCAGATTTGTTTTGAAAAAGGCCTTGGAAATGAATTTGAAAATAATCGTGGTAATCAATAAAATTGACAAGCCGGAAGCGCGCGTGAATTACGCTTTGGACAAAACTTTTGATTTATTCGTGGAATTGGGCGCGAGCGATGAAGCCACGGACTTCCCGGTCATCTACGCCTCGGCCAAAAAGGGACTGGCCGGACTGGAACCAAATTTGGCCAAAATGAAAAACATCAATCCGATTTTTGAAACTATTCTCCAACAGGTGCCGGCTCCTTCCGGCAATCCACAGGCGCCTCTGCAAATGCTGGTTACCTCTGTTTTTTATGATGATTTCAAAGGACGCATTGCCACCGGCCGCATTTACAATGGCAATCTATCTGCCAAACAAGAAGTCATGCACATCAATCGCAAAGGACAAATGACCAAAGCCCGCTTGACTACGCTCATGATTTTTCAGGGGCTCGGCCGCGCGGAAACAGACGAGGTGCAATGCGGAGATATTTTAGCCATTGCCGGATTGCCTGACATCAATATCGGGGAAACTATTGCTGATGTGGAAACGCCCGTTGCCCTGCCGCTTTTAAACATTGAAGAACCAACAGTAAAAATGACTTTTGCCGTGAATGATTCTCCGTTTGCCGGACAAGAAGGCGAATACAGCACTTCGCGCCAACTGCAGGAACGATTGCAAAAAGAATTGGAAACAGACATGGCTTTGGCTGTGGAAGAAAATCCGGCCGGCGGCTGGACAGTGTCGGGCCGCGGTGAATTGCATTTGGCGATTTTGATTGAAAGGATGCGCCGCGAGGGCTATGAACTGCAGGTCTCTCGTCCACAAGTAATTATCAAAGAAATTGACGGCAAAAAATTGACTCCTTATGAACGAGTATATATTGAAGTACCCGAAGCCTCGTCCGGTATCGTGATTCAAAAACTGGGCAGTCGCAAGGGCGAACTGCAAGAAATGCGCGCGGAAAATAAAATTGTTTTTATGGAATTTATTATCCCCACTCGCGGACTGTTTGGCTATCGCTCGGAATTTATGACTGACAGCCGCGGCCTGGGAATTATCAACACTAATTTCCACGCCTACCAGCTTGATCCGGGCAACTGGCGCGAACGCGACCAAGGGTCGCTCGTAGCGCACGAAACCGGCACGACCAATCTCTACGGTATGGTAAATGTGCAAGACCGCGGCATATTATTCATCGGCCCGGGGATGGAAGTATACAAAGGACAAGTGGTGGGGCAAAACTCCCGCGCCGGTGATTTGAGCATTAATGTTTGCAAAGCCAAAGAACTTTCCAACATGCGCTCCAAAGGCGACGGCCCCATGCAACATTTTAATACTCCCCAGACCATGGATTTGGAAGATTCGCTGGAATACATCGGCGATGATGAATTGGTGGAAATCACGCCCCAATCCGTGCGCATCAGAAAAATCATTTTGGATGAAAACGAGAAAAAGAGGATTGAAAAGAGCGGAAAATAATTTAAAAACAAATAGAGGCGGGCTAAACGCTCACCTCTATTTGTTTTTATCGCCTAAAAATGTTAAAATAGGCCTATTATGAATGAACAAGTTGCCAAAATTTTTAATGAAATCGCCTTTATTCTGGAAGGATTAAATGTGCCGTTCAAACCGCGCGCTTATGCCAAAGCGGCTGAGACAATTTTGGCTTTGGATAAAAATGTTGAAGAAATTTATCGAATTGACGGATTGGCTGGTTTAAAACAAATTCCAAACATTGGCCAAAATTTGGCCGAGCATATCGCAGAATATATCAAAACCGACCGACTCCAAGAATATGAAACATTGAAAAAGACATTGCCGGTGAATATTGAAGAATTATCAGCCATTGAGGGCTTGGGGCCGAAAAAAGTGAAAATACTATATGAAAAATTAAAAATAAAAAACGCGGCGGATTTGACTAAAGCGATCGCCGCTCACAAAATTGCCAAGCTGGAACATTTCGGAGAGCAGAGCGAAAAAAATATTCAGCGCGGATTAAATTTTTTATCAACCAACACCGGCCGGATTCCTCTGGGATATATTTTGCCTTTAGCGCGCGAAATTGAACAAAAATTGAGTAGAGTATCGGGCGTAAAAAAAGTAATAATCGCCGGCTCAATCAGGCGCTGGCAAGAAACTATCGGCGACATTGATATTTTAGCGATTTCCGACCAGCCAAAAAAAATAATGGTGGCGTTGGCGGCGCTGCCGGAAGTACAAAATATTTTGAGTCATGGCCAGACTCGTTCGTCCGCGCGACTAAAAATCGGCCTGGACGCGGACTTGCGCGTAGTGGCGCCACAATCTTTTGGCGCGGCTCTGCAATATTTTACCGGCGACAAAAATCACAATATTAAAATTCGCGAGATAGCTATTAAAAAAGGATTAAAATTAAATGAATACGGATTGTGGCGCAAAGGAAAAAATATCGCCTGCGAAACTGAAGAAGAAATCTATGCCGCGCTGGGACTGGATTACATTGAACCGGAACTGCGCGCTGACTCGGATGAAATCTCCGCGGCTCAAAAACATCAATTGCCCAAACTAATCCCTTACGGCTCGCTCCAGGGAGACCTGCAAACGCAAACCAATTGGTCGGACGGCGAATATTCAATTGAAGCCATGGCGCGCGCGGCCAGGGAGGCGGGATTAAAATACATTGCCATTACCGATCACACCAAAACACTGGGCATCGCGCAGGGCTTGAATGAAAAACAACTAGTGAAACAAGGTCAAGAAATTGACGCGCTGAACGCTAAATTAAAAAAAGCCAAAATAAATTTTCAAATTTTATCAAGCGCGGAAATCAATATCAAGAAAGATGGAACATTAGATATTGATGACGCGGCGTTGAAAAAATTGGACATCGTGAGCGTGGCCGTGCACTCGGCTTTTCGTTTAAGCAAAGATGAACAAACTAAAAGAATCATTCGCGCGATTGAACATCCGCTCGTGAATATTTTATTTCACCCCACCGGCCGCTTGATCAACCGTCGCGAGCCGTACGAACTGGATTTGGAAGCAATTATCAAAGCCGCGGCCGCGAACCGCGTGGCTCTTGAATTAGATTGCTTTCCTGATAGAATGGATTTAAAAGATACTTATGTGCGGCAGGCCATTGCTCAAGGCGTTAAAATCGCCATTGACACCGACGCTCACCATCCGGAGCATTTTAAATTTCTGGAATTGGGCGTAGGTACAGCCCGACGCGGCTGGGCGACTAAAAACGATGTCATAAACACCTGGCCGGTGGAAAAATTATTATCATGGGCCAAATAACTATGCATAACGGTGAAAAAAGCGGAGCAGATTTGAGAGACATCAAATCTCATGTCATTGAATACGCGGCTTTAAGCGAAGCCAAGCCGGAAAAAAGCGCGAGAATCAATCAAGACAGCCATTTAGAATATCAAAAAGATAATTTATTTGTAGCTGTCGTGGCTGATGGCATCGGCGGAGAGGCGGGCGGAGAGATTGCTTCTCAATTAACAATCGCCGCGAGTAAAGAAGTCGCGGACAGAGCACTACAAACACAACCTCTCAATGATGTTTTAAACGAAATGATGCAAACAAGCGATACTGATATTCATGATGTTCAGAAACACGACCTGCAATATCAAAAAATGGGAACGACTTTCGCGGGCCTGGCTATTCGCGGCAATGAATTTGCTTGCGCTAATGTTGGCGATTCCAGAATTTATCGCAAAAGGGGCCGAACCTGGGGATGCCTTTCAGAAGATCATACCGTGGGGGCCGAGATGCTCAAAAAGGGGGCATTACCAGAAAGAGCCGCCAAAGAAAATCATGTTATTACCCAAGCAATTGGTTATGGATCAAAAGGATTAAAGCCGTACGAACACCGGTTGCCCATAAAATCAGGAGAAATTTTCTTACTGACGAGCGACGGCATCCATACCAGATTGACGGATCAAGAATTATTTGATTTAATTGACGAGCAAGATTCAGCCGAAACCATCGCGCAAAAAATAATGGCCGCGGCCAAAACAAAAGGATTGTTTGACGACGCGACCGTGGTGGTGGTGAAAGTAAAATAAAGAATCAAAATTAGCCCGGGTGGAGAAATTGGTAAACTCAAGACACTTAAAATGTCTCGCCCACAAGGCTTGCGGGTTCGAGTCCCGCCCCGGGCACCACGTAGGAAATTGCAAGTTTTAAAGGTTCGCCTCGCTTCGCTCGGCGGCCAGTTTGTATTGAATTTTCGGGGCAAAAACGAAT
>CAYIOJ010000052.1:0-5048 GCA_964365025.1 uncultured Gammaproteobacteria bacterium
TCGGAGGCGTGTCGCCATTCAGTCCGTTGTCGGACAAGGCGACATAGCTGTCTCCGTTTGGCAAGTACCAACGGCGGTCATGTTCACTTTAACTAGGACAAACATGGCTGATCTGATTCCTCTGATTCACTTGGTGGTTGATGAGGGCATTAATCTATTTGACTTCGCTCGTGTGGTGCCTACAAGCGGGAAGCCCACATTAGCCGACGAACTCTTGTCTCCCGAAGAATTCAGGTATGTATTAGAGACCACGGATCAAGAATACACCGGATTTACCGACCAAGGAGTAAAAACTAAATTCGGTCGTAAAGACCCACTCTGGGCTCTTTACTTCTGGGAACAAGGCCGCCTTATCCTTGACAGTATCACCCCAGATTTGATCTACACAGGATGCTCTATCGGGAACAACAGTGTTACCATGCTTCCTGATGGAACTCTATTGGCTTGCCGCCGCCTTCCAATACAAATTGGCAATATCAAACAGGGTGGATTAAGAACCGTTTTCATTGAATCTGAAACTTTAAACAAATTGCGTAACCACAAGTTAACACGATGCGATAACTGCCGCCTGCTTCCATTTTGCAGGGGTTGCCGGGCAATTGCTTACGGGATCACCAGTCTGTATGGTCAGGCTGATCCGCAGTGCTGGAGTCAGGTCATTAATGAAAGGAGAAAAACATGATGACCAGACGAGAAAGGCGTGTCCTTCATCGCTTCGCTTTCTGGCAGAAGACCAAAAGGAGGGTGTGGACGCTGATCTGTAGCGTCTGCTCGGGCTGCGACGATGATGACGGCTAGACAAAACTAGTCACGAGTCATTGCAAGAGACATTGCCGAGAGGTGGCTGAACTAGTCACCTCTTTTTTAAATTGATAAATAATTTTTTGAAAACTTTCTCGCTCTACAATTTGCCACGCCATTATATAATCTGCACCCAATTTTTTGTCAAATTTTTTTATTTTCATCAATTTAGAAGGTTGATTGCTATAAATTAAAGAAATAAAAGCATCCAAGGGAATGTGGTAAATGGTTCCCATAGATAAATCCGGAAAGCTCCTCTGCAATCTACGCCAATAAATGTCGAAAATATGGTCATAATCTGACTGGATAAAAATGCGATGAATCATTTCATGAATAAAAATATATTTTATATACTCGACACTTTTACCGGTTATATTGATAGATAACGGATCCGAAAAAGAATGACGATGATTAATAAAATAAATATCAACATTTTTTTCACACCACTTTAAGCCGGTAATTTTTGAAATTTGTCTAACAAACATTGAGCACTCAATTTTATATTTTTTGTTAAATTTTTTTACTAAACCTTTTGCTCGACACATCTCACTTGGAAGAGGCTGATTTGTTGGCTTATTAAAAAGCTGATCAAAAAGCCAACTATATTTAAAAGTTAAAGAAGGGCAAGACATATTTGCTATATATCCCATATTATTTTTTTTAATTTCACTTATTACCACTGGCCCGCGGCGCTGGCTTGACTGGACAAAGCCGCGGCAGGATTGAGGCAGTGGCGTTGTTGGCGCGCACGCTCATTGAACTTTTGCGCGCCAGCCACTCGCCGCAGACACGGCAGAAGCATAAACAAAAACATTTACAATAATTCTAAAAAATCCTCTAATGACAATTCTGTCTGACGAATAATACTTTTAATTATTGGACGCGGGATATCAAAACGGTCGTGCCTTGGTACGGTAACTCGCAAATGATTTTTCAATTGATGCCGAAGCTGAACATGAGATCCTGTTTGATGATAAATAAAAAAACCAACTTTTAGCAAAGCGGCGAGGACTACTTTTGGTTTTAAAATCGGCAAAGCAGGGCTCATGCAGGATTGAGCATTATGCCAATTTTTTCTCGACGAGGCAAAAATTTCTTGGCAGTTTGAATAAAACTCAAATTTTTATCCTCTTTCGCCAAACCTTCCAAATGACATTGCAAAGCATCTTTAGCCATTTTTCTAGCTTCTACCAAAGTGCGACCATAAGTGATAATTTCCGGAAAATTAGGAAAAAACACCTCATAACCTCCTTCGGCCAAAGGTTCAAAATATGTAGTATATTCCAATATTTTAGATTTTGAAGACATATTATTTTTTTAATTAAATTTCATCTACTAATAACAGCATACCACCCCCACCCTTGACAAGTCAACTTGTCGGGAGTAGAGTGAGGGGTTAGAATAAAGATAACCACCGAACGCCAGAACAGGCGGACGGAGATAAAAAGAAGGATCCCGAAGTTCGGGATTGCTCTTTGAACAATTGATGAAAGAGACACAGAACCGGAATTGGTGTCGTTGACTGTAAAAGCATCAACCGCGCCCCAAGTATAGCCGCTGTCCGGTTTAGCTGAATCTTTGAGTTTTAGAGAATAGATTTGGGGTGGAGAAGGCCAAACATTGGCCTGTGAGTTGCAACTTTCGGAAGGATACAATGTGCAGTCTGAACTAAACAATATATTTTTTTCTTTGGTATAGTAATTGCCCTCAGTGAAATTATTGCACCAATCACCGCCATCTTTGCTATCCTTGTTGGTGTCCCACTCATTTGCCTCAAAGGGCGGGCCGCATTCCTGGTCTTTTTTAGGACCATCGGAACAAACTTTGATTTCAACGCAATCGCCTGTGCCGCCACCGGAGTTTTTGAATGCAAACAAAAATCCCGCCGAAAAGCGGAATTTTTTAATAATTATTTCTTTTCGTATTTCTTCAACCAATTAAAAAACTTTAGGCAAATTTTCACTGTAATATTTTCACAATCTTTTTTTTCAAATCGGGAATATCGTCTTTGACGGTTTGCCAAAGGATTGACGAATCAACGCCGGAGTATTCATGAATCACTTTGTTTCTCATTCCAGCTATCTGCGCCCAAGGAATCTCAGGATGCTTTTGTTTAGTTAACTTTGAGATATAACGCGTTGCTTCGCCGATAATTTCCAAATTTCTGACTACCGCCGTCCACGGTTTTGTTATCTTCCATGAAGTCGTCAAAAGACATTTTTTTGGTATATTGCTCAATCTTCTTGATAGAATCAAGGATGTCTTGAAAATAAAGCATTTCTTCCGATTTACACATAAAGAACTTCTTTTAAAATACTATTTTTCAAAATCGGCTTCAACGCATTTTTGCTCACCAAATCAACTCGCCGTTTCAAAATCTTACTTAAATCAATTTCCAATTCCACAAATTTAAATATCCCGATCGGCTGAAAAAATTCAATCAAAATATCGATATCGCTTCGGCGGGTGGCGGTTCCTTTAGCCACTGAACCGAAAATGCCCATTTTTTTAATGGGATAACGTTTTCTGATAGAGCCAAATGATTCCGAAAGCAAATCAAAATTTTTCTTTAATAATTTATTCATAAGACGCCATCTTTTATTCACCTTCCCTCATTCTACCACCCTCTCCCTTGACAAGTCAACTTGTCGGGAGTAGAATAAGCAGTTATGATAAAGATAACCACCGGACGCCAAAACAGGCGGACGGAAAGTAAAAAAGGAGGAGCCGACAGGTGTCGGTTCGCTCTTTGAACAATTAAAACACTGCCTTAACCGGCAGTGAAGAGCCGCCAATGAACGGCGGCAAAAAGGAGAATGAAGATGGGTACTGTGACGAAAGACGGATACCGGAGCGACGCGGACTCGAAAGGCGGTGTGATCATCGCCGCCATCATCGCGGGGCTGGCAGTGGTCGGAGCGATCATGCTCGTCGGCGCGCTGCTCTCGGCAACGGGCTGCGGTGACGGTGGCGGGTCGGACAATGCACCGATTTACGACGAGAACGGCGTGTGCGTGAACTGCAACGACAACGGCGATGCGTCGGTTCTGCAGGAAGATGGCTACATCTATCCGTCGGGAGATACCTGCAACGGAGACACTTGCTCGCCTCACCCGCAGATTGACTCCGTCACCGGCGCCTGCGAGGCCATCAAGGCCGGCAAGATACCGCCGGAGGAGTGTAGGCCGAAGGAGGCCAAAGAAGCAAGGTGCATCTTCTATGATTACAAAACGGACAGCAATCCGGATTGTGATCTTTCGCAGACTGATCACTGCTGGTGCTCCGGTGGATTCTATGATCAAAACGACTGCTCATCTCAGTCGCCATGCCAGAAGATTACCTGCGAACAATGGCCACCCGAGGTGTGCTGGGGTCTGCCCTGCATGCTCGTGGGGAAGTGGGATTGCGAAGGATACATGAACCTAACGGACGCAGAGTTCTATGACAATGGAGACGGATATTGCCGCATTCACTCTCCGACAGCACCTAATGACGACCTTTACTACAAACCCGGCGATGATCATGTACAGCGGCCTCCTTCCGGCCCGCCAGAGGAGAAATATACTCTCCTCGGAGACGGAAGTCAACTGAAAATTGACTACGGCAACAACTCTGTTATCTGCCCCAAGATGGCGGAGGAAGAGTAGCCGAACCACTTAGAAAGGAGGTGAAATGACGCATAGTCAGCCCGCGGATAAAACGCAAGAAAACCTGCGTAAATCCCGGGCATTTTTTTATTGACAAAAAACAGTCGGCCGTGTTTTTGAATCTCAATAATTAAGGTTTTACTTCAACCACGCCGTTGAATTTAGTCCAAGGTTCCGTATTTTCCCAATGGCAATTTCTTTGTTTGTATTTTGTAGGATCAGTCTCATTATCATTCCACTTCCCGTTTCCATCCAGAGAATTACACCATCCCCAGTTGTCCAACACCTGGACTTTGGGCGTGAAGACGCAGGCGGCCTTTTGTGCATCCCACTTGGGGTCAGACACGCCTTTACATTCATAAATATGCGTGAATTGATAATAGGCCTCTTCACAAGCGTCGGATGAGTCACCAAAATGAATTTTTTTACCCATACCGTCTCCCAAGTCTTTAGCCTCATTACACTTCACCTTCCTATTCTTAAACCACCCCTGCATCACATACGGCTCTGAATCATCGCCCCAGTCCACTGCCAGCCGGACAATCGGCATTTGGTCATTATCGGCATAGGCGTGGAAACGGAGAATGGCGTTAAGAGAAC
>CAYIOJ010000053.1:0-4986 GCA_964365025.1 uncultured Gammaproteobacteria bacterium
TGTCGTAAAACTGCCTTTTGTTGTATGAAACCTTGACTTTCTTGCCCTTGTACGGTGGTTCATCTATTAAATCTGTTATTAAGTTGCCTTCATGAAGCTTGGTTGCGAACAAGGACATCTCTGTCTTACCTATCTCACCACCATTATCTTTTATCATCTCTATAAGCAGCTTTGCAACAATAATTTGCTGCTTTGTCGCAAAAATCACTTCATATATGTCCTCTGGCAGGTTGAACCTGTCAAAAAGGATAACCATTTTTAACAGAAAGCATTACAGATATATAAATGTTTCGATTTTGTATGCTAGTATAGGGAAATGTATATTAAATATTAAATTAATTTAAAATTTCCCAAAAAACTCCCTCAAAACACTCCCATAATCCAAGCTAACTTCCATATCCCAATCTTCAGGAAAACATTGGTAATAATTGCGCCAAGCATATCTTTCGTCAAGGAAGATAATGGCTCCTTTGTCTGTCTCTGATCTTATGCATCTTCCTGCATTCTGCAGGCATTTTGTGATTGCAGGCAGCACATAGCCGTACTCAAATCCTTTGCCAAACTTGTCATCATAGTATTCTATAAGCAGCCTTTTCTCGACATCAGGCTTTTCCAAGGGCAATCCGACAATGATGACAGCTTTCAAAACACCAGGCATGTCTATTCCCTCTCCAAAAGAGCCTGTGGAGATTCCCATCAGGACAGCTTCCTTGTGACTTTTGAAAGAGGCAAGAAGCTCTTCTTTTTCTTTTTTTGAATGATTTTGCTTTTCAATAAAGACTTGCTTTTGGCATTTTTGCCGGAAATACCCTGCTATATTGGCCATCAAATCATAGCTGGGAAAGAATACCGCTATATTGCCTTCTATTGAATCAGCTATGTCTCCGCAGATGAATGCTATTTCCTCAAATTGCCTATGGCTTCTCTCAACAAACTTGGTAGTTGTCTTGGGAATGACAAGATTCAGCCTGTTCTTTCTTGGGAAAGGGCTTTTGTATTCCTTTTCAAGAACATTTTCTTTAAAGCCGAGAATATCCCTGTACATCTCTGTTGGGGTCAAGGTGCCTGACATCAATACAGTTGAATAGCTTTTCCCAATAACCTCTTTTGCCGCAATTGAAGGGTCAAGGCACCGGTAGGACATGCTTATTTTCAGCTTTTTGTCGCTTATTTCTTTGCTCAAAATCCTGCCAAACCCAATGTCAGGCCCAATCCAAGCTTCAAGGAATTTTGCAATGCTAAAAACAAAGCTTTTCTGCTGCCTGTCCCTTATGTCCTCCCCAGCAAACAAAAGCTCGGCAACAACATCGTCATAATTCTTGCTTTTACTGATTAAGTCAACAAAATCATTTTTGCTTGCAACATCTTCATTTTCAATTTCCCTGCCAAGCTCAAAAAGGGCATTTTCAACAATATCGAGGTTTTCAGCTGTTTCACCATAGCCATATTTTTTTGCTTCCTTTTTTGCATTTTCAATGATTAAGCTTGATGTTTTTTGCGTCAAAAGCTCCCTTATCCTTTTTGGAAGGTTGTGCACCTCATCAACTATCAAAATGATGTTTTCCAGCTCTTTTTTTATCTTTAGCAGGAAGCTCTGCCTTATTGTGTGGCTGAAAATGTAATAATAGTCGGCAATTATCACTTTCGCATTTGCTGCTGTCAAAGCCGCCAGTTCATAAGGGCACATTTTGCGCTTTTTGCCGTTTTCTATAAATTCATTGGCATGGCAGGGGCCAATGATTTTAAGCTCTTCAATGGCCTGTTTTGCCCCAACAGTCGGCTGCATATTTGGCTTTCTTGTGTTTAGGTAGAACTCGCAATTGCCTTCGTCCCTTAAAGATTTGCAGTATTCATGAAATAAACTGGCTGGCATTGCCTCAACGCCGTTCTGCAGGCACATCCACTTCTTGCCGATTATATCTGCACAGTCAAAATCTATATTGAATTTTTGCTTTATCTGCTTTAACGTATCAATGACTATCTTATGCTGTGTCTGCCTTGATGTGAGAAAGAAGATGGTTAAATTGTTTTTCATAGCCAATGACAAGGCAGGAGCCAGAACAGCTATTGTCTTGCCGATTCCTGTCGGAGCATGCATTATGATGTGCCTTTTGTCTTTTATAGCGTTGTAAACATCAGAAATCATGTCGCTTTGTATGTCCCTTACTTTGGAATAAGGAAAATATATTTCTTTCTGCAGTTCTTCGCTAATCATGTTTGTAGGATATTATTGTGGTTTATAATTGTTTTTTATTTTTAATTCAATCTGCCTACGGCGTATTCTAGTGCTCAGCGGCATTAACCGCTTCGCCTATACATTTCACCACTCTCAAAAACTCAACAAAAAGGAAAGATTTAAATAAAATAAGGTTAAGGGTTTAGGATTAAAAAGGTGAGATGTGATGGGAAAACTACTTGGATTTACTGGTGACAGGTTAGCACACGTTATCAGCAGATACCCACTTTGGGAGGAGGTGGGAGAAAAATGGGATTATTCTAGGGCTACAGGAGCTACTTTTTCTGAAGAAAAGATATGGAATGTAGTTAAAACAGATGTTGATACCCACCACGTTTCTCATGCTAATAGGCAAATAATTAGATGGCTAAAAAGACTAAAACGATCCGAGCAAAAATCTGAAAAGGGCATTATGCTTCAAATGTTCTTGTATTACCATATATTAAAAATATCGAGACATTTTGCATCTGCACTTGGAAAATTTATAGTACACGCAAATAAAAGACCGAGTAATGACGATTTTCGAATAAAAGTGGATGCCATATCAAAGAGTGCTGTGCCTAAATCGATCGCAGCAGTTCAGCAAGCTAAAAAATGGGGCGGAAATGATATGAAATTTTTTATGTCAGAGATGAACGAAGCCGTTGGTGGCGGAGCTGCAAAATTTCTTGATAATTGGAGAGAGAGAGCAAAAAAGAAAAATATCACTTCAAGAGTGCAACTAATGCTTGAAAGAAGAGGTTTTCGTGGTGATGTTAATGTGGAATATCAAGATATGAATATGCTAAAATCTCAGGCAAAAGAGCTTGAGGAGATAGATTCTCAAATATCATCAAACCCAAATGCGAAAAGCTTAAACAAAATTCTGAGTAGATTTGAATCTATAATGAGCACCTCAGGAAATGAAATTATTGAAATGTTCAAAGCAGCACATATTCTTCTTAGAAGATGGCTTTTTGAAGTTGGCATAATTTTATCGGATGAAGGGATAATGAGGGTTCTTGGACCTGAATGGATTCGTATACATTATATGCAGGGATCCCTCAACCAAAAAATAACAGATGTTAAGGAGCAAGCAAGAGAACTTTCTAGCAAATTGCACGGTCTTACAAATGCATTGAATGTCCATATAAAAGAGATGGATGCTTTAGAAGACGATTTTAAAAGAGTTTATGCTGAAGCAGCCTAAACATCTCCTAAAAAAGAGGCTATTACCATGATGCAAATGCGTGACTGGATTTCTGGAGGTGTCGGCGCTGTTATATTCCTGCTCGGCTTAATGCCAATGCTGGGGAAATTTGAATTCCTAAACAATCTGCCTGTTTCTTTATTAACGTGGATTGTTGCAGGAGCAGGCTTGTACCTTGCAATGAATTCGATAGTAGAAATAACAAACAGCAACATTGTAGGATGGTGGAGCTTTGGAGTTGCCATAACCGTGCTTATAATCGGCTTGTTTCCGTTATTGCACAGCTTTGGAATAGGACCTGCATGGTTCCAGTTTAACTGGCTGAACAGGACTGCTTACAACATAATATTTATCACAGAAGGGATTTTTCTTATGATAGCAACATTTGCAATGGAACTTTAAATTTATTAAAACATTAAAAGCGGGTTACCTTCAACGCAATTACTTTGAAAGGTCGCTCTCGTTTTTTTTAATTTGTTTTTTATTGAGGTATCTATTGCTGCAATATGAATATAAAATTAAACACACAATTTAGTTATTTCGGGCAGAATGGGTTTGGTATGTTTATGTAGTTTATCCAAACATAAGCCAAAACCAAGCCAAGTACCATAGCAAAAACAAACATCATTGCCGGATGAGTTATAATTCCGCTTTTATTGCCGAAAATTTTCATGTTATCACCTTTTTAATTGATATTTAAATTCTGAAAAAGCCTATATATAAAAGTTTCTATTTTGGAAAGGTTTATATAGAAAAGTAAAGAAAAATTTGGCATGGCAGGCTTAATTTTTGCAGGGTTTCCCTTTGTTTATTACTCAGTTCTGCCGGATTCCACATTAACAACCAAAATAAGGGAAGAGAGCTGGAAGCTTGACAGGCTTTTTCCCCTTTTGAGAAAGTCAAGAGAAGAGCTTAAGAAACTAAGGAAGAGCATCAAGTCGAACAAAGTTGATATACTGAGGCTGAAAGGCTCGATTGCGCTGCTGGCAGCTGAAATAAGGAGCGGCTTAAAGGACTTGAAGCTGATAAACTTTTATGACAGCGCAATTCTTTACCTGTACTTTAAGCTGCTGCAGCATGTCTTTATTTTATGCAGGAAAGAGGAAGAAAAACTGATGGAGGAAAAGGAAAAGACCCTCTCAAAAGAAGTAAGACTAAAAGGAAAAATAGAAGAGATAAGAAAATCAAAGAAAGAAGTTGAGAAAAAGGTAAGGGCTTTTGAAAAGGTGGTGAACGGCTTGGGCATTGCAAAAAGGGAGCTGGCCAAGGCTTATGAAAAACTGGTGGAAGAGCTTGAATCGCTCAGGTGGAAGGCTGAAAAAAGAGCACAAAAGGAGTTTTCATTTGAGGAGCTCACATTCAGGAGCATGGAAAACCTGAACAGGAAGATAAAGGTTGAAGCCATAAAGGTCAAAAAAATCACCCCAAATAAGGTGTTTTTAATGAAAAAAATCAGAAGCCATAAGCCGGATGCCGAGGACGTAAAAAGCCTTGCAAGGCTTGTTTCAGAGGCAATAGACAGGATAGGCAAAGATGTTTCATATTCCTCAAAGCTGATCTC
>CAYIOJ010000054.1:0-4660 GCA_964365025.1 uncultured Gammaproteobacteria bacterium
ATATTTAAGCTGTGAGATTGCTTCGCTTCGCTCGCAATGACATAAAAAAAGAGTTATTGGACAGTCTGGACATTTTATTTATGCTCATCCTTGGCGTGGAAACCTCGTGCGATGAAACCTCCTTGGCTTTGTTAAAAGCCGACGGGGGTAAATTGACCTTGCATAAAAATCTGGTTTTCTCGCAAATCAAAACCCACGCCCAATACGGCGGCGTGGTGCCGGAAGTGGCGGCGCGGGCGCATGTGGAAAAAATTATGCCAATGTTAAAGGATGTATTGGGAGAAAAAAACAAACCAGATGTGATTGCAGTGACTGCCGGGCCCGGGCTGGCCACGGCGCTATTGGTGGGTGTGGAAACCGCGCGCACGCTTGCCTACTTGTGGAAAAAACCATTAGTGGCGGTGAATCATTTGGCCGGGCATATTTACGCCAATTGGTTGCCTGATTGTCATCCCGCACTTGATGCGGGATCCAGAAAAAAAATAAACTGGATTTCCGCTTTCGCGGGAATGACAGACAAAAACCGGACTAACATAGCATTCCCCGCCCTGTGCCTGATAATTTCCGGCGGGCACACCGAATTGGTGATAATGAAGGAACATTTAAAATACCGGCTGATTGGCCAGACGCGTGATGACGCCGTGGGCGAATGCTTTGACAAGGTGGGAAAAATTTTAGGCCTCACCTATCCTGGCGGGCCGGAAGTGGCCAAGCATGCTGACAAAGGTAATCCGGAAGCAGTAAAATTTCCGCGGCCGATGATTGGTTCAAATAATTTTGATTTTAGTTTTTCAGGATTAAAAACAGCGGTGCTGTATCATTTTAAAAAGATCCCGAAACTAGTTCGGGATGACAGAGGAGAAATTGCCGATATTTGCGCCTCGTTCCAACAGGCCTGTATTGATGTTATAATTACTAAAACTATGGCCGCGGCTAAAAAGTATAAAGTTAAAACAATACTTCTGGGTGGCGGGGTGGCGGCCAATCAAGAATTGCAATGTCAATTAAAATCCGCGCTGGCTGATCATCTGCCAAAAATAAAATACACCGCCCTGCCAATAGAATACTGCGGCGACAATGCCGCTATGATCGCGGCTGCCGGATATTTCCACGCGTTAAAAAAACAATTTATTAATTGGGAAAAAATAAACGCCGACCCAAATTGGGATCTGGCCTAAAAATCCAAAAAATATGCCTGATTTAAAAATTTTCTCCGACTTATCTCATCCGGAATTGGCCAAAGAAATTTGCGCGGAATTACAAATGCCATTGGGAAGCGCGAACATCCAAGTTTTCAGCAATGGCAATCCGATTGTGGAAATTCAGGAATGCGTGCGCGGCAGTGATGTGTTTGTGGTAGGCACGCAAGCTCCAATAGCTTCGGAAAATTTCATTTCTTTCTGCATTCTTATCAATGCTCTGCGCTATGCCTCGGCCCGACGCATCACCGCGGTCATCCCCTATTTGTTTGAATCGCGCTCGGACAAAAAAGATCGGCCGCGCATTGCCATTGTTTCGCGGCTGGTGGCGCAAATGTTGGAAACCGCGGGCATTAACCGCGCCATTTTTATTGACTTACACGCTCCACAGATTCAGGGCTTTTTCCGTTTGCCAACAGACACTATCAATGGCGCCGGATTAATCTGCAAATTTTTAAAACAACGCGATTTATCCAATTATGTGATTGTGGCGCCTGATGCCGGCGAGGCCAAAAAACTACATCCTTTTCAAGAACTAATGCCGCAACTGCCATTGGCAATGTTGGATAAACGGCGCTATGCCCATGATGAAAAACCAACAGTGCATAAACTTATCGGCGAGGTGGGTGGAAAAGTCGCCTTGATTATTGATGATGAAATTTCCAGCGGCGGCACCATTAAAGAAGCGGCTGATTTTTTCCAACGACTGCCGGCCAATGAACGGCCAAGTGAAGTTCGCGTCGCCACCACTCACCCGATATTAAGCGGTAATGCCATGGTCACGCTGAATCAAAGCGGCATTAAAGAATTAATCGCCATAAATACCGTGCCCGTGCCCGAAACAAAAAAACAGGCGGCTCAATTTGAGTTTCACCTGCTCTCTCCGGCCGGTATCATTGCCAGAACCATTCAAATTATTCATACTGACAAATCCGTTGGCGAATTTTTGGATAAAGAATATATATCTTAAAATCATTAAATAATACGAGATTGCCGCGCTCCACTTTGTTCCGCTCGCAATGACAAAAAAATCATTCAAAAGAAACGCTGTTTGGGCCGATCAATTTTTCAATTTCTTCTTTCATCGCGGGAATTATAGCCACTTTTACTCCGGTGGCTATTTTCTTTTTAATTTCATTTTGCCCGGCCAGCACAAACACCGGCACTTCACCCGGATAAGCCGACCAAATTTTTTTCAATTTCTCCACGGTGATTTTATCCAACGCTCGACTCACTGAAATCAACACCTCGGGTGTTTTTTCCATTGGCGCAACTTCCGGAGAAAAACCGGCTCCGCTCTGCAACATCATCTTGTACCTTTCTTTAATTCCCGCGATACTGCCTTCAGTTAAAATTTCCACTGTTTCGGCAATTATCTTTTTTTCTCTGTCTTCTTCCCGATGGGAAATTTTTCCAATTATACAAACCTTGCTGTCAGCGAGCAAAACATCTTTAAACTTTTGATAAACGCGCGGAAAAACAATCACCTCAACTTTGGCGGTCAGATCTTCCAACCCGACAAACAGCATAAAATCGCCTTTTTTAGTGACAATGCGCTTGGCCGAGACAATCTGACCGCAAAACAAAAACCACGGGTCTTTGGACTCTGTTTCCATAATCTTTTTTATCGACAAAATATCCCGACCCAATTTTTTGGTCATTTCAGCAAAAGGATGTTCGGAAATATATAAACCAAGCAATTCCTTTTCCCACGATAATTTTTCTTCACGGCCGGCCGCAGGCGCCGGTTTCAAATGAAGCCGCCCGCAGGATTTGCCGGCTCCCGATTCAAAAAGTGAACTTTGATTGCTTTCCAAATCACGGCGGCTGTCTTGCGCGAAACCGGTTAACAAATTGGTATTGGCCAACAATTGCCCGCGCTCGCCAAATCTATCCAAAGCGCCGGTTTTAATCAAACTCTCCATTGATTTTTTATTCAAATCCTTATCCTGCACGCGGCCGAGAAAATCTTCCAAATCTTGATAATGCCCCATGGCCTTGCGCTCTTCAATAATTCGTTCGGCAATATGCTGACCGACATTTTTAATCGCCTCCAATCCAAAACGAATTTTTGGCTGATCTTCTTTATTTTTGCGCGGCACCACGGAAAATAAAGTAAAACTTTCATTAACATCCGGCGGCAAAACTTCAATGCCCATTTTCCGGCACTCGGCCACATTCTCGCTGACTTTTTCAATATCAGCTGATTCAGCGGAAAGCACCGCCGCCATGTATTCTTCCGGAAAATGCGCTTTTAAATAAGCAGTTTGATAAGCAATGACGGCGTAACTCGCGGCGTGGGCTTTATTAAACCCGTACGCGGCGAACGGTTCAATCAATTCCCACAATTCATTGGCTTTTTTGGATTTTAATCCATTGGCAATACAGCCGGAAATGAATTTTTCTTTTTGCGCCGCCATTTCTTCGGGAATTTTTTTACCCATGGCTTTGCGCAATTTGTCCGCCTCTTCCCAAGTATAGCCGGCAATGTTAATGGCCGTGAGCAAAACATCATCTTGATACGCGATAACGCCGTAAGAATTTTGCAAATAATCTTTCATGCGCGGATCAAGATAACTAATGAGCTTGGGATTGTGTTTACGGCGGATAAACTCCGGAATGGATTCCATGGGCCCGGGGCGAAACAACGCCACCATGGCCATAATATCAAAGATATTGGAGGGTTTTAAATCTTCCAAATAACGAGTCATGCCCGCACCGCCCAACTGAAACAATCCTCCGGTTTCCCCGCGCGCGAGCATTTCGTAAGTTTGCTTGTCGTCCCAAGGAATATCGTGCAATTTTACCTTGATGCCGTGAATTTTTTCCACGATTTTTACTGCCTCGCCCAAAATGGAAAGATTGCGAATGCCCAGAAAATCCATTTTCAATAATCCCGCTTCTTCCACCGAGTGCATTTCATATTGGGTAACAATTTTTTCCCCGCCGGTTTCTCTCTGCACTGCCGTAAAATCAGTCAAAGGAGTGGGCGAAATCACCACTCCGGCCGCGTGAACAGAAGTATGGCGAGCGCACCCCTCAATTTTTTGAGCCAAATCCAAAAGCCGTTTGACCTCGGCATTGGAATTGTACAAAGCAAAAAGTTCCGGTGTTATTGCCAGAGCTTTTTCAATCGTCATTGGGAAACCCTGCGAGCCGAATGGAATCATCTTGGCCACTTGATCGCAAAAAGAATATGAATAACCCAAAGCGCGGCCGGTGTCGCGCACCGCCGCCCGCGCCATCATTGTCCCAAAAGTAATAATCTGCGCGACTTTATCCGCGCCATATTTTTGCGTGACATAGGCAATCACATCATCGCGGCGATTATCGGCAAAATCCACATCAATATCAGGCGGCGAAGGCCGATGCGGATTTAAAAACCTTTCAAAAGGCAGTAAAAAGTACAAAGGATTTACATCAATTATTCCTAAAAGATAAGAAACCAGGGAACCGGCCGC
>CAYIOJ010000055.1:0-4410 GCA_964365025.1 uncultured Gammaproteobacteria bacterium
CCACTCCTTGGTTGGTTCTCAACCTCTAAGTTCCATTTTGGTGCCCTCGAGAGGACTTGAACCTCCATGGCCTTGCGGCCGTCAGCTCCTAAAGCTGATGCGTCTGCCAGTTTCGCCACGAGGGCTTACAATCACAGTTTAGATAAAATTTACTAATTTGACAAGCCCTGTTGGTGATAATATAATGAAATAATAATTTTCTAAATATATTATGCCAAGGGGGAGAATTTTTCTTTTAGCCATTACATTTTTTGTAAGTGGCTTTTTGTTAATAATGCCCGCCATCGCGGAAAATTCTGATCATTTGATAATTTCCCAAATTCAGATCACCGGCGGAGCTGGAAAAACTTCCAATGATTTTATTGAACTCTACAATCCCACCTCCGCATCCATTGACATCAAGGGCTATCGTTTGGTCAAACGCACCCAAACCGGCACGACCGATACTTTGATTAAGTCATTTACTGACACTTTTTACATTCCCTCCCAAGGATATTTTTTATGGGCTAATTCCGACTATTTGGATATTCCCATACTGCCCAACGCCGCCACCTCGGCCGCGATTGCGTCAGACAATGGAATTGCTTTGCGTTTTGGTTCCAATGATACCGGCGAGATAATTGATGCTGTATCATGGGGCATGGCGCAAAATGCCTTTGTTGAAGGTACTATTCGCCCTCTTAATCCCAACGAGGCTGGCTATGCGTTGGTTCGCGACAATAATCAAGATACAAATAATAACGCGGCTGATTTTACAATCATCTCGTCTTCTCCGCACCGCGCTGAAGCATCTGTTCCGCCACCTGAACAACCCGCTACACCAACCCCGCCGCCGGAAACATCACCGCCTCCACCATCGCCAGCCCCCAGTTCCGGATCATGCCAAAACACAATTTTAGTAAATGAAATCATAATTAATCCCGAGGATTCCAACGCTGACTATGAATTTGTGGAATTGTATAATCAAATGGATATTGAAAAAGATATTTCCGGATGGATTTTAGAAGATTCGCAAGGAAAAACAACCAAATTCACTCTGCCGGCCAACACACGAATCGCCAGCCATGGTTTTTTAACACTGTATCGGCCGCAAACAAAAATTACTCTGAATAATTCCGGCGATGGAATAAAATTATCAGACGCTACCGGCCAAATCTGCGACGCCTCGCCCCACAATTCCGGCGCGGCTGATGAAGATATGTCTTACAGTCGCAAAAACGCGAGCTGGATCTGGACAACCACTGCCACGTCCAACGCAACCAATGTTTTTACAGAAGTAAAATCCAACATCGCGGATTTATCAAATCAAAAAAACAGTGATTCACCATCTTCTGTTTTTGCACCAGCGCCAATGGCCGCATCTTCCACCATTATCCTCAATGAATTTATGCCCAATCCCAAGGGTATGGACACAGACAAAGAATTTATTGAATTAAAAAACATCAGCGCGGCGACCGTGAAATTGGACAAATGGCGATTGGAAGATTCCCGTCGCAAAAAATTTATTTTTTCTTCCAGTACTGTTATTAGCCCAAATGGATTTTTAACTGTTTGGAGCAAGGACTCCAACATTTCTCTAAATAACAGCAATGACGCGATAAAACTTTTCAATCCTGATGGGCAAATTGCCGACCAGATCAATTACAACGAGCCGGCCGAAGAAAATTTTTCCTACAATCGCGTTTCGGCCAGCGGCACTTTGTGGAAATGGAGCACGGTGCCTTCGCCAGGAGTTGCCAATTTCATCAGCGAACCCAACCATTCGCCAACGATTATTTTCAGTATCCCCAATGTGGCGGAAATCGGCGAAGAAATTTTTTTTGACGCGTCCAACAGCGCTGATCCGGAAGAAGATAATTTGTCGTTTGTTTGGAATTTTGGTGACAAGACCGAAGCCATTGGCGTCACGAGCACACATCAATACACTCGCGCGGGAAAATTTAAAATTACCTTGACTGTTAATGATTATCACGCGAATGAAGTAAAAGAAAAAGCCGTGATGACAATTATTGATAATGGAGAATTTGCCGAAAACAGTGTCAATGGCGATAAAATCGGGAGTAAAATAACGGTAAAAAAATGGCAGCGCGTGAAAGGCATTGTTACTGTGCCGCCCGGGCTTTTTGGCAATCAGTATTTTTATCTGCAAGACAATGCCGGCCGCGGCATTCAGATTTACATGTTCAAAAAGGACTTCCCTGATTTGAAAGCTGGCGACCAAGTGGAAACGACTGGCGAAACGAGCGACACGCAAAGCGGACTGCGAATAAAAATTAAAAAACGAGAAAATATTAAAATCCTGCCTGATTCTAAAAAGGCCACGCCGGAAGAATTGGCCATAGCTGACATTGATGACGGTAGATTGGGCAGTTTGATGAAAATAACGGGCGAGGCGTTGGAACCAAAATCAGGCAAATTTTATCTGGCTGATGATTCCGGCGAGATTTTAGTGGAATTAAAATCACGCGCCGGATTCAAAGGGCAAATAGTGAAAGAGGGAGACACGGTAGAAATAACGGGAATTTTGTCTTCAAATAAAGATGCCTTTAAAATTTGGCCGAGATTTAAAGAAGATATTAAAATTTTAGAATCCAAAAAAGAAGCGACTGGCGCTACCTCATCAACAAAAACGTCAGCCGATAATGTTTTGAGCGCCACTGCCGGCGGACTGGGCAGCTTGCTTCTGGCATATGTCGCCCGCAGTCGCGCCGCCTTGGCCAAAGGACTGGTCTTGGGAGCAATTGCTAAAGCGGCGTTTTGGAAGAAAAATAAAAAAGATTCGAGCGTCTCTTGACTGATTGAACAATTTTTAATATACTAATTTTAGTTTGCGGGAGTAGCTCAGCTGGCTAGAGCGTCTCGTTGCCAACGAGAAGGTCGCGGGTTCGAACCCCGTTTCCCGCTCCAAGATTAGACTTTCAGATTTTTATCAAAAATACTCCCTTTAAAGGAGTATTTTTTGTTAAGGGCTTGACAAAACTCCCAATATAGTGTATAATATATAGTGTATAATATATAGTAAAAATTGTATGAAAACAGATACCAAACAAAAAATTTTAACATATATTAAAGAAAATAACCGATCCACGGCCAAAGAAATTATCAGCCATTTTGGTTTAAACGCGACCGGTATTTTCAGGCATCTTGGCGATTTAATTAAACAGGGTTTAATTGCAAAACAAGGCAAACCGCCGAGGGTACTGTATTTACCGACTGATTACAAAAGACAAATTTCTTCAATTATTCAAAATGGTTTGGCCTGGAATGAAAAACAAACGGGCGCTTTGCCGCCGTCAGAAGTTTATTGCCAAACGCGCGATGTGTTTCAAGCCCGATTAGATCGTTTGTTGGCTGATTGTTTGCGTCAATTTGATGAAAATTTATCATATTTATTAACGGCCATAGTTGGAGAAATTGGCAACAATTCTTTTGACCACAATCTCGGAAATTGGCGCGATGTGGCCGGAATATATTTTGCCCCTGACTTAAACACGCGAGAAATTTTAATAACTGACCGAGGCCAGGGTATTTTTGCCACCATCAAAAGAGTCAGGCCAAAAATTAAAAATGATATTGAAGCAATGAAAATCGCTTTTACGGAAAGGATTTCCGGCCGCGCGCCGGAACAGAGAGGCAACGGGCTAAAATTCGTGAAAAAAATTTTTGAACAACAGGGTTGGCAGTTAAATTTTAAATCCGGAATGGCCGTCTGCCACATTGAGAATGGCGCCGTGTCTTTTGCCGAAGAGAAAAAGACAACTCGTGGCGTTATTTCTTTAATTAAATTTTAATATTTAACCATTATGCGATTGGAATTAAAAAAATTTGGTAATATCTTGAGCTCGCGGCCGGCTGGTCGAGATGCTTGGCTTTCTGCCCAGGCCTATCTTTTGGACAAACTCAAACCAAAAGAAAAAATAGAAGTGGATTTTTCCGGCGTATCTGTATTAAGCCCGTCTTGGGCTGAAGAATTTTTAACACAACTTAAACAAAATTATCCGGAACAAGTGATTTTTTTGCCATCCAATAATCCATCGGTAAAGGCGTCGCTGGAAATAATTGAGATAAATTAAAAAAGATTAAAACCAAAAATACTCCCTTTAAAGGAGTATTTTTGATGGTTGCGGGACCCGGACTCGAACCGGGAACCTCCAGGTTATGGGCCTGGCGAGCTGCCAATTGCTCTATCCCGCTTTAAGCGTAGATTAAGTATAGTTTTTTTAAGCTAACTTGTCAAGCTGGTCTAAATTTGATAATTTTAAGGAGTAAATCAGGCGGGGA
Organism: uncultured Gammaproteobacteria bacterium; assembly: GCA_964365025.1. Taxonomy (GTDB): domain Bacteria; phylum Patescibacteriota; class Patescibacteriia; order Magasanikbacterales; family UBA10003; genus UBA10003. Next base: position 4,282 of record CAYIOJ010000055.1, read on the forward strand.
AGGGTCGCATAGTGGTCTAGTGCGGCAGTTTCGAAAACTGCTGTGTCCGCAAGGGCACCGAGGGTTCAAATCCCTCCCCTTCCGCCAAAATTCGGAATTCAAATTTCCGTCAAAAATATGGTCGGCACG
>CAYIOJ010000056.1:0-4395 GCA_964365025.1 uncultured Gammaproteobacteria bacterium
AGATAAACGATATGCACAACCAAAATACAGACAAGGAGAAACTTGCCAAAAGGATAGAAACTCATGAAAGGTATTCAAAATACGACATTAATGAATGGATTTTTGGCATACTAAAAATAAAAGACACTGAATCAGTATTGGACATTGGCTGCGGCACTGGAAAACAGCTTATTCCAATAGTTGAAAAGACAAAAGGCTTAGTTGTAGGAGTTGATGTAAGCAAAGAATCTTTGGCACATATAAAAAGCTCTGTTGGAAATAAAAATCCCAATATAATGCTGATATTATCCTCAATGGAGGACATGTATGGGAAATTAAAACAATTCCCAAAATTTGATGTTATAATCTCATGCTTTGCAATATATTATAGCAAAAAACCTGACGAAACTATAATGCAGTTAAAAGATATCTTGAAGGACAATGGCAGATTTTTCATTTGTGGGCCTGACATAAACAACAACAAAGCATTGCTCGAGCTACATAGCAGAATAGGGAAACTGTCAGAGATGCATAAGGGCTTTTTTGAGAATTTTGCCATACCTTTCTTAAAAGATAATTTCAAAAACGTTGAAGTGTTCAAATTTAGAAATCCAGTAACATTTCCAGATGTTGAATCACTCACAGAATATTGGCTTTCTTATAGCATTGGAGACAAAAATAAAATTGAAGAATTTAGAAATGTTGCTAAAGAAGAGTTTAAGTATGGAAAAAAATTTACAACTGTAAAAGAGGTTATAGGAATTTTAGCATTTAAGTAAAAGTATATCAAAAGAGCTCTTCTATTATACTCACAAGCGATGTTGTTGCATGCGACCACCATAAAGGATGGGTTAAGATGCAGAGCCTAGTTTCTTTTTTGATATGGTTGCACATGCATCCTTCACGCCATCTATAAGAGCTGTCAGAGATGTATTTCATTTTCTTCAGAAAAATATCAGAATAAGCATCATACTCCAAGCCAAGCTCTGTTAAGAAAGGCTCAATGAAATTTAGCTTATTTGCGCTGCTTTTGTCTTTTGGGTTTTTTGTCCTATGCAATGCAGCGCCAAAAATTTTTTTTCCAAGCAATAACTCAAACCTTTTTTTATCATTCAAAAAGGTTTTTTTGAAATCAGCAATTCTAGAATAATCTAGCTCGTAATGAAATCCTATCTCATGCCCTAGGTTTGATATCTTTCTCATGATTTCAAGGTTGTTTGCATCAAAAGGATTGAAAATTCCCTCGGTTCTTATAAAATAAGTTGATTTGATACCTAATGATTTCTCAATATTAGCCATTACAAGAGCATGTTTTAATGACAAATCCACATCATGCCTCATCACAACAAACTTGTTTTTCGGTTTTATTTTCAAATAGTCATGCATGTTGTAAAAAGAAAATCCAAGTTTTTTGCCTAAATTAATTACCTCTTTGTAATGCTTGTATGTAAAATTACATTTCATTTTGGAACAAGTTTTATTATTCAATCCAGAACATTTTTTATGTCGATAACCTTATTTTTGATTTTTTTTAATTTGTCCTTATACCTGTATTCCTTATTCATTAAAATTATGGCATCAACTTTATTAAAATCACCTAAGTAATTTACATCAAACTCTTTTTCAATTTCCTCTTTTGAGTATAAGGGATCCAACCCGTATACATCATAGCCCTTTTTCTTCAGTAAATTAATCAAATCTATTGACCTGCTATAGGCTTTTTCTTTTACACCTTCCCTGAAACTTAAACCAATAATGCCTGCTTTTTTTGGCTTTAATTTTTCAATTTTGTTAGCGTAATAATTTACCATGCCATCATTCAGCTCACGCGCAATCTTAATTAAAGGCACATCAAGATTATTGATTAAAAACCAAGGATAAACAGGAATGCAATGCCCTCCTACATTTCCTGGCTCAAGTATGTTGCAGAACTCATGCCTTGCAGCACTTCTCATCTCCCAGAAATCAATGTTGTAATGCTCTGCTACTTTAAACAGCTCATTTGCCAAGGCTATATTGACATCCCTGTAAACGCCTTCTGCAATTTTTGCAAGCTCTGCTGTTCTTGAATTGCTTACTTTAACGGGTTTTGCAAATTTTTTATAAAGTTCAAATGCCTTGTCAGCGCTTTCTTTATCAATTCCTCCAATTAATTTTGGAAATTCTTTGAACCTTGAAATTGAGTAGCCTGTCATGATTCTTTCAGGGCTATAAGCAAGATAGAAATCCTTGCCAGCTTTTAATTTGGAATTTTTTTCTAAGATGTCTTTGATAAATGTTTCTGTTGTTGTAACAGGTACAGTCGTTTCCAACACAACCAAGCCATTTTTCTTTAATCCACTTCCAACGTTTTCACACGCTTTTTTTATAAGAGAGAAATCTGGCTTTTTGTTTTCGTTGATAAATAACGGAACAACGATGATATGGACATCACTTTCTCTTGCAGCCTCTATTGAATTATTAGTTGCTTTCAGCCTTTTGCCTCCATGTTTTTTTATTAGCTCGCTTAAGCCTGGCTCTTCTTTAACAGGATTAATTCCTTTGTTTATCATTTGAACTTTTTTGCTATTTAAATCAACTCCAATTACGTCTATGCCAGCATCTGCAATAACTGCTGCCAATGGCAAGCCTGCTTTTCCTAACCCAACAACGCTTATTTTCATAAGTTTATGACCTCGTTTCTTTTTGAGGATTCCAAAAATTTTTGGGCAATATACAATGCTTGTAATCCATCTTCCCCTGTTATGGGCATAGGCTTGTTTTTTAGTATAGAATCTGCAAAAGCTTCCAGCTCATTTCTCAATGGCTCCTGATTTTTTATCTTTATCTTTACCTTTTTGCCTTGCAAAACCATCATCGAGTAGAATTTATGCTCCAGCTTTTTCTTGACAAATTCATTCTCATAAAAGAACAATTCCTGCTTGAAATAATCCGCTACAAACATGCCTTTTTCTCCTGCCACAGAAATCTCCCTGACTATCTTGGGAGTGAGCCAATTGGAGTTTATAACGCCAAGTATGTTGTTCTCAAACCTGACTGTGCCTATGAGAAGGTCCTCATGATTTGAATGTATTTTTTGGGCGGTTTCAGCATAAACCCTTTTTATTTTTGAATTGATTATGTGTTTAAGAATATCAATCTCGTGGATTGCCAAATCAATTATTACACCAACATCTGTTATTCTCTGCACTGTTGGCCCCATTCTTGCGCAATGGACATTGTAAATCTTGCCCAGCTGGTTGTTTTTTATCCTTCTTTTCAATTCAATGACAACGGGGTTGAATCTTTCTATATGCCCAACCATTAGCTTGACCTTATTTTTTTCAGCTTTTGTTATAATCTCCCTTGCCTCGTCTACTGTACCGGCTATCGGCTTCTCTACAATGGCATTGATTTTTTTCTTTATAATCCCGATAGCAATATCTTTATGCAATCTTGTAGGAACACAAACAGAAACAGCATCTAAATCTTCTTTCTCTAACATTTTTTTGTAATTAGTATAGTGATTTATGTTGTATTTTTCAGCAATGCTTTTTCCAACCTCTTTGTTGGAATCGCATACCGCAACCAAGTCAACATTCTTTAGCCAAGAATAAACTCTCGCATGGTTTCTTCCCATTGCGCCTGTACCGATAACTGCGACGTTAAGCTTATCCATTTTATTCAAGCTCCACAAAAGCGCTGATTATGCAATCTAGTTCGTCTCTTTTGAGAAGTGGGTGCACAGGCAAAGAAATAACTTGCTCGCTTAATTTTTCTGCAACTGGAAAATCGCCTTTTTTATAACCAAATTTTTTAATATGATTGTATAAATGCAATGGTTTTGGGTAATAAACACTACATCCAATTCCTCTTTTGTTTAAATGAATTATTAATCCGTCGCGTTTCAATTTAAAGTTGTCCCCAACTTTGATTGTATACTGATGAAAAACATGCTTATGCCCCTTCTTGATAATCGGCACTTTTATTCCTTTTATATTTCTAAGCCCTTTGCTTAAGTATGCCGCATTTTCCACCCTTTTTTTTGTTATAAAATCAAGTTTTTTAAGCTGCTCCAAAAGTATGGCTGCGCTTATATCTGTCATTCTATAATTGTACCCAAGCTCTGTATACTCGTATTGACGCATGCTGAATCTTCCATGCTGTCTGAATAATCTGGCACTCTCCGCATAGTCGTCATTATCGGTCGTTATTATTCCTCCTTCACCACAAGTAATGTTTTTTGTAGCATAAAAAGAAAATGCTGCAATATCACCAAAACTTCCTGCTTTTTTACCTTTATACTCAGCATTTATGGCTTGACAAGCATCCTCAATTAAAATTAATTTTTTTTCCTTGGAAATTTCATTAATTTCATCATAATTGCAGAGATGGCCAAATAAATCAACTGTCACAATTGCTTTTGTTTTTTTTGTA
>CAYIOJ010000057.1:0-4075 GCA_964365025.1 uncultured Gammaproteobacteria bacterium
AAAATGGCCGAGTATTTTTTCTGAAAGAAAAAGTTTTTCGCTATTTCATATAATGTTTCCGAGTATCTGATGTTGCGAAGCAATATGGGTGAAGCGGAGCGAAACCAGATACTCGGTGTTGTGCGATGTTAAATAATTTTTTTCAAATCACCATTGATGATAATCGGCTTAACAGCTTCAATTTCAGTTTTACAATAAGGCATTTCGGGAATTGGGTTTAGCATGAATACTTTTTGATTTAGCACATGGGCAAAACCGATTTCCATTAAAGTATTACCGCCCACATAATCTTGGACGCCATTTTTATCAAGATTTAAAACAAGTACAGCATCCGCTCCCTGCATCATACGCCAAAATTCACGAATGGCGTCCATGTTATATTTTTGATGAAGTTTGATTTCTTCAATTTCGGAATCGGTTTTGCCTACCATTGCTTTATGCAAATCCGTGACAAATGCATCATGTCCCAATTCCCGAAGTTTTTCACGATACTCAAGCATTTTATCAGTAAATTGCATTGAGCCGATTATCCCTATTTTCATAAAAGATTTGAAAAAAATTATTTAATTTCGTCCTAATGGCGCGCGGTGCCCGCTGTCGTGCTCGTCGCGCGAGCGACATCGCACAACAGCGGATATGCAACATGTCCGTCCGAGCATGCGAATGCTCGTCCGGCCACGATTGCATATCCGCGCGCCATTATCAGACGTATTGCTCTGGGTGAAAACAATACAAAATGCTCTTAGAAGACGGGGATTCCATTGTGAAATCCCCAGGATAGAGCGTTGTTGCTAGCGACAGTCAGGACAGCGCTGTTCGGAGTCCAAGTGGCGAACACGAGTCGATCGCTTGCATACCATGCATCGTTTTGCAAATCCGTTGAGCAAGAGACATATCTCGTCCGCGCACTCGGTTTCCTCAAGCCAAGGACTTTTTCCCACCTTTGTTCGCGGTATGTCGTTACTGGTCGGTAGTCTGCTGGCATAACCCATGATCGAGCCTCCTTCTGTTCCAGGTTATATTTACCTACGCCCTCTAAAGAGCATTTTGTGAAAGAGCAATATGTCTGATAATGTTAGGTGTATCTGAAGTTTCAGATACTTTTTTGTTGCTTCAATATTATTTTGATAGATAAAAAGCGACAAAAAAGGAGCTGAAATTTGGGTGAGCCCCGAGCCGAGTGGCGAACCAGATACACCTTGTTAGGCGACCCGAGTGATAGCGAGAGCGCAGCGTGGCCTTGGCGTATTTTAAAAACAATTTCAAAAACTTTTTTTATGATTCGCGAAGCGAATAAGATTTGGGGGCGAAAATTTATTTTATTTTGTGAGTTCAAATATCTTTTTTACTAAACATGTTCTGGCGTAAAAAGCGCGACTAGTTGATCCGTGTCCAGCCCCTTTTGTTCTTGCTTGTATCCATTTGCCGTCCGAGCCAGTTAATACCCCAAAACCATCTTTTATAAGTTTGGCTCTGATAAAATCGTAGTCAGCTTTTATCTCTTTAATCAAGTCATCGTCTTCACTAAAATCTAAACTTGCTACTTTAATAAGTTGTCCGTCATTGGAATTTTTGCCATGCCATTTTACGGCGCAAAAAATAATCGCCTTTAATTTATTCCAGCAATGGCTATCGAAAAATTCCGTTTCCTTTAATTCTTTTGGATTAATCATCGTGATTGCCATAGTTTCTTTCGGAGTTAGTTTTCCTTTAACTTCATGAAAGCTGACTGATTTTAATTCCCAAGATAAGCCATTAGGCGCTTTAGAAATGTTAGTTTCTAGTCCTGCTAATCTTTCCAAAATCAAACCTTTCCAGCCTTTGTTTTGTTTGCCTGTCTCGTAGGTTGTAATTTTGTATTTTAAAGCAAGGTCTCTTAGATCCTTGCCAATATACTTTTTGAGATTATTTATTGCGATTGCGCGAGTTATAATTTTCATATTTGTTATTATGATTTTTCTAAATCTTTTAATCTTTTTATTGATAAGTCTAAATATTTTTTTTCTATATCAATACCGATAAACTTGCGATCGTTTAGAAAAGAAGCGAGTCCTGTCGTTGACGAACCTGTAAACGGATCAATAACCAAATCGCCTTTATCTGTGCTAGCCATAACAATTCTAACTAATAAATCAATTGGTTTTTGCGTTGGGTGTTTGCCAAATTTTTTCTCGCCGTTTCTTGGTGGGTAAATAGACCAGACACTTCTCATTTGAAGCCCAGGTTTTTTTATAAAATCTTCTGCCCAGTCGCCATCTTTCATCGCTTTATAGTTGAATTTATGTTTGCCCTTTTTATCTTTACGTGCCCAAAGCAATGTCTCGTGACTGGCAGTAAAAAATCGGCAAGACAAATTAGGCGAGGCATTCGGTTTAAACCACGCTATATCATTTAAAATATGAAATTTAGCGACCTGTAAAGCAAAGCCGCATTGATAAATTGAGTGATAAGTTCCGCTAATCCAAAGAGTTCCACCTGGTTTTAAGACTCGTTTGCACGCTTCAATCCAAGCCAGGTGAAATTCAAAATCTTTTTTTAGCCCATTGCTGACATCCCATTGGCCTTTATTTACACTGACCATTTGACCAGCATGGCAAGTAAAGCCACCGTTTGAGAGTAAATATGGCGGATCGGCAAAAATCATATCAACCGAATTTTCTGGGATTTCGGCTAATATATCAATACTATTGCCGTGAAATAAGGAAAAATCGCTATATTTGTAGTATGGTTTAGTTTTCATTCTTCTATTATATCAAAAATAAAATAAATTTTCGCCCCCAAATCGCCGAAGGCGATAAAAAAAGTTTTTTAAGTAGTTTTTAAAATATTTCGCCTAACGTTCGCGCCACTACTGTTGCGTTAAGCAACTTTTCGTACCTTACAATTTAGCCAGTTTTAAAGAAAATTTAGCATTTTTAGTTTGTACACGACTTGAATCTGCTAAGATGATTTTATCACATTTTATTAAAATCATCTATGTTCCAAGGCCAATATGTTTTTTCCCAGATCATTGAATTTATTCCTCGTCGCGAATTCAATCAATCCGTTAATACGTATAAAGGCAATGAACGAATCCGCAATCTGGATTGTCGTGATCAATTGCTGGCACTCATATTCGGACAATTAACCAATGTGCGGAGTTTGCGCGGAATCGTCCTTTGCCTGAATGCCCATGCTAATTTATTGTACCATCTTGGTTTTAAAGCCGGCAATTTTACCTTGTCGACCTTGAGTCGCGCCAATGAAAACCGTGATTATCGAATCTACCAAGAGTTGGCACAATTGTTGGTTGTCAAAGCGAGAAAACTTTATCTAGACGATAATAATTTCGGGGTTGAACTTGATGGCGCGGTGTACGCGCTTGATTCCACAATCATTGAATTATGTTTGGCAACATTCAAGTGGGCATATTTTGAACTCAATAAATCCGCGGTAAAAATCCATACCCAGTTGGATTTGCGAGGTAATATTCCTTCGTTTTTTCACATAACTGAGGCAAAAACGCATGATATTAATTTACTGGATATTCTTGATTTTGAAGCAAATGCGTTCTACATTATGGATCGCGGCTACTTCGACTTCGAGAGATTATTTACCATTCACAAGGCTAAGGCGTTTTTTGTAATTCGGGCGAAAAGCAGCATCTCTTGGACACGACTCTATTCACGCACAGTTGACCGTTCAACCGGCTTGTGTTGCGACCAGATTATTAAATTGAATAATTTTTATTCTAAAAAACATTATCCGGAAAAATTAAGACGGGTAAAATATTATGATAAAGAAACAAACCGATCGTATGTCTATCTCACAAACAATTTTGATATTGATGCCAAGAAAATTGCCGATTTATACAAACATCGCTGGCAGATTGAACTTTTCTTCAATTGGATAAAACAACATTTACGTATTGAAGTATTTTGGGGATACTCAATCAATGCGGTGAAGACCCAAATTTGTATCGCCATGTGTACATTTTTACTGGTGGCTATTCTAAAAAAACAACTTAAAATTGAACGCAACCTTTACGAAATATTACAAATTTTACAAGTGTCTCAATTGGAGAAAACCGCTCTAA
>CAYIOJ010000058.1:0-4032 GCA_964365025.1 uncultured Gammaproteobacteria bacterium
TGTTATATAAAAATTGGAAAAATGGCTGAAAAACAAGAGAAAGAAGTTGCAGAAGAAGCAAATTCTAAAGTAGAGGAATACAAGAAATTATCTGAGGAAAGATTAGACCAGATTAAATATCTTCAGGCAGATTTCGATAATTACCGCAAAAGATTTGAAAAAGAAAAGGAGGATATAATCAAATTTGCAAATGAAAATTTAGTAAAAGAGTTGATAATAATACTTGATGATTTTGAGAATTCAATAAAGTTAACTGAAAACGAAAAAAACAAGGAAGGAATAGCATTAATGCGGAAAAAGTTTTTGGATTTACTGCAAAAACACGGGTTAAAAGAGATTGAATCATTGGGGGAAAAATTTGACCCACATTTTCATGAAGTATTATGCCAGGAATTAAGCGAGCATAATGATGATGAAATAATCGAAGAGATACAAAAAGGATATCTTTTATGCTCTAAGGTGATAAGGCCAACAAAAGTAAAAATATCCAAGAAAAATACTAAGCAAGATTCAAAAACACCCCGGGAGGACTAACTAAGGATAGCAATGGAAACTTTTAAAAAAGGGGGGTATGATTAATTGACAATGGCAAAGGAAAAGATTATAGGGATTGATTTGGGCACTTCAAATAGCCAAGCAGCTGTTGTGCTTGGCGGAAAACCAACAATAATCCCTTCAGCTGAAGGAGCAACTGTGGCTGGAAAAATGTTTCCATCAGTTGTTGCATTTACAAAAGAAGGAGAGCTGTTAATTGGAGAGCCTGCAAAAAGACAGGCAGTAACAAATCCGGAAGGGACAGTAATGAAGGCAAAAAGAAAAATAGGCTCTGATTTTAAATATTCTATACATGGCAAAGATTACACGCCCCAGCAGATTTCCTCTTATATCCTGCAGAAAATAAAGAGAGACGCTGAAAGCTTTTTAGGTGAAAAAGTCAGCAAAGTGGTTATTACAGTTCCAGCTTATTTTAATGATAACCAAAGGACTGCAACAAAAGATGCAGGCAAAATAGCAGGTTTAGAAGTAGTAAGGCTTGTAAATGAACCAACAGCTGCATCAATGGCTTATGGATTAGACAAGGAAGGAGAGCATAAGATTCTTGTTTTTGATTTGGGTGGAGGAACTCGGGATGTCACAATCATGGAATTCGGGGAGGGGACATTTAATGTTCTTTCTACTTCTGGGGACACTCAATTGGGCGGGACAGACATGGATGAAGCAGTAATAAAATGGATTATTGAAGAATTCAAGAAAAAAGAAGGAGTTGATTTGGGTGAAGACTTGACAGCAATGCAAAGAGTAAGAGAAGCAGCTGAAAAGGCAAAAATTGAGCTTTCTACGGTTATAGAAACAGAGATAAATATCCCGTATGTAACTGCAACTAACAGAGGGCCTAAACATTTGCTATTTAAAATAACAAGAGCAAAATTGGAGCAATTGATAGAACCTCTAATAAAGCGATGCATTCATCCTGTAGAGCAGGCATTAAAAGATGCTAAATTAACAAAAGAAGGAATAAATAGGATAATCCTTGTTGGGGGGCCTACTAGAATGCCTGTTATCCAGAAATTTATTGAAGAAAATGTAGGAAAGAAGGTGGAGAGATTAGTTGATCCAATGGAATGCGTTGCAGTAGGCGCCGCAATCCAGGGAGCGATTTTATCAGGAGACATAAAAGACATTGTTTTATTGGATGTTACACCATTGACTTTAGGAATAGAAACATTGGGGGAGATTATGACCCCTTTGATTGAAAGAAATACAACTATCCCTACAAAGAAAAGCCAGATTTTCTCAACTGCAAGCGATTTCCAAAATGCAGTTACAATTCATGCTTTGCAGGGAGAAAGGCCGTTGGCCAAGGATAATGTAAGCCTAGGCAATTTTAATTTAGTAGGATTGCCTCCTGCACCAAGAGGAATCCCCCAGATAGAAGTTACATTTGACATTGATTCTAATGGCATAATCAGCGTAAAGGCCAAAGATTTAGGGACAGGAAAAGAGCAAAGAATGACAATTACTGCTTCAACAAAGCTTTCTGACAAGGATATAGAAAAAATGGTAAGAGAAGCAAAAGAGCATGAAGAGGAAGACAAAAAGAAGAAAGAAGAAATTGAGGTTAAGAACAACGCAGATGCAATGATTTACAGTTTTGAGAAAACATTATCAGAATTAGGGGACAAATTAACAAAAGAACAAAAGGAAAAAGTAGAGCAATCAATAAAAAAAGCAAAAGAAACACTCAAAAGCGGCAGCCTGGAAGAGATTAAAAGCTCTTCAGAAGAATTGCAAAGAGTAATGCAAGAAGTAGGCACAAAGATTTACGAAGAAGCAGCCAAAAAGTATGAGCAAGAAAAAGGAAAGGAAAAAACCGAAGTTGAAGAAGGAGATAATTCTGGCGATGAGCAAAAAGATAACAAGAACAAAGATGAAGCTATTGATGCAGAATATGAAGTAAAAGATGATAAATAGCAGTTAAAATTAAATCCCTTTTTCTGATATCCCAAAAAAATAAAAAATGCCAGAAAAAGACTATTACAAAATTCTAGGTGTTGGAAAAGAAGCAGGCCAAGAAGAGATAAAAAAAGCATTCAGGCAGCTTGCAAGAAGATATCATCCGGATGTAAATCAGGATAATAAAGGGGCAGAAGAAAAATTTAAGGAGATAAACGAGGCTTTTGGAGTGCTTGGCAATGAAAAGAAGAAAGCCCAATATGATAGTGTAGGCAGTTCTGCATTCAGCCACAGCGGGGCAGAGGGATTCAGCAGCGAAAGATTTGATTTTGATGATTTATTTTCTGATTTTGGATATGGGGATATTTTTAACATATTCAATGGAAGAAGAAATTACGGGAGAGAGGAGTATGAAGAGGGAGCAGATTTAAAGCATGATTTGGAAATAACTCTTGAAGACGCATTCTACGGAATTAAAAAAACATTTGAAATACCAATCCATGAAAACTGCAAAAAGTGCAATGGGAGGGGCGTAGAATCAAAGTATCTTAAAGAATGTGATAAATGCGGGGGTGCTGGAAAGATAAAGCTCATGAGAAGGCATGATTTTACGCAATTCGTAACAATAGTTTCTTGCGATAAATGTGGCGGGGCTGGAAAAATAGCAACAAAATACTGTGATGTTTGCAATGGAAAGGGAAAAACCGAGAAGATCCAAAAGATTGAGATTAAGATACCTGCAGGAATAAATTCTGGGCAGTATCTAAGAATAGAGGGCAAGGGAGAATCTGGAAAAAATGCCCCCCCAGGAGATTTGTATGTTCTTATTCATATAAAGAAGCATGCTGATTTTAAAAGAGAAGATAAAAATCTGTTCTTAGAGCAAAAAATAGATTTAGCAACAGCGCTTTTTGGCGGAAGCATAGAAATCCAGGGAATTGACAAGAAAATAAAATTAAAAATACCTGCGGGGACAGCAAGCCATACTCCATTTAGGCTTAAAAAACAAGGAATGCCAATCATTCATTCAAGAGAAAGAGGGGATCTTTTTGCAAGAATAATTGTTGATATGCCAAAGGTGAATAAGAACAAAGAAAAAGACTTCAAGAAATTGATTGAATAATCCCAAGTTGCCTTTATGCAGTTAATTTTCTCTTTGAGTTTAATATAATATTTATCCCTGCAAGAAATAGAAGCATATATCCTTGCTTTTGATATAAAAGGTTTAAAAAGGTTTAATTCTTAAAAAAATATAGTCGGGCTTGTAGTATAATGGTTATTATTCTCCGTTTGCAACGAAGAGATTTGAGTTCGATTCTCAACAAGTCCATAACAGCCTTAAGGAAGTCATTTCTTTTTGGGCTGTAATTTAATGGCAGGATCAGCCTGTTGAAATCTATTATTCTAATCTCTCAAAGGAGTTCTTTTTTCAATAAACGGCACAAAGACAAAACCCGGGACTTTCTCCTCAATAACATACCCTGTCTTGGCTTTTTCTTGTCTTCTTATCTTTACTAATGAGCAATTATATTGCAGTCCAAGGGGTGCAACAAGGATTCCATCTTCATTTAATTGAGA
>CAYIOJ010000059.1:0-3352 GCA_964365025.1 uncultured Gammaproteobacteria bacterium
TGTTTCGTCACTTCTTATTCGGTGGCGGCCGCTCTATCATCCTCGTCAATAATCGGTGAATTGGGTCGGGCCGCCATTTTGCCGCCATCGTCCGAACGCCCAATCGGGAAATTTATTATACCGTAATTGCTTGGCATTTTGCCGTAGACCCAAGCGTGATATTCTTTTTTTATCAAGTGTTCGCTGAATTGTTTTTTTAAATGCTCAAAAGCGGCTTGAGTTTTGGCAATCACCATCACGCCGGAGGTTTCTTTGTCTAAACGATGAACAATACCCGGTCGCAGTTTTGGTTTGTCGCCAACTTTTTTAATGGCCGGGTATTTTTTAATAACCCAATCAACCACTGTTGGTTCTTGATTAAGAAGTTTTTCATCGCGCGCGTGCGTCAAAAGTCCGGCTGGTTTGTCAATCACGAGCATATCGTCGTCTTCAAAAAGTATTTTTGGTGGCGAAATTTTTTGTTTATCTGCGCAGTTAATCGTTTGATTGCTGTCATTCTGAGGCAGAGCCGAAGCCCGCTTGCCGGCAGGCAGGAATCCCTTTTCATTTTTGACTCGATTAAGAGATACTTCACTTCGCTTCGCTTGCCCAAGGTGACAATCTGACGGTTGGTTTACGGATACTTCATCCCCCGTTTTCAAAAAACGGTGCACGGATATTTTTTTTCCGCTCACGGTCACTGCGCCGTGTTTAATCATTTTTTGAATTTGCGAACGCGAAAGATTCGGCATTTTGGCCGTTAAAAATTTGTCCAATCTGATATTGTTATTTTCGGTTGTGATGGTGAAAATCATACGGCAAGATCCCGAAACCTGCCTACCGGACAGGCAGGCAAGTTCGGGATGACACCGTGTGTCATTTTTTTCGCTTCTATTTTATTTTTAATCCGTCCGGCCAATTGCGCTTCGCGCAGTTTTTCAATCATAACGCCAACTTGCGGACTGGGTTTGATTTTCAGTATCTTCATTATTTCATTTCCGTCCAATAGCGGCGGGGGCAGGGTATTTTTTTGACGTAATTTTTTTGGCAGTTGTTTTATTCTTTTAATCAATTGCGGCAGAGAGCCAAGTGACGGCTGGCCTTTGACAAATGAAGCCATTTGGTCGGCGTAAATTAATTTTAACAGATTTCCGCCCGGATTTTTGGGATTGAAAAAATATTTTTCAATGGTGCGGTTGGTGAATTTGGCCGGCTCGCCATGCACTATCAACATATGGTGAACAATTATCCAGCTGATTTTATCCAAATCACACGGCTGATTGGGCACGGAGTTGAAGCGCAGACGCTCGCCGATTTTTTTAGTCAATTTTGCCCCAAACGTATCGTGTCCGTCAGTACGGATTCTGTCCACCCCGTCTTTGGCCGGCGTTTTAATGGTATAGGGTTTACCAAGATCGTGAAATAGCACGCCCAAGATCAGTTCGGGTGACAGGGCCGGTTCTTTTTTGATATGTTCCGGCAGGGTTTTGATGAATTTTTTGTAAGCCGGCGTAGTTAGGTTTCGGAGGGCTAAACGTGTATGCGTCCAGACGTCTCCTTCGGCGTGAAATTCTTTGGGCTGGGGGCATTTTCGCATTTTTAAAAGTTCCGGCATTAGATATTTAAAAGCGTTGGAATCATTCCACATATCCAGTGTTTTCACCGGGTCGCTCATTAGGGATTTTATAAACTCTTTGGAGATTACTTCAGCCGGAACGACTCCATTGGATATTTTTTTCATCATTTTTACAAGCGAGACCCAAGTATTTTTTTCAATTTTAAAATTTAATTGCGCGGAAAAACGCAAGGCGCGAAGCATTCGAGAATAGTCCTCTTTAAATCTTTCTTCCGATTTGCCAACGGTTTTGATAAGCTTTTTTTTCAAATCAATTTGGCCATTAAAAGGATCAATCAATTTTTTTTCTGACATTTCCAAAGCCATCGCATTGATGGTAAAATCGCGGCGTTTTAAATCTTCTTCAATGGGCAGGCGCCAATCAGATTGCGTTTCCACATCTTTGTATCCGCCGGTTCCCCAAGCATGCTCGGTGCGGGGGAGAGCGATATCCAAAGTTAGAGTTGATTTTTTGGGAGTGAATTTAAACACGCCAAAACGGCGGCCAACCAGATTGACTTGGCCTTGGGTTTTTAAAAATGATTCTAATTTTTTTACTGGCACGCCCGAGACCACAAAATCGTAATCTTGGCTATCGCGTTTTAAAAGCCAGTCGCGCACAATGCCGCCAACTAGATAAATTTTGGCTTGGGGAAATTTTTTAAGCAGGCGGTTGGCAAATTCCAAATCAGCCCCTTGTTTCAAGGCGTGGCGCAGTTGAGTTTGCAAAAGCTTCAAATCTGACATAGATAAGAATATGTTAGCAGATTTAAGCGTTTTTGGCGAGTTTTTAGCGCTTTTTTGTTATAAAACAAAATTTGTGAGAGCTATACAATGTATGGTATAATGAACTTACGGACTATCATTTTATAAACTCTATTTGTATGTCCAATTTAGAATTAAGAGAAAAAGCTTTAACACTTAGAAAAAAAGAATTTAGTTATTCTCAAATTAAGTCTGAGTTGGGGGTGTCTAAAAGCACTTTAAGCTATTGGTTGAAAGATTATCCTTTATCACATAAAAGAATAGATGAATTAAGAAATAAAAATGCAAAAAGGATAGAAAGGTTCAGACAATCAATGTTTGAAAAAAGAAAAAAGCGTCTAGATCAAATTTACACACAAGCCAAATCAACGATTTTGCCATTGACCAAAAAGGAGCTGCTATTAGCGGGATTGTGTTTGTATTGGGGTGAAGGAACAAAATCAGACTGGTCAAAAATTGCTCTAACTAATTCCGACCCCAATGTTTTGCGTTTTTTTATCCATTGGCTTAAAAGAGCGTGTAATATTGATAAAAAAGATTTGAAAATACGCCTTCAATTGTATTGTGATATGAATATTAAAAAAGAAATACTATTTTGGTCTAAAATTTTGAGTATTCCATTAAGACAATTTAGAAAATCATACATTAAATCAACTTGTAGTAAAAGAATAAATCATAAAGGCGGCTTTGGGCATGGTACTTGCGCGGTCATGTTTAATCGAGTAATATTAAAAGAGAAAATCATGATGCAAATGAAAGTACTTGCAGATTTAGCTCAAAAAACGCGCCTGTAGCTCAGTGGTAGAGCAACGGACTTATAATTCGTGGGTCGCAGGTTCGATCCCTGCCAGGCGCACCAAATTGGACTTCGCGATTTTTTGGAAGCCAAAACGATAGTATGCTCGCCTCGCCTGCGGGCGCGGCTCGCAAGGAATGAAGCGGTAAAATCAAACGGCGGGACGAAATCCCAAGAAACAATTTTTTCGGAAATGA
>CAYIOJ010000060.1:0-3322 GCA_964365025.1 uncultured Gammaproteobacteria bacterium
CGTCAACATCTAAGACAAAGATTTTTCCATCGCCGATTTTCCTCGTTTTTGCCCCCCTAATTATTGCATTTATTATTTTATCAACTAACTCGTCATCAACAACTATCTCTATAGCCACTTTTCTCAGTAAATTAACTTCGTGGATAATTCCCCTGTATTCTTCTGTATATCCTTTTTGTTGTCCGCATCCATGAACATCATAAACTGTCATTCCAACTATGTTTTCTTTTGCAAGCTCCTTTTTAACATCTGGAAGCTTTTCAGGTTTTATTATTGCTTTTATAAGCTTCATTTTTCCTCATTAATTATTTACAGCTGTTGTTAAAAAATCTGGATATGCCTCTGCTCCGTGTTCAGAGATATCCAGCCCTTTTAATTCTTCTTCTTTAGTCACTCTTAATCCGATTAACTTATCTGTTAGTTTGAATACCAAAATCATGGCAGGGAAAACAAACATAAAAACACTAGTCACCCCAACAATCTGGCTTAATAATTGTGAAGTTCCCCCCCCAAAGAACAATCCATTAACACCTCCAAAAGCTTCTTGAGCAAATAAGCCTACTGCCAATGTTCCCCATACCCCGCAACTTGCATGAGCAGAAATTGCACCAACAGGGTCATCAACTCTTATTTTGTCAAAGAAAGCTACTGAATACACATATAAAATTCCTCCTACTGCTCCAATTATAATTGAACTAAATGGGCTTACATTTGCAGTTCCCGCTGTTATAGCAACTAAACCACCAACTGTTGCTCCTAAAGTTAATCCAACATCTGGTTTTTTGTATTTTATCCACGAAGTTATTAAACCACCAATAGCTCCTGCTGCTCCTCCTAAAGTAGTTGTTACAGCTATTAGCGCTATGCTCCAATTTGTTCCTGCTAAAGTTGAGCCAGGATTAAATCCATACCATCCAAACCACAATAAAAAAACTCCCAAGGCAGCTAAAGTTAGCGAATGTCCTTTTATTGGCTTTATTGTTTTTCCAAAATATTTTCCTATTCTAGGCCCTAAGACTAATGCTCCTGCTAAAGCTGACCAGCCTCCAACGCTATGAACTACTGTTGAGCCTGCAAAATCTATAAAAGGAAAAGCCAATTTAGAAAGCCAACCGCCACCCCAAATCCAGTGTCCGACTATTGGATAAACCAATGCTGTAATTATAACTGTATAAATTAGATAGCCAACAAATTTTATCCTTTCAGCAACAGCTCCTGAGACTATTGTGGCTGCTGTTGCCGCAAAAACAAGCTGGAACATAAAGAAGCCATACTGCCATAAGTCAGTTCCTGCTTTTCCCGCGCTTAAAAAAAATCCGCTTGTCCCAAATAATAAATTCCCTGCTCCGAACATAATTCCAAAACCTATTGCCCAGAACGCAATACTTCCAAAACAGAAATCAAGCAAGTTTTTCATCATAATATTGCCAGCGCTCTTCGCCCTTGTGAGCCCTGTCTCCAGCATAGCAAAGCCTCCCTGCATCATAAAGACAAGGAAAGCAGCCAGAAGCATCCATACCAAATCAAGAGATTTGGCGTTATTTTCTTGGTTAGCTTCATATGCAGAGGCGAAGCTTAAAAACAGGATACTGGTAAGTGAAACAGCCAATAAAACAAACACCTTCTTTTTGAATGTTCTTTTAAACATTTTAATATCAGGATATTAAAAAATAACAGATATATATACTTTTCTATAAATTTTTTAAACAAAATTAAGAAATAAATAGAAAGATTTAAATAATCGTTTAATTTGGCTGGAATATGGAAAAAGAAAATGAACAAATGGAAAAAGAGGAAAAATTAGACAAGCTTGACAAAAGAATTTTAAATATTCTTCTGGAAGATTCAAGGCTCTCGTATAGAAAAATAGCAAGAATATTGAAAGTTTCTCCAGCCACGGTTATGAATAGGACTAACAAGCTTAATAAAGATGTGATTAGAAAATACTCTGTTTTTTTAGATTATGAAAAACTTGGCTATGAGATTGAAGTAATAATAGAATTGAGAATTTCAAAAGGTAAGTTAATTGAAGTTGAGAGGAAGATAGCAACTCATCCAAATGTTGTCGCAGTTTATGACATAACGGGAGATTTTGACGCTGTAGTGATTGCTAGGTTTAAGAATAGAAGAACAATGGATTTATTTTTAAAGAAAATACAGGCTTATGATTTTATAGAAAGAACTTTCACAAAATTTGTCCTTCATACAATCAAAGAAGAGCCGTTAAGTGTCGATTAGCTTTGTTGATTGTTTATCTTCTCAGAGTGAGACTTTAATAATGGGCTGGGGGCAACATTCTACTTTTTCCTTTTTTAATCTGGATTAAAACCGCAAGATTTATAAATATGAGTGAATTATAATTCACATATGAACAAAAATTGTCATTTATTTTTTGAAACATTGGGAACCAGCTTAAAGATAGATATAGTTCTCAAACTTAAAGAGAAACCATTGAGCGTAAATGAGTTATCAAAAAAGCTTGATCAAGAAAGAAGCAAAGTTTCACATGCATTAATTTCACTTCTGGATTGTGGTTTTGTGCGTGTTAGAAAAGAGGACAAAAAAAGGATATACTCCCTAAATAAAGACACAATTTTGCCCCTCTTGGATTTGGTTGAGAGGCATGTTAAAAAATATTGTAAAGTTTGCAGAAAACAAAACAGGTGAGATAATATGAAAGATAAAATAACAAAAACCATGACTCTCGACGAGATAGCAACAAAACATCCAAACTCTGTTGATATACTTATGAAATATGGGTTGCATTGCATAGGTTGCTCTATTGCAACTTGGGAGACCCTAGAACAAGGAGCAGTGGCTCATGAGATAGATGATAAAAAGTTGGATAATATGCTAAAAGAATTAAACAACTTAAAAGAGAAAGTGAGAAGAAGATGAAAAAAGCAACTAAGATTCTGGATTTGAGAAACATGCCGCCATTTAAAAGGCATTCAAAGATATTTGAAATGTGGAATAGTCTTAAAGCGGGGGAAACACTTAAAATAATCAATGACCATGAGCCAAAGCCCTTGTATTATCAGTTTGAAGCAGAACATAAAGGGCAGTTTGAGTGGAATTATGAAAAACAAGGTCCTGAAGATTGGATTTTTACAATAAAGAAGGTCTCAGATAAAGTTGACAGAAAACAGGAGATAAAGAAGTTGATAAAACAACTCAAGACAAAGAAAGATGTTAGCAGACTGAAAGAAAAAGCAAAGGATATACTAAAGAATGTTTCACCGACTGATCTTGGGCTTATAGAACAGGAGATAATTGAAGAAGGCACAACACGCAAAGAAATGAGAAAATTGTGTGATGTTCA
>CAYIOJ010000061.1:0-3175 GCA_964365025.1 uncultured Gammaproteobacteria bacterium
CAGTCTATTACTGGTGAAAGCTCATAGGTTACAGTTTCCACGTTTTCTTTCTGCACATAGGCATAGGCTTCGCGGTAAACCTTCTGCATTATGTTCGCATTTTCTTTTTGCGAAGTGGACGCAAGAAGATTTTGCGTTTCAACACCAAGATAAATTTCTGCTATATCTGCTTTTTCCACAATTTCTGCATAGCCCGAAACATCAATCTTGTCTTTTGTTGACGCCTGAACAAGCTGAACCTCCTGCCCTGAAATTAATCCCATTCTCAATGCAAGAATAATCGAGCCAAAAATAATAATCCAGATTAGGGATATGGTTATCACCCAAGCTTTCCTCTTTTTCTCAATCTCTTTTATTGAATCTGCCATCCGCTTTAATCAGGATTTCTTATTTTATAAATTTAATGAAAATGGGGGCTTTGTTGCATTAATCAGTGTTAGGTGCATGAATCTCCCTAACAACTGCTTTCCTTAATTTAAAGCTGTCCGCCCATTTTGCATAGGCCTGCCAGCCCTGAAAGATTTCTAACATCTTTTCTTTAGAAAAATCGCCATTTTTATATTTTTCAACAGTTGCAAACATCTTCCTTATATTCCTCTTTCTTAATAATCTATGATAATTAAAATTTCTAAAGCCAACAAAATCTATTCCTTTTGAAAGAGGGGTTATTTTGGATTTATCAGGATGCAGTTCTAACTTTAACTCTTCTCTTAAAAACTTGCTAATTTCATCTTTCCAAATTTCAAGTTGTTCTATGGAGTTATGAAGAATAACAAAATCATCAACATATCTTATATAGCACTTTGCTTTTAAAAAATGTTTAACAAAATAGTCTAACTCGTTAAGATAGACATTTGCAAAAAATTGAGAAGTTAAGTTGCCAAGAGGCATGCCTTTTTTTGCATCGCCCCCCCGAACGTAACATTATTTAAAATCTTTTTAATTAGCCAGATAACTCTTTCATCATTTATTTTTCCGCTTATTGTTTTGATTAAAATTTTATGATTAACCTCTTCAAAATAATGTTTGATATCTGCCTTAAGGCAAAATGCTTTTGACTTATTGTTTTTTGTAACTTTTCTCTTGAAGCAATCAAATCTTTTCAAGGCAAATAAATTTCCTTTTCCAATTCTATTTGCACATGAGTCATAAATAAATCCTCTATCAAAAATAGGCTCAATAATCCTTACTAAAGCATGATGCACAATTCTGTCTCTAAAAGCAGATTTAGAAATTTTACGGGTTTTTGGGTCTCGCAAAATAAATGTCTTTAATGGCTCTGGCTTGTAAGTCTGATTTTTTAATTCTTCTTGCAATTTAAGCAGATTTTCTAAAATATCTTTCTCAAAGTCCATGACATAATCTTTATTGGTTTTATGCTTTCTTGCTTTTCTCCAAGCAAGAGTTAAATTAGATAAGTTATAAATTTCAGAATAAAGATTATTAGTTCCCATACTTCAAATAAAAATTCTTCTGGTATTAAAGTCTTAGGAGTTAGAGCTATTCCAGAAGCATAACCGTTCCTGTTATCTTCATGGTAGTTGCCATTGAGATTCAACCTGTTGTCGTTCCAGTTCGAATTCAGCGCGGACAGTTATGTAGCTAATTTACCTTCCTTCCACTGAAGCTTCATGTTCCTAAAGGAATGATGTTGCTTCTGTATTTCATGACTTAAAATAAATCTGAATGATGTGCTGATAAATTAGCGTGTAGCCCTAGCTCGTAGGC
The DNA here is from genome assembly GCA_964365025.1 of uncultured Gammaproteobacteria bacterium. Classification (GTDB taxonomy): domain Bacteria; phylum Patescibacteriota; class Patescibacteriia; order Magasanikbacterales; family UBA10003; genus UBA10003. The sequence continues at coordinate 1,729 of CAYIOJ010000061.1, forward strand.
ATTTGCCTCGCTAAGACTTAAAAACATAAAACTTAGAACTAATAAATCTTTACTTATTTTTTGCGGTGCCTTCGGCACTCTTACATACCCCAGAAGCAAAACCGCCCCTGTCATCTACATGGAAGTAGCCATTGAGATTCAACCCGTAGTCGCCCCAGCCCGAACCCAGCGCGGTATATTTCTTAACATCTTCGTTTGTGTGATTTAAAGCCCAAACATATGGCTCTTTCCTGCTGATTCTTTCAGCAACTCTTGCAACAACATCTTCTGCGAAACCTTTATCTCCAACTTGAGCTATAACATAAGGATTTTTTGCTAATTCTGAAACAGACTGAGATTCTCTTTTAAATCCATAAGGAACAACCCTGATAGCTTTATCTCCATCCTTAAATCTTTTTAATAGGCTTTCTTTGCCTGAAGGCATATTGCCATCAACATTATCATAAACTATAATTTCATTAGGGGTGTATAAATTTTCAGTTGAAGTCCAAAGCCAATTCCTGCTTAATTTAGAAAGAATGTCCTTGCAATGCTCTTCATTAGGATTTTGCAAAGCCAAGTCAATCAGCGAGAATGTCTGGGCAGTTGTTGGCCTTAGCATCCCTTCTTTGCTGATTTTGCCCATAACTTTTTGATAATTATCTGACCCTACAAGAGGCAATCCAAAAGTTATAATCTCTTCTAAATGAGGAATATCTAATTCTGTTCTCCCAGTTCTTAATTGCCCATTTCCTTTAAGGGTTTTTGTTTCCATGATTGATCTTAGAAAATGCTATTTATAAACCTTTCGTTTTTATTACTACTTACAAAAAGTAACAGATATCAGGAATATGGATATTTGCTTGATTTTATGAACCCTATCCATTTGTTTTTGGGAAAGAGCCACAAAAAAATCAAAGATAAGAGAAAAAAGCTGAATTTTTAGGGAGTCAAAACTCCCTTTAATGAAACTAAATTACAATCTCGCCCCAGCCGATAAGGCGCCAATGGCTCTGCAAGTTTCTCGCGATTCCAACCTTATTTTTGGCAATCGGCACAAATGGGATTTTTAATGAAAGCTCAATTTCATTGCCTGTTGATTTTGTAACTATGCCTACTGTTACTGCTGTATTGACGCTGAGCAATATTGTTTCATTAACCTTGATTGGCTCAACCGGCTTTCTCTCTTCTAAGCCTATGATTTCATTGAATAACTGGGTTTTTATCTTTACATGAAACTTTGCCTCTGGCAGCTCCCCTGCTTTCCCGACAACGCATCCTGCAAGAGAATCAGCTTTTGTCAATACAGGGTCCAGAGAAGTCTGCAGGGCAAGGGAGCCTGAGGGGAATACCTTTTCAAGCTTGTTACTGCCTGAGTAAAGGGTAAGAATCTTGGTCTTGATTGGCTTGTACTCAGTTATATTGTGTTTTTTTACTGACAATCCGGGCTTTATTTCAATCTCGTCTC
>CAYIOJ010000062.1:0-3087 GCA_964365025.1 uncultured Gammaproteobacteria bacterium
TCTTGGGGCAGGACATGGGCCATAATGTTTTCTATTCCCACTTGTCTCGCGATAGCGCGGGCGGTTCTTTCATTGTCGCCGGTAATCATCCAAATTTCTAAATTGGCTGTTTTTAGTTTGGCAATCGCCGCTTTAGTTTCTGTTTTTAATACATCCGCCACGGCAATTAAACCGATTAGTTGGTTATTGATTGATAAAAGCATTACGGTTTTGCCTTCATTTTCCCATTGCTCCATTCGGGTATTTTCTTCCGGCGCGATGTTTATTTTGTTTTCTTCCAGAAATTTTTTATTGCCAAGAATAATATTTTTGTTTTCAATTTTTCCCGTCACTCCTTTGCCGGGCACGGCTTGAAAATCTCGCACGGTCAATAATTCCAGTTTTTCTTCTTTGGATTTGTTGACAATGGCCTGTCCCAAAGAATGTTCTGACTTATTTTCAATTGAGGCGGCTATTTGCAGAATCTGTTGGTTGCGAGAAAGATTGCTTTGGCCGTTTGTTTGTCCAGTCATTACGTAAATATCGGTAACAGCTGGTTTGCCCTGCGTCAGAGTGCCGGTTTTATCAAGAATTATTGTGTCAATTTTATGCGCCAATTCCAGCGAAGACGCGTCGCGAATAAGAATGCCTTTTTCCGCCGCTCGACCCATCCCAACCATCATGGCCATGGGCGTGGCCAGCCCCAAAGCGCAGGGACAGGCAATGATTAGCACGGCCACGAAATTCACCAAAGCGAAAGTAAACGCCGGCGTCGGGCCGAAAGCCAGCCAGATAATAAAAGTGAGAATGGCGAGGCCGATGACCGCCGGAACAAAATAGCCGGAAATCACATCAGCCAGACGTTGGATCGGCGCTTTGGAACCCTGCGCCTGTTCCACCATTTTTATTATTTGCGCGAGTAGCGTGTCTTTGCCGATTTTAGTGGCTTTAAATTTGAACGAGCCTGTTTGATTGATAGTGGCGCCGATGACTTTATCGCCAACGCGTTTGGAGACCGGCATACTTTCTCCGGTAACCATGGATTCATCAATTTGCGAATATCCCTCCACAATTTCTCCGTCCACTGGTATTTTTTCACCAGGCCGCACAATAATAATATCGTCCAGGCGCGCTTCTTCAATCGGAATTTCCATCTCTTGGCCGTTTCTTTCCACGCGGGCGGTTTTGGCCGAAAGTTTCATGAGTTTTTTGATTGCTTCCGAAGCCTTTCCCTTGGCTAGAAGCTCCAAATAACGGCCGAGCAAGATTAAAGTAATAATAATGGCCGAGGTGTCAAAATATATTTTGGGCATTAAGCTGCCCTGGCTGAAAAATTGCGGGGCGGCGGTAACAGCCGCGCTGTAAAAAAAGGCGGCGAGTGTACCGATAGAGATGAGCGTGTTCATGTCAGCCGTGCGGTATTTAATAAGCAATTTAAGGCCGCTATAGAATCTCGCGCCCACCCAGAACTGCACCGGAGCGGTCAAAATCAGCAGGAACCAATAATTATTGGTTAAGGCTGGCATAAAACCGAACCACTCGGGAAAACTGCCCAAAAAAATAATTAAAGATAAAATTGCGCCGCTCCAAAATTTTTTCTTCAAACTCGCCAATTCTTTTTCTCTTTCTTGTTTTTCTTTTTCCAAAACATCCGGCGCTCCAGCCGTTTCTTTTATTGGCTCATAGCCGGCATCTTTAATGGCGGTGAGGATTTTTTCTTCGCGAATTTGTGCCGGATTAAAAACTACTTTGGCTCGGGAGTTGTTAAAATCAACGTCAATTTTTTCAATGCCCGCTAATTTTTTTATGGCGCCCTCCACCACCATGGCGCAATGTGGCGAGTCCATGCCGATTACTTTCAAGGAGAGAAAATTTTTGTCATCCGCGGATTTTTCAGCTGTTTTTTCCGCCGCCGGCTCATCTTCCAACAGCAGTTTATAACCAATGTCAGCCAATGTTTTGCGTAAATCTGTTGGTTGGAGGCGCTGTTCATCAAACTCCGTAAGTAGGGTTTCCGATGCGAAATTGACCTGCGCTGATTTAATACCGTCCAGTTTGGCAACGGCCTGTTCAATGTTGCGCGCGCAGGAAGCGCAGTGCATGCCTTTTATTTTATAAATTTCTTTTTTCATATTTTTAATTATTCTTCGCAACAGTTAACGAGTTTGTTGACTAAATCATTTAATTGTCCGGTTAATTTTTCATCCGGTTTCTTTTTTATGTCGCCCAGAGGCACTGCTTTTAGATTGATGCCCCAAAATAAGGAATAGAGATCGTAGGCCTTTTGAAAAAGCTCTTCAGCCTCTTTTTTTCTGTCTTTATTCAATAATTTTGTCCCTACCTCCATTAGGCGCATGCTCGCGGCTAGGAGATGTTTAGAAACGCACCAGACCTCGCCTTCCGGATCAGGCACGATTTTTTTTAATAAATCCTTGCGAATTTCACGCACTTTTTGCAATAAATCAAAATATTGTGGCTTGCCCAGTTTGGCGCCGGTGAAAAAAAAGTGCTCTTCCAAACTGATCAGGTTCATCACGGCCACGGATAAATCTTCGTCCGAAGATAAATCCCACTGATGTTCTTTTTTTATTTTGGCCACTTTGGACATCAGCTCGTCAAGGGGCAAGATTGTAGGCATAAATTGTTGATTAATAATCATTATCCGCGCTTGTTGAAAAATTCAGCAAGCGCCGGCAATAATCATTATTTGCATTCACCTTTTTTAAAGCAGCAGCCGACCAATTGCCAAATACCCACGCCAATGTAGGCGGCAACGTATGACTGCGCCAGTCCCAAGATAAAGCTCGCCACATTCACGCCGCTGAAACCGAAAAAGGTAAGTTTAAGCAGACGCAAGTGCAAGTCGCTTTCCGTAGGATCCCAGGCCAGTTTGGCAAAGCATAATACGAATAGAATGGCCAGAAATAAACCGATACTGTTAGCGCATTTCCCATAATTGCATTTTTCCATAATTCCACCCCCTTTCTAACCTCTTTTTCTGGAGAGGCGGTAAATTTTTAATAGTTCTTCCGTCATTTTTTTGCCGTTGCCTTTTTTTATTTGATTCACGGCGCAGGTTTCCAAATGATTTTCCAATAAAAGAGTGTC
>CAYIOJ010000063.1:0-2615 GCA_964365025.1 uncultured Gammaproteobacteria bacterium
CGCTTACAATTACTTTGACTGTCTTCAGGCCTTTGCTTGTGAATGTCCTTTGGTGGGTTGAAGTTGCCTTGTATTTCTCCAGGATCCCGAAATTCCATTTGTAAGTCATCTCATCCCCGTCATCGTCAGCTGCCTTGACAGACATCAGAACAGGCTCATTTGCCCTTGCAGTAATGCTTTTTGTTGAATCAGTTATCTTTGGTTTTCTGTTTTTGTCTGCAATCTCAATTTTCGCAATCTGCCTTGTTTCTGATTTGAGGTCGCTTGCTGCAAAAACCAAGTCGAATTTCTTTGTTTCCTTTTTGCCTGCGGCATTGAAGCTTGGAGTCCATAAAAACACATTGCCTTTTATAGAAGAGCCTTCAGGCGGATTGTCTATGGAATAGGTTATTTCATCGCCGTCCATGTCATTGGCGTCCAGCAAAACGGCAATGCTGTCGCCTTCAATTGAATTTATGTCCTTTATTTTGCCAAATAACGGCGCCCTGTTGCTTTGCCTGATATTAACCTGAGCAAACTTTGATGATTCGAGCAGCCCGTCGCTTGCAGTTACCTTTACGTAATAAGTGCCTGCATCGTCAAAGCCTGATTTGAAAGTGTCGGAATCCATGAATCCCGAATAGCTCAACTTTACTTTATCACCATCCAGGTCGTATGCCTTTGGCACTATCCTGACCGTTTCGCCCTCTGCTAAAGTTATTGCCTCCATGTCCTCAATGACAGGATCCCTGTTGACATCCTTGACAGTTATAATTATGTTCTGCACTATTTTCTTATCTTTTGATGTAACTGTAAATTGTGGATGGAAGCTTTTGCTTAGAACTCTAAACTTATCCATAACGGTATCTACAAAACCTTCTTTTTTAACAGTATCATAGCTTGTTTTCCATGTGAACACATTATCTTCCAGCTTTGCCCCTTCCGGCAAATTGCTTGCAGAATAAGCAATATAATCTTCATCTGGGTCATTGGCATTCAATGTTATCTCAACCTTATTGCCTTCATTTATAATTTTGTTGACTATTTTTTCAAAAATTGGCGCCCTGTCAACATCATTGACAACAGCTTTTACAGTTTTATCGCCGCTAAACCCTTTCCCCTCTGCATGAATCTTGATTTCATAAGTTCCTGCATCTTTATAGCCTGTTTGCCATTCGTTTTTGCTTAAAGGCTCTGAAATTGAGTAAACCAGGCCATATGCCTCAAAATTTGGCAGCTTTAATTTGGCAGCGTCATTTTCATTGACAATAATGTCCTGTATGCCGTTAAGCAGCCCTTCAACATCAACATTCTCGACATTAACGTTCCATTCATTTTTTACAGTTGTTGTTCCATCCGAGACAGCAGCATAAATTTTATGGCTTCCCGCGTCATTGTATGTCGCGCTGTAGGGGAATTCCCGTCCGTCCTTTATCTTTTTATCATCAAGGAACCACTCATAGCTTAACTTATCCTTGTTTAAGTCGCTTGCTGCTATGGTGAAATCAATCAATTCAGCCTCTTTTATGTTTAAAGTATCCTGTTTTGGTGCAGAAGAATCTATTTGTGGTGCTTCTTCTTTCTTGTTTACTACAATCAGCACTTCTCTTGAATCAGTTGTTACGCCATCAGAAACCATTATTGTTGCTTTATATTCACCGGCATCTCCATAATTAGTTTGCCATTCACCCTTTTCGTTAAGAGGAGAACTATAAGTTATTATAAGCTTGTCAGCATCTGGGTCAGTGGCATTTGCCTGCAAGCTGATTTTCTCTGTTTCTTGTACCACAAATGTGGTGGTTGAAAATACAACATAGGGGAAAATCAAAAATATAGTTGCCAATAACGCAATCCTTTTATTCATTTATTCCCCCTCAATAAAAAGAAAGGATAAAAAAATTATTTTTTCTGCACAATGTCTGTTATGACAGGCGCCCTGTTCACGTTGTCAACAGTGATTGTTAATTCCTGCTCTGTTGCGTCCTGCCCGTCGCTTGCGCTCAGAGTGACTTTGTACGTGCCTGCGCTGTCATAGTCAGTCTGCCATGTGAATATATTGTCCTCTTGCACAAACCTTTTGTCGCTTATGGAGTATATAATCTTGTCTTTGTCGTCGTCTGTTGCCAATGCAGTTATTGCAATCTTTTCGGTTTCCTTTGCTTTTATATCCTCAACTCCCTCAAGCACAGGCTTTCTGTTTACATTTTTTACGTCAACAGACCATATTTTGCTTGCGCTTGACAGACCATCAGACACTTCCACTTTTACCGTGTGGGTGCCTGCATCATCATAAGTTGACTGGTAGCTGTATGAGTTTTCTGTGCCGACATCAGCGCCATCAAGCTTCCATGAGTAGCTTAACGGGTCCTTGTTCAGGTCGCTTGCGGCAACGCTGAATTCAACAGCTTGGGTCTCGTCAATGGCCAAGCCGCTTTCAATCGGCTTTGCGCTGTCAATTGTCGGGGTTTCTTCTTTCTTGTTTACGATTATCAGAACATCTCTCGCAGTTGTTGATTCCCCGTCAGAGACGGTTACAGTAACAGTGTACTCCCCGGAATCCCCGTAGTTTGTCTGCCATTCACCTTTTTCGCTTAATGGCGATGTGAATGTGAACACCAGATTAGTTTCCTTGTCAG
>CAYIOJ010000064.1:0-2513 GCA_964365025.1 uncultured Gammaproteobacteria bacterium
ACTTAGGCACAGTTACTGTTAATGGCGAAGTTCTGCAAGGTTATATGTTTGTTGACTATAAAAAAGGATTTGGGCATAAACCTCAGCATAATCCTCCAGGCGGAGGCAATGATAGTGCAACTTCAACTTGCTTTGCATTCTTGGCAAAAGGAGCAAAATGGAAAACCACAGAGCCTTATGTGCTAAATACAACAAACAGCGACGGAATGGCAGATGCTTTTGTTGATAGTGTTACTGCAACAAGTTTAGATGCATGGGATTCTCAAGTTGCGTTTGAGATTTTTGGCAGCAGAAACTTAAGCGGAGTTGTTGATGGTGTAGACACATCTTCTCCGGACAACAAAAATGAGATATTTTTTGGCAGTATTGCAGAGCCAGGAGTTATTGCTGTAACAATTGTTTGGGGTGTCTTTAGTGGTCCTCCTAGTATAAGAAAACTTGTAGAGTTTGATGCTGTATTTGATGACGCTGACTTTTTATGGGGCAATGCAGGTCCAACAAGCGAAATCTCATTAGGCAACACAAGCATTATGGACTATCAAAACATTGCAACGCATGAATTTGGACATGCAGCAGGAATGGGTCATCCAAGCGACAGCTGCACAGAAGAAACAGAGTACAGGTTTGCTCAGGAAGGAGAGACAAAGAAGAGAACATTGAATGCTGGAGACATAGCAGGAGTAAACGAGTTATATTAAACTTTATTTTCCTATTTTTAATTTAAAAAATTTTATTTGAAAATATTAGTATATTAAAATAAAAAACGTAAAGGATTGAAAAAATGGATAAGAAAGGAAAATCAGCAATTATTTTTGGTCTAATTGCAGTGCTTGCCTTGACAATTTTTGCAGTAGTAAGTATTGCTCATATTAACCCACAAGGCAAACAAACGCATCCAGTGGGACTTGAAACTGAGAGCTGTCAAGATGCTGTAGCAGGGGCAGTAGAACAACTCGCAGATAGAGGAAGTATAAATCCTCGTTTACTTGATAATATAGAAGATAAATGTGGAGTTGAAGGATGTACTGTTGATGCAACAGGTGAACTTGTTTGTGGAGATTGTAGCATTGAATTTGATGCGGCTCATAAACCTGTCTTAGTTTGTGGAGAAACAGAAGAATGCATTACCCGAGTAGAGTGTACCGAAAGGGGAGAAGGGTGGTCTATCCAGCCAGTTCCTGAGGATTTATGTAAAAGCGGATATGCCTGTGGAATAGCTGCAGAATTTGACTGTATCTGCCCATCTGAATAGTTTGTCAAAAAGTGCGTTTATTGAATTTCGTTTTCTAATTAAGCAAATTTTTATTTAAAATATTTATTCATCTTTTATTCTTCAATTTCTTCTTCCTCAAGCTTTAAACCACTAATTACTGCTAAATTATCATCAATTAAATTTTGGCTTATTTCTTTGCTTTCCAGAATTTCTATAGTTTTTTCCATCGCTTTTTTATCATTTGCTAAAATTGTAAGTATTGTGACATTGCCCTTTGATAAATAGATTAAAGAAGAATCGTTTCTATCGAAAAGTAAATCATTAACTCTAAATGAATTTTCATCAACTGCTATGCTTATTGGTGTTGCTCTGAAATCGTCAAATAATTCAATTACTATTGCATCAGTGCTTGCATTTAAACTTCTTTTAATATTTGTATTAATGCCAGCTTTTGATAAGCTATTCTTCAAATTTATTGCATTGCCACTTAAGCCTAAGTTTGTTGTTACTATGTTCACATTGTCTTTAAAGAAATATGGAAAATCTGCAACATTAAATTTTCTATCAGTTTTAGTTAAAAAATCTGCAATGTTTGAAATAAATTGATTATTGTCAAATGCAGAATTGAATGGTTGATTAAAAAAGGTTAAGTCACATAAAGCCAAAGTTGAATTTAAGAAAACTACAGAAGTAAATTTATTAGTTTCTAATGACGAAACATAAGTATTTTTATCTGTAAAAGCAACTCCTTTTTCAGATGGAAGTATTGGGCAAGATGTATAAAGCGCAATTTTATTAAACTTTTTTGAAACTTTTAAATTAAACACAGACTTTTCTGCTTTAACTCTTTGAATGAGAATCTCCAAATCGCGCAATATTTCAGTATCTGACTTTCCTTTATCCCTCATCTTTCCTATAAAGTCTAAGATTACGGTGAATGCAAATTGGGTTGCACCATTAATGCTCTTGTCGATGTATTTCTTAAAATCTTTATAGAAGATGACTTTGTCAGTTCTTTTCTTTTTTGAATTTCTATACGACGCTGTTCTTATTTTCATTGTGCTCTGCCGTAGATTTGAATTCTTTTATATGCCTTTCTACAGACTGCAAAATCTGCTTTCTGATGCTGACTTTGGTTTTCTGCCGTATAAAATAGAGTTCCCTTACCATTTCAGGCGGTATGGCCAAAGAGTATGCCATAGCTATTCAATCTCATCAAAGCAGAGCATGATTCCTTTTGATTCCATATGGCTAAGAGCTTTCTGCCTCTTCATTTCATCTCTGACTTTTCTGTATTTGG